>NZ_VOQR01000001.1:3065000-3350000 GCF_007995065.1 Sphingomonas ginsenosidivorax | reverse complement strand
CGTCAGCGTCTCAACGATCTCGATATTCGCGTGTGCCAAACGGCGCATCGAACATGGGGCCTTAGCTCAGCTGGGAGAGCGGTTGCTTTGCAAGCATCAGGTCATCGGTTCGATCCCGATAGGCTCCACCATATCTTTGAGACGAGACGGCGCGTGCCATCAGCTACAACCTAGAGATGAAGAGAAACGGTTCGCCGCACGAGAGTGCGGTGATTGACGGGCAAGCCCGTCGTATTTGACATTGTGAATGGGTTCTTAAAATCGATGCCGTGAGGCGTATGGTTTTGGACATTGAGGACAGCTTCGGCGGTTCGCTCAGCACTTCGGTGCGCGGTGAATTCGACAAGCGGTTCGCAAGGCCAGGACGTGCGTCATCATATAAATAATCTGGCTGAGATTATAATCATCCGCACCTGACAAAGGCCAACGCGCACTGCTCTGCCGAGTTGGTGACCTCTTCGGAGGCACCCAGTGATGTCGTTGGTGGTGTGGACTCTCAAGCGTGAGGTAAGGGCAATTCGTGGATGCCTTGGCACATACAGGCGATGAAGGACGTGGCACGCTGCGATAAGCATAGGTGAGCTGTGAGCAAGCTTTGACCCTATGATTTCCGAATGGGGAAACCCACCTATCCGATTAATTCTACCTGAGCTTCGGCTGGGGTAAAGTTAATTGGTCAGGTATCACTTAGCTGAATACATAGGCTTCGTGAAGCGAACCCGGCGAACTGAAACATCTCAGTAGCTGGAGGAAAAGACATCAACCGAGATTCCGTTAGTAGTGGCGAGCGAACGCGGACCAGGCCAGTGCCTGAATTTCAACTAGCAGAACGATCTGGAAAGTTCGGCCATAGCGGGTGACAGCCCCGTATGCGAAAGTGAGAATTCAGGACTCGAGTAGGGCGGAACACGTGAAATTCTGTCTGAACATGGGGGGACCACCCTCCAAGCCTAAATACTCGTATGTGACCGATAGCGAACTAGTACCGTGAGGGAAAGGTGAAAAGCACCCCGATGAGGGGAGTGAAACAGTACCTGAAACGGATTGCCTACAAGCAGTTGGAGGGCTTTTATGGCCTGACAGCGTACCTCTTGCATAATGGGTCTGTGACTTAATGTATCAAGCAAGCTTAAGCCGTTAGGTGTAGGCGCAGCGAAAGCGAGTCTGAATAGGGCGCCAGAGTTTGATGTATTAGACCCGAAACCCGGCGATCTAGGCATGACCAGGATGAAGGTGCGGTAACACGCACTGGAGGTCCGAACCGATTAACGTTGAAAAGTTACCGGATGAGTTGTGTTTAGGGGTGAAAGGCCAATCAAGCCGGGAAATAGCTGGTTCTCCGCGAAAACTATTGAGGTAGTGCCTCGCACGAACACCTTGGGGGGTAGAGCACTGGATGGGCTAGGGGGTCGCGAGATCTACCAAACCTAACCAAACTCCGAATACCCAAGAGTGATATGCGGGAGACAGACGGCGGGTGCTAAGGTCCGTCGTCAAAAGGGAAACAGCCCTGACCTACAGCTAAGGCCCCCAAATCGTATCTAAGTGGGAAAGCATGTGGGACTTCCAAAACAACCAGGAGGTTGGCTTAGAAGCAGCCATCCTTTAAAGAAAGCGTAACAGCTCACTGGTCTAAACAAGAGGTCCTGCGGCGAAGATGTAACGGGGCTCAAGATACGTGCCGAAGCTTAGGGTGTGCCACTTATGTGGTACGCGGTAGCGGAGCGTTCCGTAAGCCTGTGAAGCGATCTGGTAATGGGTCGTGGAGGTATCGGAAGTGCGAATGCAGACATGAGTAGCGATAAAGAGGGTGAGATGCCCTCTCGCCGAAAGACCAAGGGTTCCTGCGCAAGGCTAATCCGCGCAGGGTGAGCCGGCCCCTAAGACGAGCCCGAAGGGGGTAGTCGATGGGAACCACGTTAATATTCGTGGGCCTGGTGGTGTGTGACGGATCATGTGTGTTGTCTGACCTTATCGGATTGGTCAGGCTTCGAAATGGTTCCAGGAAATAGCCCCACCGTATAGACCGTACCCGAAACCGACACAGGTGGTCAGGTAGAGTATACCAAGGCGCTTGAGAGAAGTGTCCTGAAGGAACTCGGCAAATTGCCTCCGTACCTTCGGAAGAAGGAGGCCCCATATAAGCGCAAGCTCTTATGGGGGGCACAGGCCAGGGGGTAGCGACTGTTTAGCAAAAACACAGGGCTCTGCTAAGTCGGCTTCAAGACGACGTATAGGGCCTGACGCCTGCCCGGTGCCTGAAGGTTAAGTGGAGGGGTGCAAGCTCTGAAATGAAGCCCAGGTAAACGGCGGCCGTAACTATAACGGTCCTAAGGTAGCGAAATTCCTTGTCGGGTAAGTTCCGACCTGCACGAATGGCGTAACGACTTCCCCACTGTCTCCAGGACATGCTCAGCGAAATTGAATTCTCCGTGAAGATGCGGAGTACCCGCGGTTAGACGGAAAGACCCCGTGCACCTTTACTGCAGCTTCAGAGTGGCATTAGGAAGAAACTGTGTAGCATAGGTGGGAGGCTTTGAAGCATCGGCGCCAGCTGATGTGGAGCCATAGGTGAAATACCACCCTGTTTGTTTCTGATGTCTAACCTCGTTCCGTAAGCCGGAACAGGGACCCTCTGTGGCGGGTAGTTTGACTGGGGCGGTCGCCTCCTAAAGAGTAACGGAGGCGCGCAATGGTGGGCTCAGGACGGTCGGAAACCGTCTGTTAGAGTGCAATGGCATAAGCCCGCCTGACTGCGAGACTGACAAGTCGAGCAGAGACGAAAGTCGGTCATAGTGATCCGGTGGTCCCTCGTGGAAGGGCCATCGCTCAACGGATAAAAGGTACGCCGGGGATAACAGGCTGATAACCCCCAAGAGCTCATATCGACGGGGTTGTTTGGCACCTCGATGTCGGCTCATCACATCCTGGGGCTGGAGCAGGTCCCAAGGGTTTGGCTGTTCGCCAATTAAAGTGGTACGTGAGCTGGGTTCAGAACGTCGCGAGACAGTTTGGTCCCTATCTGCCGTGGGCGTCGAAATTTGAGAGGAGTTGACCCTAGTACGAGAGGACCGGGTTGAACATACCTCTGGTGTACCAGTCGTTCCGCCAGGAGCGCAGCTGGGTAGCTATGTATGGACGGGATAACCGCTGAAAGCATCTAAGCGGGAAGCCTCCCTCGAGATAAGATTTCATAGAGCCGTCGGAGACCACGACGTTGATAGATCGGATGTAGAAGTGCGGTAACGCATGGAGCTAACCGATACTAATTGCTCTATTCGCGCTTGAGAGTTCCACCATCAATGACAACACTGGGCAACCAGTCAGCCATTGCACGGTGCGGATGATTCAGCCGACGCCAGATTGCCAATCCCCTCGCCGTCGAGGGATTGGTTCGAATACCACTACAACCAGCACTCGGTGTTCCGAGAGGCTGGCAACCAAAAGCACGGTCTCGATTTTAAGAGCCCCGTCACGGCCACAAGCCACGACGGGGTACCCCACAGATAACGTGCACGCATGTCGCACCGGCTCCATTGCCTGGTGGCTATAGCGTCGGTGTCCCACCCGATCCCATCCCGAACTCGGCCGTGAAACCCGCCTGCGCCAATGGTACTATCGCTCAAGCGATGGAAGAGTAGGTCGTCGCCAGGCATTGAAGCCCGTGCGACATGCATCACGTCATCTGAACCCATTCACAATCTCATCTACCCTCCTTCGCATCAGCGAAGTGTCGCGGGGTGGAGCAGCCCGGTAGCTCGTCAGGCTCATAACCTGAAGGTCACAGGTTCAAATCCTGTCCCCGCAACCATTCCAAAAAGCCTGCAAGTCGAATGACTTAGCGGGCTTTTTCGTGTTCGCCTATCGAGCAAGTGGTCAAGCTGCGCTTCTGTAAAAAATGCGGGTTCATTGCATCGCAAGATCAATGGGTTAGCCTCTTGTCTGTAAAATACACGGCTGTCTTTGCGGGTCAGTGCCGGTGCCCGTTCTACCTCGGCCGCCTGTGTCCCACCCCCTGGCGCACTGTATCGCCTCAAAGGGTCGTCGCGGACGGACCAATATCGCTTCCATGTTACCATGTAGGCGATCCAGCGAGCATACGGGACAAAGCTGGCAGCTGATTCATCCGATCGCCCAGTACAAAGTACCTGCCGTCGGTGGTGACATCGATCGTGATGGTTCCGTCACGGCGTGTGGTCATGACCTTGCGGAGTGGACGGATGCCGAACAGCCCTGCGGGCTTGGTGTAGTCGGGGATGCCGGTCGTGCGGCTGGCGTACCAGTCACCTGTTTCCTGGGTGCCATGTTGCTTCCGCCCGTCAGAGAAGATGACGAGATCAGGCCGGCAGATGTCGAAGACCTCGGTGCAGCATCCGTTTTCACGCCCGTGGTGTGACGCGACGTAGACATTCACGTTCGCCAGCTTAGCGCGGAAGTGTGGGTTTTGCAGAAGCTGGCGCCAGCCGGCCCGTTCGAAGTCGCCACCGAACAGGATGGTGAAGGGGCCGAGGTGGACGAACGCGACCAGGCTGAGATTGTTGGTATCCATGAAGTCGGCGCCGTAGCGGTTCCAGAACACATGCCACCTGACACCGCCAAGATCATGTGACCACTCGCCCAGGAAGCCGGGACCGAAATGAGCAAGGATGCTCGTCGCAGTCGAGACGCCGTCCCTCATTCCACACTCCGCCTTCATAGCCCGGAGCGCATTGGCGTCGACGGTGGGGTTGCTGACGACGGCTCCGATTCCGCAGTTCTGCCATAGATGCGGCAGATCCTCGCAGTGATCCTCGTCGAGGTTCATCAGCATCAGCGTGTCGATGCGCTGACCGTGATATGTAACCGACGGATACCACGGGCGATCGCTACATAGCCCGCAGTCGAGCATCAGGCGATGTCCTGCTGGGCCGGTGGTGACCGAGCATCCGCCGTGGTCGACGTCATGAATCTCGATCTTCATCGATCGCATCCGCTGGGAGGCGCGGTGCGCTCGGTCATGCCGTTGCAACTTTGCGGGCAATGACGTTGCCGACCAGCCGAACTGCCGCATGACGCGCGGATGTGGCCACGATCAGGTATGCAACGAACAGCCCGGCCGAGAGCAGGAGGGTATGCCTAGGTGTGCCGTGTGTCCAGATCAGCAGCGCGGGGGTGATCAGCGCCAGGAGCGCGAGCAACACGGCGCAGTCGCGCAGGATCAGGAAGCGGCGGTGGTTGTCCGCGATCGCGGGATCGCTCTCAATTGCCTTCAGCCAGCGATACCAGAGGGCGTTCTGCTGGGTGGGGTTCATCGGCGCCGTTGGGATCAGGACTGCCAGATCGGTCGGATCGATCCGCGCGTCGGCCGGCGCAATTTCGGAGAAAGCACGGCAGCCAGGAAGACGATCCCGAAGCCGCCAGAAGACAAGCGCCTCCTTAATCGGGCGCGGGAAGACCTCCTGCAGAACCAGCATGGCGATGCCGGCGATTCCTGCCATGCCTGCATGTTCCAGCACCGTCTGGATCTGGGTGATCCTGTCGAGGCCCAGCAGCCCCGCAGCCGCGGCATAGGCCGCCACGATCGGGACGAGATATTTGGCGCTGATGCCGGACTTCAGGGAGTCTGCCATCAGGGAAGCCTCAGATGAGCCTGAATGTCTTGATCGGCGACAATGACCATGAGCGTCGGGCGCAGCTCCGGCGCATCGTTCTCCGCATGCTCCATCATGGCGCGATAGTCGCGACCGGACATGTCGGCCGAGCCGTCGGGGTGGCTATGCCATGTGCCGCATAGATACGTCCGACCGCGCGTGAGGCGCGTCAGCCGTCGTTCCGTCAAGGTGCCACCGGCCTCGCCCAGCTCGAGTCGGGTTTCGGTCGCCGCCGATCCCGGTGGCAGGGAAGAGGCATGGACGATGGTGATGACGCACCGGTTCGGATCCCATGCGCCATAGAGATACCCGCCGGTTTCCGCAGGTAGCGCGGCGGACCGCTCGCCGGTTATGCTGGCGATGGCCGCCGGCGAAATGCGGATCTGCCAGTCCTCGGCTGTCGCAGGGCGCAAGATCGTGAAGGGAGCCATCGGTATCCAGCGCGAGCCGGTTGGCCGCAGCCGCTGATCGAGCGGATTGAGCAGGATGCCGGCTTCGGTGCGGTCGCCCAGGATCGCGGTACAGGCGACCGACGCATGCTGTTCGACCGCATGCTTGGGCAGGTGCACGGTCATCGACGTGCAGCCGAAGCCGTAAAGCAGGGGATCCGGGCCAAGGGGATGACGATTCTCGAAGTCGAGCCATGCCGCCACGGCCGGTTCATTGGGCGCCATAGCTATCGTCGCCAGCATCATGTCCGACATCGTGGGCCCACCCGGCGGCGACACGAAAGTCATGCCGAGCTGCCCTTCATGGAACATCTCGCTGCGGATGATGGTCGCGTCCGTCGCGGTGCGAAGCTCGTCCATCCGAAGGCGCACGCGCTCGTCGGCCGTCGCGTCGATCAAGAGCCGCCCGTCGATCCTCGCCTGAAGATCGACGACATCGATCGTGGTAATATCATCCCGGATCGCCTGCGCCTTGCCTTCGCCGTGCCAGATCGCGCCGGTCAGTCGCTTCGCATGCTCCGCCTTATTGGCGTAGATGTCGGCGCTCTGGGCCGAATGGCGTGCGAGTGGATGCGATCCTTATCCCACACCACGACATCGTCCATGCCGGATCGCGTCAGGCTATCGTGGATCGAACTGCCGAGCGCGCCATGTCCAAGCAGCGCGACAGGCGGTAGGATGTCGACGCCTGCCACCCAGCGCATGAGCTTAGGACATGGTGGATAGTCGCCTACGATCGTCTCGATGCGCATATCCGCGTCGAGGATCGTCTTGTCGAAGTCCTGGGATATGAGAAAGGCGCGCAACTCGAGACTGCGCGCCTTGGGATCGTCAGAATAGCCGAAGAAGGCGTCCATGATTGGTGCCGGTCGCCAAACACCGATGACGACCACCATAGCCTTCCCGCCATGCGGAGGGCGGTGACAGCGAAAGTCGACGCCCCTGTTCAGCAGACCGCCGACCGCGGTGTCGAAGGCGTGGTTGACGCCGATCGATTTCATCCCCTCGAGCAGTTCGGTACCGGTTCGCCAGTCCTCGAACATGGGGTCGCGTTCCACCACGGACGGATTGCGCCACACGAATACCCAAGGGATCGCATGGCGTTCGTGATCGGTCTTGTTGTGATGTCCGATTGCTGGAAGCACGTCCTCTAGTGACAGAAACTGGGGGAAGACCGAGACCTGCTTGTGCTGGTCATCGTCGTAGCTGATCGCGACCCCCATCGCGCTACCGGCATCAGGGTTGGCGTGAGCGTGTTCCTGGAAGACGCGGGGGTTCATCTCGCCCATACGCAGCTTCTGGCCGACGCCGAAGGGAACCGGCTCCCATCCGTCCATCATGAGCGTGCCGGTCTTCGCGTCACGCAGGAAGTCGCGCAGTCGGGTCATGACTGCCTCGATCCCGGCGCGTTCGTAGATCGGCTGGATGCCGTCCAGTGCAAGACAGGGTGCAGCCTTGCTCCCCGGGGGACCCGAGCACAAATGGCCGATTCTGCGCGGAAAGCCTTCCCCCTCGCACAGCACGTTGTACGGCGCGGTACGTCCGAAGGTGCGGCCATCCCGGTAGATGAAATGGATGCATTCGACGTCACGCACGTCCGCAGCGGGCGGCTCCACCGTTGGTTCGGTCGCGATCTCGAAGCTCAGTATTTCAGTATCGTCGACAGAGCGAAGGACGATCGATGACGCCATCACGCCGGGGGACTTCGCGATGCGCGCGACTTCGAGTAGCTGCCCGAGGTCAAAATCCTTCACGACCTCGGCGGTGATCGGTTCGTCATGACCGTCAGCCATAGGAGCCACCCCCGCCTACTGCCGCTCCGCCACCGCCCAGACCGACCGTCGCCGGGACTTTGGCCGGAGCGAGGGTCGGCCCACCCATGGTGAGGTTGAAGACGATGTGAGCGGGAAGGTCCGACGCGCCGTTCCCGCCCGTACAGCGGAAGCGCCCTTCGACCGACCCGTTGATCTCTCCGCCGTTTGCGAGAATGCGAAGGTAGCGGCGCTTAGCGTGCCATGATGGTGGGGTGTCGCCGCCCCTGACCACGCGGCGACTGCTCGACACCACGTACCCGTTGCCGCGCTGCTCGCCGAGCGCCTTCAGCGCCTCGATGGACTCGACGAATTCACCATCCGTGCAACCGCCGAACGGAACTCGGCCGATGGAGCGGCGCGAACAATGATGCGGCGCGAGCAGGATGTGCCACGCCAGATGGTCGGGATTCTTCCGGTGGATCTCCTTCTCGAGCCGTTCGAGAACTTCGACCGAGGTGTCGCCGCAGGTGAGGATCAGATTGTCGCCGCCATAGCGACGAACGGTCCACTGGATGACGAGGCTGGTCGGATTGGATGAGGTCGGCGTGCAGCCCTCGGGCGCCTTGGGGATGTCCCACTCCGCAGGAGTAGGGGCCAGAAGACGCCATTCGAAATCGGTCGCGATGGATCCGGTGGTGACCTTGCTGGTGTCCATCACCTTGAGCCGGTTGCCGTCGCGATAGCCGGCATCGGTGCTCTGAAGCGCATATCGCCGCTTGATCTCGTCGGTCAAAGGCTTCGACTGGTCCGTGGTGTAGTGCGGGTTCAGGCCGTAGGGGCTGCACCAGATCTCATCGACGATGATCTTGGGATCGGAATTATCGGGATCGCTGTCCCAAGTCTCGGGCGACCCGCAATGGAAGATTTCAGAGAAGCCGCCGACATGGTCCTTGTCGGGATGGGTGGATACGAACACGTCGAGGTGGTCGTTGCCACAGGCCTGACGGATATCCGACGCAAAGTCAGGGGCCTCGTCGTCTTCGTCGTCCTGAGCCCTGGCCGCGCGATAGTGGATGTCGATCATCACGACCTTGTCGTGCGCTTCGATCAGGATGCTGTCGCCACACCCCGACGCGAAGGTCGTAAGCCTGTAGTCGCCGCGCATGACGATAACTCCCTTTTGCTCCCGGGAACGAGGTGGGAACAAAGAAAGGCAGATTCAAGATATGGTAGGTGATTATTTAATCATCCCCACATTTTGTTGTTCGCGTCTGTTTATCGTTACGCGGGCGAGGCTGGTTCGAGGCGCTCGAGCACGAACGTCCCCTCGCCCTGATCGAGTTCGACGACGCACATCTTGAGGGTTGGATGCGGAAAGCATCGTGCGATCGACCGCGGGGATGCGTCTTTGTCTCGCGCCTGCGCCATGATGACGTGAACAACACCGCCGGCATGGTCGCGGGCATAGGCAAGATTGTCGATCAGTTCGACAAAACCCGGCCGCGATTTCCATTCGCCGGGGCGATCGGTCTTCCAGTTGCGATAGACGCGGCCCTTATCCTCGAAGCGGTCCTGCCACAGCGTGACCGACACGTCGGCGCCATCCTCGCTGCGTCCGGACCAGCTCCAGCGCGTGTTTCGCGGCGTGGTTCCGAAGAAGGAGAAGCACTCGGTGTGCGTATATTCTTTGGGCATTTCTCACCTCTTGCATCACAACGCGTTGGCCGCTTGCGCCACGGATTCAGACCAAACCGATCACTGGGTTCTTCGAGATTACCGTCACGGACCTCGATGCCCGGCTGAGCGCGACGTAGGCGTTGCAGGCGTTCATGGATCCAGCGTCGAGAATTATCACGCGCTCGGCCTCGAGCCCCTTGAGCAGCAGCGTGCTGCCGATGCCCAAGGCGGGAATATGCCGACCCTTGCTTCGCTTGGCCTCTCGCACCTCCAGCACCGATGCCTTCAGATCGCCGTCCTCGGCGGTGCGTCGCATCCCGTCCATCATTACGTTGAGAAGGTCCGGCCGATACACGAACCACCCCGGCGTCTTGTGCCAGCATTCAAGCATGCGGGCCAGGTTGCCGAACGTGGCGCCATGGCGGGCCGTCAGGAAGATGCGCTCGGAGTCTTCGGCGGGTGCCTCTCTACCGGAAGCAAGATCGTTCAGCCGATCGACGAATGCCTTGTCGATGCCAGACATGACCGTGCGCGCGAAGCGCAGCACTTCAATGACGCGCTTGAGTTCCTTCTCACTACCGATCTTGTCCGCCGCTGCCGCCAGTTCAGGCATGTCTGCTCGCTCAACGACCTGAACGCCATCGTATGTTTTGGCGAATTCCACGCGCGATGCCGCATCCAGTGAGCTGCCGACGATCAGCGCGGTTGACGGCGCCAGACCCGCAAGCTCGGCCATAGCTTCCGCCTCGGCCGATTTCTGCTGTTCTTCGTCTACCGCTTTTTTCCAGACTAGATTGACCGGTGCGGTCGTCAGGTCGACCCCTTGACCGCGCTCGAGCCCGCCCCCGATGGACAGAATCCAGCGACCGAAATCCTCCTCGCCCTCTGCGATCCAGCGCCACGGATCGTCGAGCGTGGCGACGAGAGGGAAGGTGGTCAGCACTTCAGCGTCCCAGTCGGGCAGGGGACCCGCCCAGTCGAATATTCGCTGTAGCGGATCACCGAGGACGCAGCACGGTAGCCGATCGGCGAGCGCGACGACCAGCCGATGCTGGGGGCTGGTGCAGTCCTGATACTCGTCGACGATGACGCGCGAGTATGATGCCCGCAGGATCGCATCGAGGGCGCCGGACGACACCGCTCGGATCGCCGCCTCGCGCAGCGCAGGATACTGGATCGCGGACAGGTCGGGACGCAGGCCTGATAGCTCGGGATAGGACGACACGAGCTGAAGGCACCACCCGTCGAGCGTCGTTACCCGTGGCTTTGTCGTCGCGACCTTGGCTCGCACCATACGCGAACGCAGCGCGCAGACACCGGCGTTAGTATGGGTCAGGACCAGTGCCGGCTTGCCGTCGTTTCGCGCGACGGCCCGCACGATGGATTCGGTCTTTCCGCAGCCGGCGGGGGCGACGATCGAACCACGACCGATCGCGAGAATGTCAGGTGCCGACATGGAGCCTATGCCGCCGCCCATGTGCGCAGGTCGTCGATGATACCGGGCATCGTTCCGGTGCAACGATCAAGCGCAGGAGCCAGGACCTCGCGACCGACACGCTCGCCAAGAGTCACGTTCTTGAACCAGCCGCCCTTCTTGGCAGCCGCGCCCAGATGCCGCCTCTCGTCGAGTCCGAAGCCGATCAGCGTGCTGAACATATCGGCGTTCAGCGTCGCCGACTGGACGCGCAAATCGCTGTTGACCTTGTCCTTGCCGCATTCCTCCACCGCCACCTCGACGAGCTTCTCGATCTCATCGTCGGGGAGCGACAGGCATAGCGCCTGCTCGGTCGATAGCCCCTCATCCCAATGGAATTGCATGACACCGGCAGTCGCGAGTTTCCCGAGCTGGGCGGTAGTGAAGGGCTTGTCGCAGTCGCGTAGCAGGGCGGTCCGGTAACCAAGGTCGGCGAACGCATACGCGCGGTTGATCATGTTGTCGCCGTTTCCATCGGCGAACGCAGCCCCCATTGCGGCCAACGTCGGTTGCCCGGTTTCATCGCGATGCACGTCGAGGCCGCGCAGCAAACCGATTTCCGTCGGCCCCTCGCACACAATGACCTGGGGGGCGAGGAAGGCCTCGGCGCAGGCACGCAGCGTCTTCTGGCTCTCCACCCCGCCGTCGGTACGGCTCATGACCACGCCGCCGGATCCGTCATCGGCTGCCCTCCACAGCTGTCCGGCGGATAGCTCCCGCACGACGACCGCCGAATGCGTGGTAAGGAAGACTTGTCGCATCGGCGCAGTTTCTTTGCTGCCTAGGGTGTGCAGCAGGCGGATGATGCGATGAGGTTCGAGGCCGTGCTCGACCTCGTCGACGAGAACGAAGGGGCTGGCTTCGCCCGCGGCTGCCTGCAGGCCGGCGATGAGAAGGCGGCTGCTGCCGACGCCGAGATTGCGCAGCGGTACGCCGTCCTTGTCATGCAGAGCTATGGTTCCGCCCGAGAAGCTGATCCCATGGGCGTCGAGTAGCGCGGTAGCTTCGAGCGCGCCGGATATGCCTGCCTTCTCCGCGACGGCATGTACGATGTCGAGCGCGTCCTGAACCTGCGTGAGTGCGGCTGTGCCGAATTCGGCGCGAGCCTTTCTTGCCGCGTCGGCAAGCGCGCCGCCAGCGCCGGACGGGATTTCAGCGAGCTTGTTCAGGATGGAACGGTTGCCCCATGCAAGATGATGGTTGGCATAGACGCCAAGCCTCGTGGGGGCGAGTTTCTTGCGCTCAGCGGGCGGCATCTCGCGCGTCGTGCCATCAGCATCTGCGCGATCGGAATACAGGCTCCACCGCGGTTCGAGATCCTGATCAATCGTGAGCCTGACGGTGATCACGTCTTCCAGGCCGGCACCTGGTTCGTCTGACAGCAGTCTCGTGGCTGCATTCCACCCGCGATGGATGATGCCGTAGCGGTCTATGTCGAGCAGCACGTCCGGCAGGTCGCCGATGGTGACACGCAGATCTATCTGCTTCGTCACGTCCAGCTGCCAGAAATCGGCATCTGAAAATGTGAGATTGCGGCGAGGTGCCAGCGCCAGTTCGATCGCATCTAGAAGCGTCGACTTCCCCGTATCGCCGGCACCAATAACTGCATTGAGGCCGGGCAGGGGGGCCCAGATGGCCTTCCGCACGCCTCGGAAGTTGGACACCTCTACCTGACGAATTGCCGCCATCGTTCCCCCGATCCGTCGCCGACAAGTCGGCTGCATCATTTAACAGGTATCTGTACCGGAACTTTTCCTTAAGAGTCCCTGCCTGATCCTCCGCCGATTAGGCGTCGGCCGCGGCAGAAATGTCGAGCTGCTCACCCGAACGCAGAAAGTCATAGATGATGTCGGTCAGGATACCTAACGCTTGCTCGTCTCCCTTGAGCAGTAATTTGGCCAAGGCGTTGTTGGACGTCATCGATAGGATCAGATCCTCCTCCGTCGGCTGCGCCGGATTGCCCCCGGTTGAACTATCCCGCGGCTTGATCTCGAACCCCGTCAGAGCGAGCCCCTTCAGGTCGATCTCGTCCGGCGTGACCCCATCCAGCCTGCTCGACAGCAGCTTGACGAATGACGAGAAGTTCTCGAGATCGGGATCGCTAAGTTCGATCAGTTGCGCAATGTAGGCATAGGTGCGGGAGAACCGCTCCAGGCCGGTCCGGAATTCCGTCAGCGTTCCGAGGGCTCCATCTGCCAGCGTCCGCCGGTGGTCGGACTGCAGCGCCCCGCTACACGACCGTCGGCGGCGCCGCCGGGAGTCGCGGAATCCTGATCTCCTGGCCGGGGAAGATCTCGTCGGGATCATCCAGCGTGTCGATGTTCGCCTCGAAGATCTTGGGCCACAGGCTTGCGTCGCCATAGTGGCGATAGGCGTAGTGACTGAGCGTGTCCGACGGCTTGACCCGTTCGACCGCGAGCACGTCCACGGTCGGGACGAACGTCCATGCTCCGATGGCGTCGAGTTCCGCGGCCACATGCTCCAGCGTGCCCGGTCGATACGGCTTGCCGCCAAGGCGATCCGCTGGAGTGCGCCAGCGCCGCTGCGCCGACTGAGCTACCTGCCAGAGGTGGCGTGGGCCATCGCGGTCGTCCGTGAACACCTGCGTGGCGCTCCATTCCGGCTTCGTCTCGTTGACCAGTGATGCCAGTGGGTTGGGGTTGAACCCGTGGATGCGCGTCCCATGCGCGGTGTCGAGCTTCAGACCGGCCTTCTTGGCACCGGCGAGAACCCAGGCGAGCGCATCGTCGGACAGTCCGCGAATGTCGCCCCCGCCGCCGATCGAACCATGTACGCCCGGGAACCATTTCTCCTGGTACGGCGCCTCGGGGTCATCCGGCTCGGCCCCCGCGGAACGGTTGAGCTGGGTAAGATCGCCGAACGGTACGACCGGGAACAGTTCGCGACGCTCGTCGATGGCGACGGCGTGACGCGCGCTCTCGACGAATGCGTCGAGGCTGGGATCGTGGAAGTCGTACTCGCGGTTGAACCAGCCGCTGAACGGCATCCGCTCCGGCACGCCGAGCGCGCCGACCGTGTCCCAGACACCGAGATACTTTACGCGGAGCTGCGGAGCCGCTCCGGTTTCGTAGCCCCTAACGTTTGCACACCGCCACGCGTCGTCGCCGCCGCCGATGCAGACCGAGCCCGAGTACAGCGAGCGGAACTCCCGAAGCGCGTCGTCCGATGCCTCGTCCCCCTTGCGCCGGTGCTCGTAAAGCTGGAGCGCCTCGTCGATGCGGCCGACGTGCAGTCGCTGCAGCGGGCCGACGTGGCGGATGAAGCCGACGAAAGTGCGTGCGCTATATGCCCCGCGCGAGAAGCCGAAGACGTGGATTTCGTCGCCTGGATCGTAGTTGAAGATCAGGAAGCGGTATGCCTCGCGGACGTTGTCGATCAGCCCGGTGCCGAACATTCCGCCGCGGAACTGGTCGAGGTCTCCGGTGCCGACCCCCTCGTCGTAATGGATGATCTGCGGGACACCGTCGCGTCCCATCCGCTCGATGCTGGCCGCGGTCAGGACGACATTCGTCGCCCGGCCAGGTTCCAGCTTGTTCCAGGTGCCGTCGAAACAGAAGACGAGGCGCTTCATGCATGTTTCCCCCTATGTGAAGCTACAATGTGGGGAGAGATGCTGCATCCGGCCAGTCGGCTGTTGACCGTGGCTCAGTCAGATGGTGCAATATCTGGAACGCCGAAGCGTCGCCGTTCCGTTGGAAGGAGACCATGTCCGCCTACATCAGGGCTTGAAAATGGCGATGGGAGACGTCGATGAAGCGACCGACCTGGGGCAAAACCCCGAAGAAGCCCCGCAATCCGTTCGCCGTGGCGCCCGCCCCGAAGCCCCCGGTACCGCGCCGCCCCGACTTCGAGCGCGTGATCGAAAGCGCGATCGACGCACGGTGCTTGGTGTCGCTTCGATATGACGACGACATGCTTGCGCGTACCTTCCAGCCTGCCGCACTCTATCACTCGTCAGGCGACAAGGTATGCGTGACCGGCATCCAGATCGGCAATCCGGCCGACCCTCGGTCCAACGGCGAGCCACGCGTGTTCGAAGTGGGTCGGATGCGCAGCGTGGAGATCACCGACCAGCCGTTTAGCCAGCCCGCGACGGTCGACCGTTTGGACAGCCGATACGCCGGCGGCATCATCAAGTCGGTGTGATGGGCACCGCATCCGAAGGCATGGTCCAGGATCATGACGTAGATTTCAAAGAGCTGTACGTCGCAGCCAGGCGGAGCTTCGTTGCCGGCGTCGCCTTCTCAGACACGGTCAGTCGTGGCTGCGGACAACTGCCGAGCGCCACCGGTCAGCACTACTGGGCGTCGGTTCTGTTCACCCGGATCGTGGTGACGAGCAAAAGCGTCCAGCTCCTCGCACCGGAAATCCGTCCGTCGGCCCACTGGGACTTCAGCGCCTTGGCATCGCTCGTGCGAAACGTCGCGGAATGCTACCTCTACTTCTTCTTCCTCTGCGTGGACGACGTGCCCGAGGTGGAGAGGGAAGCCCGCATCATCATGCTCGACCTGCACGACGACGGGTCGCGGTCGAGGCTGTTCGCCGAGATCGGCGAACAGGATCCCGAGCCTGAGAAGACGGCGCAGCGCAAAGTCGTCCGTGAATCCCTCGAGGCCCGCTTCCGCGCGAACGCATGGCTCATGGCGCTGCCTGAGAAGCGGCAGCGAGAGCTGCTTCGAGGCGATAAGACGCCCTTCGTCCAGGATGACGTGATTGACCGGACCGACCTTGATCGAAAGCAGTTTCGCTTCATCTATCGATTTCTGAGCGCCCATACGCATAGCGGGCCTCTCGCCTTCTACCGAATGGCTGAGCACGGGCGCGGCATGGGCTTCAGCAACCCCAACGACGCCATGTACGCGGCCTGGGCGCTCGAGTTCGGCGCTGGAATCATCGAGCGGGCGACGGGAGCCATGCTCGAGATGTTCCCTGGGGCCGAGCAGCGGGGCAGGAAGCTGCGGTCGGCCGAGATCAGGCGTTCGCCCGGAAGCAGGCGATAGCCGGATGTCTGGTCAGCGGGTCATCGCCGCTGAGGCATGCGCGTCGCCGGCTACGACTGCCCCGGAAGATCTGCGCTCGGAGTACCGATCGACGAGCTGGGTCGCATGCGGGCGCATCAGCACCTCGAAGCGCACAAGCTCCTCCATCACGTCGACGAGCCGGTCGTAGTAGCTGGAGGGGAACATCCGGTCGTCGGCTCCGAATTCCCTGTAGGCCATCGCGACCGACGACTGGTTCGGTATCGTAAACATGCGCATCCAGCGGCCGAGAAGACGCAGCGTGTTGACGCTGTTGAACGACTGCGATCAGGCCGAGACCTGCATCACCGCGAGCGTCCGGCCCTGGGTCGGGCGCATGCCGTCTATCGACAGCGGCAGATGGTCGATCTGCGTCTTCATGACGCCGGTGATCTGGCCGTGCCGCTCGGGTCGTTGGTGAGGGCGACGCTTAGCCTCGGCATGTCGAGCCGCAGACACGTGCCGAGCTCGGGTTTCCTCGCGTTGATATACGTCAGGCTTCGTACTACTATCGGCAGGGGGTCGGTGAGGTCATGGCGCACCAGGCGGGTGAGCGGGATTGCCGCGTTTCGCTCGACCGTCGGAAGGTGCATTAACCGGACATGGAGCGTCTCGAGCGGGTGATGATACCAGATGTTCTCGGCGACGCGGATGACGCACCGCAGGCCTTCGGGAGCGAGATAGGCTTGGATGTCTATGTCGCGGTCGGCGGACCGTAGGGACTGATCCTGCCAGATTGCCTCACGCCGCAGCCGAGCGATGAAGGCCTCGACGGTGGTGTCCGTCGCTTCGACGGCCGCGACGAGGAGGATCGGCAGATCGAGATGATGTCCGGTGAAGCGGAGGCGGCGGGCGGTATCCGGACCCTGCGTGACCGCCGCGACGGATGCATCGCGACGGTCATCATCGGTACTGCGGATCATCACTTGGCCCTCGTTGCACTGTCCGGCAGAGCGAGCAGGTCCTCCGTTCCCTGGGCCGGCGGCGACGTCTGCTGATCCGTTCGGTCCACGAACAGGCATACCAGCAGGTGCTGCGTCAGCGCTTCCGCACCGTCGTGGATCACCATTTCGCCCCAGCTGGTCCAGCGGTCGACCCTATTTGCCATCCACCGATAGGCGAGGTCGCGCAGGGTCGCGTCCGGCCAGGCCATGTGCCAGATGGTACGGGCGATAGGAATGATGTCGGACGGATCCCGGTGGAGGATCGAGATGGCGTCGCGTCCGAAGGCGCGCTCGCGCACAACGGCGAACCGCAGCATGCGTGCGCTTGCCTCGGCGGCCTCGAAGCGCGCCCTGTCACACTCGTCGGGCGAGTCCGGCTCGCCGAAGAACTCGACTGCCGCGCGACCTACCGGAACCGCGTTCAGCTTGATGGGACGCGTCGCAGCAAGCATTCGCAGCACTGCGATGCCTTCCGATGCCAGCTTGCCGTCGAGCGGATCACCCCGGAATCCTCCGTCAAGCAGGCCTTCGGCGTCCATCCAGTAAGCCCAGAAGCGCTGGTACAGGTGGTCGCCAGCGAAGAGCGAGTGGGCAGCCTCGTCGATCGCGACGATACCGCGGTGCCGGGACGCGAACGAGGCTAGCATTAGCTCCAGCTGCTCGTTCATGACGCGCGGATTGACCCTGCTCATCCTCAGGCGTCCCGTCCAGAACGCTTCTCGTACACTCGGGAAATGGCGTCCATGCTCATCGACGATCGTGACATTCCCCAGCGAACTCGCCGACGTGCGCATCCAAGAGCCCCAAGGGAGTTCGGGCGAATAAGGGTAGTCGCTCATCGCAATTCCCCCACGGCGGCGAGGTCATGGGCGAGCGTCGTGCAGAGTTCGACTGCATAGCGCTCGTTCCGATAGACCTGCTCGATGCCGAGTCGACGCGCCTCGGCGGCGTGGCTGGGGTCGTCAGGGACCAGGTCGCCGATCTCGTCGCATGACGTCCCGATCCACCAGGCATCGTCCTTGCTCTCGAACGCTCCGCGGTGGACGTGGCAAATCGACCTGTCCTCTGGACCCCGATGGTCGCAGGCCTGCGCATAGTCGATGCCGCCGTGCGTGCGCAGCAGCCCAGGCGGGATCGCCTCGGCCGAATACGCATGGAGCGGATGATCGCGCGGGACGGCGACGAATGCCGCGAAGTGTCCCTTCGCCATCCGTCGGACGATGCAGTCGAGGCCCGTCTTCGGGTCGGTCCAGGCGAGCTTTTCGCGCTCGACGGTCCACGGTCCCGTGGCCTTCGGCTTCAGGTCCGGAACGTGATACGCCTTGGCGATCGGCTGGCCGCCGACGACGATGTCGGTCCTTGCGGTGGAGGCGGCACGCGCCACCTTGGTGGTGCGCTTAGCCATGGGCGCCCCCGCCGATCTGCATGCCGAGCAGCGTAATCCAAGAACCGATGCAGGCGATGAGGAGATCGACGGCCATGACGAACGTCATCGCCACAACCAAGTACGTCCGTTCCCCGGAAGGCGGTATGACGAACGCCTCGCGGCACGCCTGCGCGGTGAAGCAGATGCCGGCGATGCCGACAACAGCTGCGCCGATACCGAAAACGTTGATGGAGTGCATGTCGTGGAGGCCCATCATTCCGGCTCCTCCCAGATCGAGCCGTCGTCGTCGCGACGTTTGCCACCGAGCGCGTGCTCCCAGTCGATCCTGGACATGACGGTCGGATTGAGGATACCGCCCATCTCACTCAGCCAGGTCGCGGCCACGGAAAGCCGCATTTCCGGCTGGGCCGTGATATAGGGTTCGGAAAGCCCCTTGAGCGTACGCAGCAGCCCGACGGGGTCGTAGTCGGCGGCGGCAAGCGCGCTGCAGCTACCCGCCACCTCCCACAGGACGCCCAGGTTCATCCCGTCCAGACAGGTGAAGTGGGCGGCGAGTCGGTTGTAGACGTCCGTCTTCTCCTCAGCCTGCGCGGAGAACATGTCGCCGATCAGATCGGGCGGTGCGAGCCTGCTGGCGGTGACGACCGAGGCGACGGCGGCCTCGACGATGCAACGTTCGGCGATGAAGACGCTGGCGGCAAGGGATCGCCACCAGATGAGCGGTGGCGCGCGGTGTTCGGAATGGGCCGCAAGTTCGGCCTCGAGCTGCAGATTTCGCATGACGGATGCTCCGATGAGGGGCCTTGTGAACGTGCCCCAGTTTACGGGTGGAAGGACATTTGGTCCGGCATGCATAACGAAAATGAAGGAAAATGTTTCCTAAGATAGAGGACTTTCAGGATGGGACTCTGTCCGGATAGAAGTCCTGCTTATGGCTTTGGCCGATCGGAGGGGCGTCGAGGATGGCCCTTATGGGCTGGATGTTCAGTCCCCGGCCAGGCCCTTCGTACGATCGCGAAGAGCCCGCTTGTGCCCGACTTTGACCACGCGTCCGGCGCGCTCGAGCTGGCGCACTATCGGATGCAGGGTGGTGAGCGGGATCTGTCGACCATGCCGCTCGGTAATGACATCTCGGATCTTGGCGACGGCCATGCCATCGCCGGGACCCATCTCCATGGCCTCGACGATCAACGACTTGATGGTGGGAGATCCATCCCTGGTTCCCCGTGCCAGATCTGAATTCGGCGCGAAGTACCTTGTGCCGCGATCAAGGATGTCGCCTTGGCCGATGAGAGCCTGCAGGGCGGTTACGATCAAGGAGGTATCGACCTTGAGCCCCAGTCGCGTACGAAGCCTGCCGGCGATGAAAGGAACGGTGGCGCCGTCGTTTCCGGCCTCGTGGACTGCCAGCGCCACGAGTTCCGGCAAAAACGGCGGTGTCGGTTCCGATTTCGCCACAAGGCTGTTTACGTCTCGTGGATCAGCGAGGACGACGTGCCGGTCTGCGGCGACGAGCATGCGGCTGATCGCGGCGATCCGGCGCCGGATGAGATCGTCGATGGCGTCGACGCCGCTTTCGATCTGATGTGTGAGATCCTGGACGTCGGCGATGGCGGCTGCGATAGCTTCGGTATCTCCACGATGGACTGCCCGCATTGGAGGATCCTTTCGGTAGGGTGAAGGCTTTTAGACAAAAGGTCATTTTTCATTTGACTCAGTAAGACTTCCGCAGGCATACGGAGGATATGAAGAAGACAGGGGCAAATGACCTGCCGCAGCGGCTCACGATCGACATTGGCGATCTCGTCGAGCGGAAGACGGTGGGAATCCCCAGGGACCGGCAGGCGCTTGACGAGGAGGAGAGCGAGATCGATGCGATCCTCGCCTTCGCGCGGAGTGGGCGCTTGTCAGTCGGTCAGTCGGACAGGGGCGTAAGTGGCGCCATGACGGGTCTAAAGGGTTTTGCGGCTGCGAAGGCCGATGTGAAGCTGCCCAAGATCACGCACCGCGTTCTTGTGCTGCTGTCACTCGAGCGCCGCCCCGAAGGCGCTTCGGTCGCCTACATGGTCGCCTGGGCGGCGCTGGTCGACGTGCTGGAGGACAAGGTCGTCAGGACGTCCATCTCGCCTTTGCTCAGGAAGATGTCCGACCCCAAGAAGAAAAAGGACGAGGTGCGTCATGACCTCGAGGCCCATAGGTGGAAGATCACCGACGCGGGCAGGACGGTGGCCGCTGCCTTCCGCGCGCAGTGGCTCGCGGCGGATCAGGCTCCCTTCTGGGAAGTCGACGTCGACGATCGGAAGGATGAGGAATGACACCCGCATTCCGGCTCCTGCTGCTCCGGGCTTCAATGCCAGGCACATGATGTAGTCGTTTCAGGATGGGACGTGCCACATAATTGTAGTCCATCCGGAAACTGTTCCTATATTGTTCGTTATGGTGGTCTTCCTGCCGCCTTTTCACCGTGCCTGTTCGGCGCGAACGACGGCTCATGTCTGGAGAATCTGTATGCACAGCGTTGAAGAACTCGTGACGGCCGTCGAAGCCGGCCGTGGTTACCTGGCCCTCGTTCCGGAAGCTGTCATCGGCACGGACGGTTTCCTCCATATGCAGGGTGTCAGGACGGGCAGGCAGTGTCGTTAGGCGGCAGGAGCGAACCGGCAGTCCCGCTGGAGCGGCGGGCGGCACCCGAAGGGCCGTAATGCAATGAAGGAGCCGGCAACGCCGGCTTGCGACCCGCCGCGGCGGGACTAGAGGGCAGCGACGCCTACCCCCGCCATCCGACGCGCGGTAGCGCCACGCCGGCCGTGCGCAGCGCGGTCGTCCGCATGTCGGGCAACGCCCGACCAAGCGTCAGCGATCGTCACGGCTCTGCCGACGAGACGCCGTCAGGCGGCTCGGTGAAGCGTCAGCGGAATAGGGCGCGACCGTGCAGAGCACGGGACGGCATAAGACCCGTATCAATCACCAGTATGCGAAACGCCGTCCTTGAGACGCCATCCGTTCGAAAGGCATCGGCCAATTTGAGCTTTGGCGTGCAACTGAGCATTTCAGGAAACGCCGCCCGTCATTCATTGGTAGAAGAGGGCACGGCCGGTATCGGACCAAGTTCGGCCACTTGGCCTAGGCCATCGTATTGGCAGGTTGTGGAGAGATCCGTCATCCACCAGGCAAATGCCCGCCCATGGTCAGTCGCGGTGAACGGCTTGGAAAATGCAAGGAATGAGCACGGCGGAACCAAGTCAATTGTTTTCTAGGCTGGTATGGAACGTCGTCGCCGCCATTCGAGAAGCTGATCAAGCATCAAGTCGTCAACTTTGATCCTTAAGGTCACCCTGGGCCTCGACGTCGCTGGTACTGCTCTTCTCCTGGAGCTGGCGCAGTTCGTTCTCGACCTTGAGCCGGTCGACCCTGCGCTGGATCGCGCCGGTCTTGGCGTCCCGCATGGTTTCCGCGGCCGCTAGGCCGCCGGCGAGCGCCTCGGCAAACTGGCTTCCACCACCCACCGCGTTGGTGCCCATCGCGACCATCCGACCGTCGGCCGCGAACTCGGCTGACGAGCCCTTGGACTCGAACATGCCGCTGCCCAGGGGAAGGATGAAGTAGTTCGAGAACTGAGCGACCGAGACCGTCTTGTTCAACAGCGCGTCCGCGATCGCGCCTGTCGCGGCGCACGCCGCGCGGCTCGGATTGTCCCATAGCTCGACGCTCACTGGGACGGGTTGGAGATATACGAAGCGGTTGAGCCGCTTGGTCTGATCGAGCCGCCCGTCCTTCACATAGGCCGTCCGCCAGGCCTTCAGCCCGGAGGTCGCGATCGGCTCCGACTGTTGGAAGGCGCCCTTGGACACGACGAAGCGCGCGCAAAAGCCTCCCTTTCCGACGTCCATGTCGGGAATGGTCTCCCCCGGGTAGGTGCCGAACCAAGCGGTGGGCTTGATCGGATCGAGGTCGAAAGCCTCACGATAGCTTCCGTCTGCAGTCTTCGCTGAGATCGCCAGTGCCTTCGCCCGGCTCTGCGTTAGGGTGACGCTGGTCGAGAGCGTCAGCGCGCTCTCGAGTTCGGCCTGCTCGGTCTTCAGGCTCTCCAGCAGTTCCGTGCGGGCTGAGCCCAGCGGAAGCCCGTTCGCCAAATCGGCCTCAATCGTCTCGACCTGACCTGAGACCTTGAGCCACCGGTCGACCTTCTCCAGGATCTCCGGCTTGCAAGCCACCTTCAGTTCCACCTTCTTGGTCGGACCGGCCTTCGACCCGGCGAGCGCCGGAACCAGGGTGGTGATGGTGCCGGACACCCCGAAGGTCGCGAAGCCGGCAGCCGCCTTCGCGAGGGTGGCGAGGACGGCGCCGCCCTTGCCCTCGCCCTCGGCGTTGATTGTCTTCAGCATGCCGTTGTCATGATAGGTCAGCGCGAGCTTGCGGCTTCCCAGGAACGGGCTGCTCGGGTTGAGCCGGACGAGTTCGCCCGGCTTGGCGCTCGCGGTCGCGACCGCCTCGGTCACATAGCCGGGCTTCGGGTCGTTCTCGCCCGGGCAGCGGATCAGGCGAGCCTGCCAGCCCGCGATCACGGTCGAACGCGGAAGGTTGTATCGAACCTCCTGACCCATCGCCTGCGTGGCGGTGGTCAGGGCAATGACGGCGACGAGATACTTCGGTGACATTCGAGGACTCCCCAATGCAATCAGCTACGGCCGCCAGACGTGATCGGTCGGCTTAGAGACTGAAGGCGGCGCCTTCCTCGAACGCGGCATCGGCGGCGCCCACGGTCATGTAGTTCGGCGACTGTTCGGGCGGCAGCTTGCCTCGAACCGCCTTCGCCAGCGCGCTGTAGCTGCCCTGGAACGCGCCGTCCGCCCAGATCGTGAGGAGGGCGCCGGTGAAGGCGCCGTTGAACGGACCGTCCATAGAAAGCTGGTTGTCTTGGCAGCCGGAGACCAGGATCACCGAGCAGGTTGGCGCCGTTGGCGCGGGCTTGGCGAGAATCGCCTCGTAGAACTCGCGGTTCTTGTAGTAGGTTCGGGCCACGATCTCGGGCGGCATTACCCTCGGCACCGCGGCGGCGAACGAGTTCGCCACCAACCCGAGGTTGAACTTCGTGGCGAGCGCGTACTTGAGGACAGTCCCGCTGTGGCAGCTGTCCGAAAAGGCCGCGATCCGCACGCCCGGCGCGAACTTGCCCCAGGCCCAGTATAGCTCGTCGTCGACCAGCTGGCCGTCATAAAGGCACCACGTCTCGTCGAGACGGTCCGGTTCATCCCTGTTGCGGTCGGGGACCTGCCCACCGTGGCCGGAATAGCTGATGATGAGGGTGTCGCCGGCGACGAGTTCGGTCGCGAGACCATCAAGCTGCGCGAGCACCGCCTCGCGCGTCGCATCCTTGGTGATGAGCATGCGGGGCGCGAAGCCCTGCCGCTCGCACAGGTCCGACATCGCCTGTGCGTCCGCCTCGCAGGCATTCAGCGGTCCGGACCAGCCATCGTAATAGGCTGGATCGACGAGGTTCAAGCCGATGTGAAGCGAAATGCCCTTTGCCATGGTGTCTTTCCCCAAAAGCGCTTCAGCAGTTTCCGCTAATCGTCCCACGCAGAGGTCTCAAGCAGCGTCTACCGATTGCCTACTCGATATCATATGACCACTTTCAAGGATACGAAAGAATATATAATCGTAATAACATCTCAAAGTTCTGCACTTTCCCAAGTTTATCAATCCGTTAACTTCAAGGATGCGAATCTCAATCTATTGCCGTTCAGCCACGTATTTGACCATCGCTCCCTCACGGGATGCGGCAGCAACAGGATCGGCGTGGTCAACCGATCGAGGCCTGCAGGGCTGCACCTCGATACTCGAGTTCGCGGCGACGACTTTCGATATCGCTCGTAGTTGTAGTGTCGCGCTTGTAGCCTGCCAGCTGTTGCTAGATTTTCTCTAGTTTCCCAAGCATCCGGCTCAATAGTTTGCACGCCGATAGATCAGCTACCGGGCGGCGTTCGACGTCACCCCACCAGTCTTCCAGCGCCGACACGCCGATTTCCAGCAAGTCGGTGACGACCACGTCCGCTGCCGCTAGGCGGGCAACGCCCTCAAACACGCGGAGGCGATCACCTCCACGAGGGTTCAAACGGTTTAGCGCGTCGACATAGACGCGAGCAAAATCGAAGCGCTGACCTAGCAACGAGTTGAAGTACCCAACCTCCAGACGGGCCCGCCGTAGCTTAGCCGTGACACGCTCGACTGCCTCAATCGCTAGCTCAGCGACGCGATTACGATCACCTCGCACACGCGCGGTGCTGATCATCTCGCTGTTGGCCTTCAAATGCGCTGCAAGAGCGACATCGCGGTCCGGTTCGTTCGATATGCGGGTGCGGCTGATCTCTCTCAAGCCGCTCCAATCTTGGATCTGCGTCTTAGCCCGGATCATGTTGGGAAGGAGCTCCAACTTGCTGCAGCCTAACTTCGCCGCAGCGTCGAGCGCCTTGTCCGCTTCGCGATCCCGCGCCGGTTTGGTGCGAAGAAGCGACGCACCGAGGATGCTCGCCGCGTCCCCGTTGTCAGGGAACTTCTCCCTGAGAGCAGTCGCGACAATAACGGCTTCTTCAAAGCGCTCTGCACCCCACAGTCGCACAATCGAGCGAATGCTTGCGCCAACTTGGCGCTCCTGGTTGCCGCTTCGCTCGTGCGCACGGCCGACTGCCTCCTCAACCAGCTTAGCGTTCACGCCGAGTTGCGCCCTCACCAGCTCAACCACCGCCTGCAGTTCGTCCGGCACGCTGATGGTCGACTCACGCTGCGATTTCGCTACGGTGGCCATTAAGTGATAGGCCTGCAGTCCTGCGATGTGCTCTCGTACGGCGCGGGGTTGCATGTCGATAACCTCCGCGATGTCGCCAAGCGTGGTCTCGCCTAATAGCAGGGCGGCGTAAAGTACGCGCGCTTCGATGCCTGTGAGGCGCTCAAGCTCTCGCCGGAAAGCGAAGCTTCTCACATCCTCGCCATCGCAACCTTTCCATTTCTCGACCACCTCGCGCCGGTTCTCGCCAATTTTCACAAGCCTCACGATCGATGCTGCAAACAGTGGCGAGCCGGAAGAGGCCTCGAAAACGTCGTCTAGGTCGCGTCCGGTAAATGGCGCAACTTCGAACGCGGCGCATAGGTTGGCTAAAATGCATCTCGAAATCGGGGCGCTCCAATCCCCTAATCTTGACAATTGCAGTTGGAGGTAGGCCCTGATCGATGCGCGAGGTCATCAAAATGCGTGATGGTGACAGCTCGCGTCCCACGGTTCTCAGCGCCACGCTGTTAAGCGCAGCGACTGTTTCCTTCTGCTCCTCGGGTGAGAGGGTATCAAGATCGTCAACGATGACGAGCGACGGGATAGTTGACAGCGCCTCTACCAAGCGATCGCCGATCTCAGCGAAGCTTGGCTCCTCTTCCGAGACTGGCATTTCGTGACTTAGCGCCTTAAGAATCTCGGTGAATAGGGAATCAAGGTCACTGAAGTCGACCCGGGAGATTGGTACCATCTTACCGCGTAAGGCGGAGTAGGTTTGCTGCTTGGCAGTCAGCCAAATGAGCGTTTCGATTCCGCCAGCGCCGGTCTCAATGATCTCTTCGGCGTATCGGTATGCGAGCGTCGTCTTCCCTAAGCCGCCGATACCCGTGATAAGGCGGACGGGACTGCGGACATCGCTGATCCATCTGCGCAGGTCGGCAAGCTGCTCCTCCCGACCGACAAACGTGATTAGGTCGTAGTCGCGAGCCGGCAGATGCGCTTGGACCTCCACGTGTGTAGCACCGGTGACCTGTTCAGGCGGCAGCCGGTCAGAATGTAGAAAGAGCCAATCCTCATGAGTATTGGTGGCGGCCCTGCACTCGTCGCGTACCCTTACGTAGACTTCATCCAGGAACGTCCTCTTCCCGTTTGGCTTCTCCGGTCCCTTTCGGACTAGCTTTGTCGGCGCGGCTCCGGCCGGTCGGCGAGGAATTAGCAGCAGGCCGAGCCTTGCTGATCCGCTGGACGCTGCGACCTCGAGCGTGTGGTAGAGGCACTCGATGCTGACGCCGGCATAGCTTTGCAACGTCTTGTTAAGGTCGGCGCAATTGAACCCGTCCACCATGCCGACAACTCGATCGCGGCCTTTGTCTTTCACTCCAAACAGGATGTAGCCGCCGAAAGCGTTGTGAAAAGCGACAGCATCCTTGACGATTTCGGCCACTGCGATTCGATGCGCGGCCTTCTCGGCCTCGGTCGGCTGATCAGGAAGGCTTGGAGCGCTCGCCTTGTAATCCCAGAGTTGGCCCTCGCAGTCGAACGGCCGACCATCAGGTAATAAAAGCTCGATGACGTCCGGTGTGAGAGCTCGGTTGTCGACCGCAATCTTGAGAGCATCGATGACGTTGTCGGCAATCATTTTTCCCCCTGGCGACAAAACGGATCAGTCACTCCTATCCCCTTTTGAGCCAATCATTTACTACAGTCCCGAGAAGCCTGTGCAACCCGCGATGGGTTAGCTAGGCGTTCCTTTTCGCGCTTTTCGTGAAACCAGCTAAGAACGCCGCTCTGCCCTACCAAGAGGGAAGCGCCGTACGTCAGCTTCTGACACGACCTGCCGTTCGACAACTCGTTTCGAAACGGCAGCAAAGTCCTAAACCTCGCCATTCAAGCTGAACGGCCCGCGGCTCAGGCGATCTACCAGAGCCAGTAAATGAACGTTCGAAACTGGGAAGCGGACAGGCCTCGCCTCGCCTTCAAAATCGGGGCTTCAGGCATACAAACCTGGCTGATCACGCGACGCTCCTCATGCGGGGGCGGGGAGATCGGCATCACCCCCCGGAGCTTAAGCCGTCAACATCCTGAAACGTTGCCGAGGTATCGCTCACGCGAAACAGGTAGGTCATCACGTCGTGACGAAAGAACTGAGCCGGCAGGCTCTTTACGATCTCGTGTGGTCGACACCGGTGAAGACGCTGGCGACGCAGTTTAATATCTCTGACGCTAACCTTCGCAAGGCGTGCCAACGCTCCCACATTCCCCTGCCGCCGGCAGGCTATTGGGCAAAACTCGCTGCCGGCAAGAGAGTAACCCAGCCCTCACTGCCGGCCCGCCCGCCCGGCATGAGCGACACGGTAACGCCGGGTGCAGGCCGGTATGACAGTTACTCCTACCGACAGTGGAGCGATGCCGAACTGCAGGGTCCCCTGCCCGCCCGTCCGACATTCACGCCTGACCTCGACGCCGTGCGGGCTGCGTGTCTGAAGCAGATCGACAAAGTCATTATCCCTCGCGATCTTGCACGCCCGCACCACGCCATCGCCAAGATTCTGGCAACCGACGAACAGCGGCGCATCGCGCAACTCGGCAGAGGCTATGTATCGTCATGGGACGGGCCGCGCTTTCGCGCATCCGCCAATGGCGATGTGGTCGGCTTCTTCCCGGTTGAGGACCACGAACTGGGACTCGCCGTTCCCGCGGTCGAGACCGGCACGATGACACACTCGGTCTCGTTGCTGATCCAAGCTGGCTTCAATTCCCGGCTTGCCGCGATCAAGGCCATCCAGGACACCGGCGCAACGTTTGGTTCCGGCGATGAGCTCCGCACATGGCTGAAGTCCCCCGGCGTAGCGCAGTGGAGTGCGCTGCCAGATTGGCCTACCGCGGAGACGAAGCCGATGTGGCTCGAATTCCTCTATGGTTTCGTCCCTCCGGACAACCGCATCTGGGCCGAGCGTCGCTTCTTCGCACTCGTGCAATGGACGAATGTTCCGGCGTCGCCAGGCGCACCAGTCCGGGTGCACCACATTGATGGTCAGCCTTGGATTTTATCAGCCGTCGGCGACAGGCTTGGCGTCATGCAGGCGCCGCTGAATCCTGAACGACGAGGTTTGGCACGCGTCTTAGTCTCCAACCACCCCGGCCGCGTCGAGATCAGTTATCTCGGCCCAGACGATCTGTGGATCCTATAGGCAATTCTGAGCGAACGACGCCTGAGCAACTGCGCTTTTTGGACGGTCTGCGCAAAGCTACGCGGTGAAATTCGAAGCGCTCAATGCCTCATGGCTGGCACATCACATAACCTACCGCACCGATTTCGATGCAGGCCGAGAAGAAGCCCATGAGGATCCAGTAGAGCTGTACGAAGTTTGGTCGCACCGGCAGTCCCGCCGCGATCCGACCGAAAGCCTCCTCCACGTCGGCCCGGCTGAGGGACGAGGTCACGATGACCACGCGCTTGAGGACGGCTGGCGCCGTGGCGGCAAGACCTACTTGCTCCTCGATCTGTGCACGCGTCCCACCACGCATGTATCTGGTGATCGCGGTCGCCGCATGACCATGATTGTACGTCGCGTCCCATCCTTGAAACTTGTTCGCCATCACGTCGCCGACAAGGCTCAAACGCCCTAGGTTCTTGATCGCTTGGCCGACGGCGTCGTGGAAAGCAGAAGCGCTGAGGGAACGGTTCCCATGTTTTGCGTGGTAGAAGGTGATCATCGCCGGATTGGCATTCGCGCTCACACCGATGAAATCCGCCCATTCGTCGCCGAGATCGTCGCAGATCAGCACGTCCTCTCCCGCCAGTCCGTCGGCCACGGCGCGGAAGACGGATCCTGTGGTGAACTCTGCCTGACCCGCCACGAAGGTGCCTTTCTCACTGGTCGTCGCGGCCAAGAGTGGTTCTGTCATAAGATGGCGCAAGAACGATGCCCCGCCTCCGACGAGCGCCTCATCACGAAAAAGCGAACCATCGATATATGCGAGAGCCAGGTCGCTGAAGAGGATGGAGAACATGTCCTCGACGTCGATATACTTTGATAGCGTCTTGCGGTTCGGGTCGGTGCCAACGACCAGCCGCGCGTCCTCGACGAAGACGCCTGCCAATGACGGGATTTCCAGCGTCTTCATGGCGATGCGCGTCTTGTTGATCTTGATCGCGCCGATCTCGGCGCTGGCGTCGTCGACCAGCTTGTACCCGGTTCCCTCCGCCTCGATCACCAGAGGCGGCCGGAGATCCTCAACGATCGTGTCAGTCTCTGCCTGTGGCAGTTGATGCCATATTCCAGCGACCTGCCTTACGAACCTTATCGGCTCGTCGTCGTTGCTGATCGCGTCCGCCATCGCCATCGTATCGACCGCCAGAAACGTCGGCTGCACGCCCGCACCGATCATGGAAAGCTCGACTGGTCTGGCAAAGTTGCGGATGAAAGAGGAAGCCTCGCCGACATCGTTCGAGAGAAGATCCATGATCTCTCCCGCCCATCCAACCGCCAGCTCGTGGTCGACCCGGTCCGATCGCACCGCAATGCGGCCTGTGCTCGGTGTCGCGGAATAACTGCCATCGGGCCTTCGAACCCGGTACCCTTGCGGTACGAACCGTCCAGCGCTCGTCGTCGCTATCGCGTTCTCAAGATCTCGCGCCTCCAGCGTCTTAGATCGCAGTGCAAGGGGCGAAGTCGTCATGTTGCGCAGGCTGATCTTCTCGAACACCGCGTCGTGGCGCGCGATCGCCCGCTCGACCGTCGCCCTCTCGACGGCTTCCAGATGCGCTTTCCGAAACGCCGTGGTGAGATCGAGACCCGTTTTGAAGACGGCGACCATCGACCCCTTCTCAACCAGCAGGAGGAAGCCGTAGAGCCGCTCTACCCGATCGCCAGCATTCTCGAGAAATGGCACCGGCCGGTCGTAAGCGAACGATATCGCGGAATAGAAGGCATCGCCGAGAGACTCTCGGACGCATCTGAAGACGGGACGACCAGCATTGTCGGCGGTGCGCTGCATCTCCAGGAACAGCCCGCGAATCGCCAATTGCGTCACGCGTGCCTTGCGGCGATAGAAGTAGGCTCCGAGCGGCGTTCTAAGTTCTTCAATCATAACCCAAGGTCATAGCACGTGTTCGCGCCGCGTGTGGAAAACTAATCCACATTCAGAATTACACGGTATTAAACGCTGCTATATTGAATCTCTGGCCATGTCCGGAAAGAAACGACCTCGGGAGCACTGCCGGTCCAAGTCGGCTAACCGATGTCGACTGGCTTGGTAACGATGATCGTGGGTCGCTCCGACGCGAGATCGCGGGCGGCAAGACCAAACGCCTTGAAATGGTCCGACGCCATGTGCTCTGCGACGGCACCGTCATCCACATAGAGTTCGTTGAAAACGAAGCGGCGCTCACCCTCGGTTTCCTGCCATAGTTCGTAAACGGTTCGTCCGGCTCCGTCCTAGCCGCTGCGGTCGGCCCTGACCATTATCTACAAGGATGACGAAAAAGCGGGAGGTGTGCATCGCAGCGATCTAATGCGTTCGCGGACGTGCGGTTGGCGATCACACTCGGTTGTCGGGTGTGGGTGGAGGGCCATCCAAACCATGCATCGTTTCATGTCGGTGACTCGAGCAGGCCGAAGTCAGCTGACGGTTCGAGATGCGAAGGATTTGACCTGACCGTCCTCGATTCCGATCGCGAGCACTGCCCTCTCAGCCTTCAGCAAATCAGGATTGTACACGACCCCGAGCGGCACCAGGTAGCGGGCGACGAAATCCTTGGTCGTGTAGGTCTTGAACAAGAGGTTCTCGACAAATTTGCCCGTGTGGATGTTGAACGAGCCGCTCAGCACCTCGGTGCTGTCGCGGCCGACCGCGGCGTAGAATTTCGCATGGCTTTGCTGCTTGAACAAGGCGCCCTTCTGCCCGAGCTCGTCGACGAGCGGGCTGAGGAGATTGAACTTGGCGAGCGCCTTGATGTCGATCCCTTGCGACTTCGCCGCTTCCACGAATCCATTGTAGGTCGGTCGGCGGGTCACCAGCAGGGTCCGGGCAGGATCCGTATAGCCGAGGACCATGTTCCACAGATCGACACGATTCTCCTCGCGGCCGCGATAGTCGAGGCCGATGAACGGCACGACCAGCATCACCAGGCGGTGTCGCGCGCGCCAGCGCAGCAGCAGCTTCTTGAATATCTCGACGCAATCGTCGCGGCTATAGACGCCATCAATGTCGGTCAGCATCGCCGCATCGTCCGGCCCAGCCAGCACGAATTCCAGGACATTCTTCACGACGGGATTCGTTTCGGAGAAGGGGCGGTGGAAAATCATCGGATAGGTGGTGCAGGCGCAGGTGAACTCGAGCGTAACCTCGATAGTGTCGGGCACGCGATGCCGCCCTTTCAGGAAGTAAATGAAATGTGACCTGAGGCGCTCGTTGATGGCCTCGAGAGACTTAGCCAGCTCATCATAGGCCGCGCGCTCCAGCTCGTCGTTGCATGCCAAGCATCGGTAGATCGGGCGCTCCTCGAGCACGAACTGGGGATCGTCGGGCTCTGTCGACGGGATCAGCAGCATATTGTCCTTCAATTCATCGGCGAACGTTAGACCGTGAGCATCGAGAACATCGCTAAGGCTCTGAATATCGTTGTCCCAGGTGGCGACGATCCGGCCGCCGCTCGTGACGCTCGATGCATCGTCGGGATTGGACACAGGGATATAGGATTGATGCCCGCAATTGGCGCACTCGATGACGAATCCGCCCCGGTCGTTGATGCCTCCGGGCCAGCGGCCGATCGAGACGTGAATCGATTGTTCGCAGCCAATCTTGGAGCAGATCGCCGCCACCATCCGATAAGATAGGTTCATCTAAGAAACTTTCGAAAATGTATTTAGATGAGAGGCGTTATGCGATCGATGAACCAAGTGTAGCCTGCATCGAAGCGGATTCCATGGAGTCTGCTCGTGTCGTATTTGATCTTGTCGAAGTGGATTTGTCGTCCATCGAGTTCGATCCGGACGAAATAATCGGTGTGACCAGCGAGCTCGGGCTCAAAGCAGATGATCCGCTCGAGCAGTTGCAACGACCCATCGGGGAGGCGCTCCGCCGACCCGGAGAACCGAGAAAACGGCTTTGGGTCCTGTTCGAACCTGCCCTGGGCGGTGAAGAACTCGATCGTAAAACGCACACGTTCGCCGTTCGAAAGATGGAAAGATCGAGGCAGGATGCGGTAGGCATACATGCCGCCGCCGCTGCCGGTGCGTTCGGGGATCGTCGTGAACCCCATGCGCCTCCAGAAGGGCTCCGCAGCGGATGGCGCGATCTCTATCTCAACGACCGACCACCCCTCCGCAAAGGCGAGGTCGACCATGAATTCCGCCAGCAACCGACCATGGCCGGTCTTCCGGAGATCGGGCCTCACTTCGAGTATGTGATGACCGTCGAGAAAGCCAACGGCTTCTCCGTCGACCATTAGGACATCAACGCGCGTCTCCTCGTCGCGCCAACGACGCACGGTGGTGTCCCAATTGCAGCGAAAACCACGCGGGGGCCTTTCGCCCATGTATCCATCCGCCCGCCAGACGGCATCTGCCGCCTGGAACAAGGCCTCCTCAGTATCGAGCCAGATCTCGATCTCAGCCATCGTCGCAACGGTGGCGGGCACTATCTCACAGGTCACAGCATGATCCTCTTGGATTCTTCGCGACCGAGCGCGGGCAGTTCAGGATCCTCGGCAGCTACATCGTCCGCAGCCGGAGGTCGGCATCACTCGAAGCCGGTGACCGCGTGAGGAACGTTTGATCTTTCGAACTGCTGTATCTCGCTTCGGCATCGACCGCATCGTTCTTATGCCGCTTCACGAACGGCTTGACATACGCAGGGGGAATCAGCCTGACTGCATGACCCATCGCTTCGAGCTCGCGCGCCCAATGGTGTGCACCACCACACGCCTCCAGCGCCACCGTACACCGGGCTGCGACACGAAGAAATCTAACAGCTTTCCCTACGTGAGCTTGCGGCTGAAAACCGCTCGGCCGCCGTTGTCCGCACCATGCGCGTGGAAAACATGCTTGGCGATATCCAGACCGATTGTGGTAACTTCCGACACGGACGCCTCCTTCAAGTGGTGTTCAACACCTCCACTTTGCCACATCGATGCCGTCGGGGGGCGTCCACCCCATCACCAAAATTGCCGTTCGGCCGGCAGTATCTCGGTGAGGTTCAGTAGCGCAGGGCTGGAGCTCTACCGCTCCCTGTGAAGCCGAAGCAAGCGGGGCAGGGTCGGCTAAACTGGAACGAAAAGAGAATGTCGCGCTCGGCCTATGCGCCTCCCCGCAACCAGCATCAACCTCGTAGCCCTCGCTGCGGGGTTTTCTTGCGTTTGTCGCTTTAAACTAGCCGGTTCGCCTTGCGCACCGCACGCGCGTGGGTGTTGTATGGCCAGGGGACGCCGACGGATTGATCCGCCGGCGATGACGGGGGGCCGGCATGAGTCCATTCGAATTGGTGTTCGCGGTGTTCGGCCTGTTGCTCGGGCTCGCGATCGCGGAGGTGCTGGGCGGCTTCTCGCGCGCGGTGACGCTTAAGCGGGGGGTGCGGCCGGTGCGGATCGGGTGGCTGACGCCGCTGCTCGGGCTGCTCGTCATCCTCGACCTCACCAATTTCTGGATGGTGGCGTGGGATGCGCGGGCGCAGATCGATGCGAACTACGCGACGCTGGTCGGAGTGCTGGCGATGGTCGGGATCTATTACCTCGCCGCGACGCTGATCTTTCCCGACACGCCCGAGGAATGGCCCGATTTCGACGAGTGGTACGATCGCCACAACCGCTTCGTGATCGGTGGTCTGCTCGCCGCGAACGTGACGAGCTGGATCGGCCTGATCGCGATCGAGATCGCGCATCCGGTGCCCGCGCTCCCCGCGGCGCCGGCAGGCGCGGGAAGCGACCTGGCGTCGATCCTCTATTTTGCGAGCGGGTTCGCGATTCTCGGGCTGCTCGTTGCGCTGTTGCGGATCAACGCGCGGCGCTGGAACGTCGCGATGCTGGCGACGCTGGTCGTGCTGGTCATCGTGTCGAGCGTCGTGGAGCCCTATGTGGCCTGATACCCCTCGGTCAGGGTGACATCGACGTACAGCCTATCCCACCGCATTTCGCGGCTCGGGCTCGAACACTCGACGCGATCGCGCAACGCTCGTTCCTACGCCTCCGCGGCGCCGAAATCGGATGACTTTCGGCGTGTGCCGGCGTCGGTGTGGCGGTCGAGGGCCTGGCGGATGCGGTCGGCGAGTTCGCTCGGGCGGTAGGGCTTGCCGATCACGTCGCGCTCGGCGCGGTCGGGGCCGTCGACGACGAGATCCTCGTTGTATCCGGTGGTCATCAGCACCGGCAGGTCGGGCGCGCGCGCGGCGATCTCCTGCGCGAGCAGGATGCCGTTGATGCTGCCGGGCATCACCAGGTCGGTGAAGACGAGGTCGAACGGCTCGGCCGGATGGACGCGGTCGAACGCGGCGAGCCCGGCCTGGCCGTCCGATGCCGTCGTCACGCGGTAGCCGAGCCCCTCGAGGATCTCCTGCGCGAGCGCGAGGACCTCGGGGCTGTCCTCGACGACGAGGATATGCTCGCCGGCCGCGACGTTGGTTTCGTCCGAACTCGCGTCGTGGGTGTCGGGCCTGGCGAGGCGTGGCGCATCGTCGCGCGCGACGGGGAACAGCATGCGGATCGTCGTGCCCTCGCCGACGACGCTCTCGATCTCCAACCGGCCGCGCGACTGCTGCAGGAAGCCGCTCGCCATGGCGAGGCCCAGACCGGTTCCCCGCCCGACGCCCTTGGTTGAGAAGAAGGGTTCCATCGCCCGCTCGAGCACGTGCGCCGGCATGCCTTCGCCCTCGTCGCGGACCTCGACGACGACATAGTCCCCGGGGGTCAGGAAGCGTGCGGCGGCATCGCCGTTGAGCGTCGCCAGCGAGGTCGCGATCGTCACGATGCCGCCGTCGGGCATCGCATGGCGCGCGTTGACCAGCACGTTGAGCAACGTCATTTCGAAATTGTCGGCATCGAGCAGCGCATTCGGGAGGCGGCGCCGGAGATTGAGCTGCAGGTCGATCCGGGTGCCGAGAGTCGTCTCCAGCAGTTCGCCGAATTCGAAGATGAGGTCGCTGACGTTGACCGCGCGCGGATCGAGCCGGGTCTTGCGCGCGAACGAGAGCAGCTGCCGCGTGAGCTTGGCGCCGCGTTCGCTGGCCGCGCGCGCGGTATCGACATAGCGCCGCGCGCGCTCGCCCAGATCCTGCGTCGCGAGCAGCTCGAGATTGCCGTTCACGACCTGGAGCAGGTTGTTGAAGTCGTGCGCGAGCCCGGCCGTCAGCTGGCCGATCGACTCCATCTTCTGCGACTGCCGCTGCATCTGTTCGCTGTTGCGGCGGCGCGTGACGTCGAGCTGGCTGGCGAAGAAGTAGAGCAGCTTGCCGTCGACGTCGTAGACCGGGCCGAGGAACACCGCGTTCCAGAACGGCGTCCCGTCGCGCTTGTAGTTGAGCAGCTCGATCGACACCGCCTGGCGAGCCTCGATCGCGGTGCGCAGCTCGGCCACCGTCTCGCGGTCGGACCCGACGCCCTGGAGGAAGCGGCAGTTGCGCCCGAGGATCTCGCTCTCCTCATATTGCGTCAGGTCGAGGAACGCCTTGTTGGCGAAGACGATCGGGCAGTCGGGCAGGTTGGGATCGGCGAGAACCATCGGCATCCGCGTCATCTCGACCGCGGCGAAGAAGACGTTGCCGCGGTCGTCGAGACCGGGCTTGGTGATCGTGCTCTCGCGCCAGTGATGCTTGCCCGGCGCGTCGAGCGGATCCAGCGATCCCGTCAGCCTTCCGTTTGCCGGAACGCCGCTGCTCTGGCCGCCGCCCTCGACGTCGCGCAGGGCCGGTTCGTTCTGCTGTCCCTCACGCATCGCCATCGTCCCACGCTGATCGTCCGCGCTCGGCCGAACGCGAGCGGCTGTCTTGCCTCACCGACGCTGCACAAGGAAAGCCTGTTTTCTCCGTATCATGGCGGTTTGTGCGGCGCTGCCCCGGGTAGACGGACGGGGATGGACGCGAACTGAACCGGATGGTCATGGGTGGCATGGCGTGCCCTCGATGATGAAGGGGGATCGGCCGTCGGCGGGTCGGATCCGACCGGGATCGACGGCGTGCGGCCCGTGCCGACGGGGCGGTGATCACCCGGCAGCCGTGCCTGCGAAGGCGCGATATTGGGCGTGGCGCGCGCGTTTCAAGCATCTTGTCGACGTCGGGCTCGGCTCCCGGCATCGCGCTCAACCCCGATCCGGGGACGGTACCATCGGCGGCGTGGTGCCGAACCGAGCCTCGACGCGCGGGGCCGGCGCGATATCATGGCGGAAATGTCATGGAACGATCGCCCCGAGCAGTCGCTCTCCGCGCAGATCAGGGAGGGGACGACATGACGGGCTGCCGGGACTGGATACACGGCGACCTGCCGGAGGACGGGGCGGGCCGGCCCGGCGCCAAGCTGCAACCCGTGGCGGCATGATGGCGCCCGCTATGCCCGACATGGCGAGGCTCGTGATCTGGCTCGTCTGCCTTGCCACCACCGCCGCGGTGATCACGCGGCCGTTCAGGTTGCCCGAGGCGATCTGGGCGGTGGCCGGCGCGGTGCTGCTGGTTCTGATCGGGCTGATGCCGGTCGGCGCGGCGTGGCAGGCGGTGCGCGAGGGCACCGACGTCTATCTGTTCCTGATCGGCATGATGCTGCTGTCCGAAACCGCGCGTGCCGAAGGGCTGTTCGACTGGGTGGCAGTTCAGGCGGTCAACCGCGCGAAGGGATCGACTAGCAGGCTGTTCGCGCTCGTCTTCGGCGTCGGCATCGTCGTGACGGTGTTCCTGTCGAACGACGCCACCGCGGTCGTGCTGACCCCCGCGGTCTATGCCGCCGCCAGCAAGGCGAAGGCGAAGCCGCTGCCGATGCTGTTCGCCTGCGCGATGATCGCCAATGCGGCGAGCTTCGTGCTGCCGATCTCGAACCCCGCCAATCTCGTGCTCTACGGGGGCCGGATGCCGTCGCTCGGCGCCTGGATGGCGTCGTTCGCGTTGCCCTCGCTCGCGTCGATCGCGGTGACCTTCTTCGTGCTGCGCTGGGTCGAGCGCGCGCAGCTGACGGGCCCGCTTACGGGGACGTGCGAGACGGCGGTCGAGCCGGTCACGCTGTCGCGCGGCGGCTGGTTCGCCCTTGCCGGCATCGTCGCGACCGCTTTGCTGCTGATCGCGGTGTCGGCGTTCGACGGGGAGCTCGGGCTGCCGACCTGCTTGGCCGGGATCGCGACGATGGCCGCGGTGTGCATCACCGGTCGCACGTCGCCGCGCGCGACGCTCGCGTGCATCTCGTGGGCGGTGCTGCCGCTCGTCGCCGGGCTGTTCGTCCTGGTCGAGGCGCTCGGCCGGACCGGCGTGATCGCGGTGCTGGCGCGGTGGCTGGCGACCGGCGCGGCGCAGTCGCCGACCACGACCGCGGGGGTTGCCGGCACGATCCTGGCGTTCGGATCGAACCTGATGAACAACCTGCCCGCCGGGCTGATCGCGAGCACGACGATCGCGCAGGCGCATCCGCCGCAGATCGTCACCGACGGGTTGCTGATCGGCGTCGACCTCGGACCGAACCTGTCGATCACGGGGTCGCTCGCGACGATCCTGTGGCTGACCGCGATCCGGCGCGAGGGCGAGGATGTCGGCTTCTGGCGGTTCCTGAAGGTCGGCGCGCTGGTGATGCCCCCGGCGCTCGCCGCGGCACTCGGCGCGCGGTTGCTGATCGGGTGAGGCGGCCCGCTCGGGCGGACATTTTTTGCGACGAGCGGCGCGGACGATCGGTCTTTCGGCGACGGACCGTGACGGAAGAGTCCGTGCCGCGCATCCATGCTGTGGCTAAAGGGGGATCATGACGCGCTTCAGCACCGAACTCGTGACCTGGGTCGCGCGGCAGATCCTGCCGCACGAGCCCGCGTTGCGGCGGTGGCTGCGAACCGCGTTTCCCGGCGTGGATGTGGATGATGTCGTGCAAGAATCCTATTGCCGCCTGGCGGCGTTGCCGGATTTCAGGCGCGTCGACGATCCGCGCCGCTACCTGTTCCAGACGGCGCGCAACGTCGTGCTGACCGAGCTTCGCCGTGCGCGGGTGGTGCGGATCGACGCGGTCGGCAGCAGCGCGGATCTCGAACATGCGCTCGCCGCCGACGACCTGTCGCCCGAACGCATCGTCGCCGGGCGCGGGCTGTTGTCGAAGGTCGAGCAGTTGCTCGCCGACCTGCCCGAGCGCAGCCGGACGATCTTCCACCTGCGCAAGGTCGAGGGGATGTCGCAGCGCGATATCGCGGGCCGGCTGGGGGTGACCGAGACGATCGTGGAGAACGATCTGGCCAGGGGATTGCGCGTCATCCTGAATGGCCTGTCCGCGGATGATCGCGCGGATCTGTCGTCGCGTAGCGTAAGGAGCCGCAATGCGCGACCATCCGGACGCCGTTGACCGGGCCGCGGCGGCGTGGGTCGTGCGGCTGGACGCCACGCCCGACGATGCCGCACTGCTGGACGCGATCGATCGCTGGTGCGCCGAGGATCCGCGGCATCCCGGCGCGCTGCTGCGCGCGCGTGCGGTCTGGAGCAGCGTCGATGCCCGCGACGTCGCGCGCGAGCGGCCGGCACTGGTGACCCGGCGCCGTGCGCTGGTCGCGGGCGGGGTCGCGGCGGCCGCGGCCGCTGCGGTCGGCGCGCTGTGGCTGGGCGCGCCGGGCGATACCGGGTTCAGGACCTCGGTCGGCGAGCGCCGGATCGCGAGGCTGGAGGACGGCTCGACGATCGTGCTGAACACCGCCACCGCGGCGCGGGTCCGGCTGACCGCCGAGGAGCGCGCGATCGCGCTGGACGACGGCGAGGCGTGGTTCGCGGTCGCGCATGATCGTGCGCGTCCCTTCGTCGTGTCGGCGGGCGACGTCCGCGTCCGCGCGGTCGGCACGGCGTTTGCGGTGCGCCGCTATGTCGGGCGCACCGAGGTGACGGTGACCGAGGGGCGCGTCCGGGTCTGGTCGGTGGCTGCGCCGGAACGCTTCGTCACGCTCGACGCCGGCAAGCACGCGGTCGTCGCCGATCGCACGGGCACCGCCGAGACGATCGTGTCGGATACCAGGCCCGACGTGACGCTGGCATGGCGCAAGGGCGAACTCGTTCTGGACGGCATGACGCTGGGCGACGCGGCGGCCGAGTTCAACCGCTACAACACGCGGCAATTGTCGGTCGAGGCGCCGCTCGCGGATCGCCGGATCGTCGGCTGGTTCCGGACCGACGATATCGACGGCTTCGCGCGCTCGGCGGCGGCGATGACGGGCGCGCGGATCGAGCGCGACGGCCGCTATCTGCGCGTCGTCGAATAATTCCGGGGCTTGCTGACGGAAAACGCCCCGCGACGCATCCTTACCGGCAGACGCGCTGAAGACGCGGCCGATCAATCGCAGGGGAGGATATCATGCGTTCGCAACTCTACACGGGCCTGGTGCTGGCCAGCGTCGTCGCCGCCGCACCGCCAGCCGCCGCCTATGCCCAGACCCGCAGCTTCGATGTCGCGGCGCAGTCGGCCTCGACCGGCATCGTCGCGTTCGCCCGCCAGGCCGGCATCCAGATCCTCGCCCCCGAAGCCGCCACGCGCGGCCGCCGGATCGTCGCGATCAAGGGCAACCTGCCCGTCGCCGACGGCCTGCGCCGGATCGCCAGCGCGTCGGGCTTGAGGCTGGTGTCGTTCGACGGCCGCACCGCGGTTCTCGCGACCGCCGCCTCCGCCGCCTCCGCCGCTGCGCCGCAGGTGTCGCAGGCCGATCCCGCGACCCCGGTCGGCGTCCAGCCCGAGACGCAGCAGGCGAATAACGAGCTCGACGAGATCGTCGTCACCGGCACGCGCGCGCGCGGCCAGACCGTCCTCACCTCGTCGTCCGCGGTCACCGTCGCGACGCGCGAGGACCTCGACCGCAAGGCACCGCGCTCGACCGCGCAGGCGCTCGAGCTGATCCCCGGCGTGTTCGTCGAAGGATCGGGCGGCGAAGTCTCGAACAACTTCTCGGTCCGCGGCCTCGCCGGCGGCGGCCAGCAGTTCGTGCAGCTGCAGGAGGACGGGCTGCCCGTCTTCTACATCAACGCGCTGAGCGACACGATCCTGAAGCAGGAAGCGTCGATCGACCGCCTGGAGGCGGTGCGGTCGGGCTCGTCGGGCGTGCTGACGGTCAACGGCGCCGGTGCGACGGTCAACTTCATCACGCGCAAGCCCGATTTCGACAAGTCTGGCGGCACGTTCCAGCTGACCACGTCGAGCTTCGGCACCGCGCGCGTCGATGCGTTCATGACCAAGCCGATCGCCGAGAACACCGCGATCTCGGTCGGCGGGTTCTACCGCAAGGACGACGGCATCCGCGATCCGGGCTATGACGCGAACCACGGATTCATCTTCCGCGGTGCGATCGCGCAGCGCTGGACCGGCGGCAAGCTCACGTTGTCGGCCAAGGTCGTCGACGACAGCAACATCTTCTATGTCGGCATTCCGCTGACGGGCGTCGGCGATCCGAAGTCGATCCCCGGCCTGTCGGCGACGCACGGCCTGCTGCAGAGCCGCGATTTCGCGCTCGTCCGCACGCGCACCTCGCCGACCACCGGGCGCTCGTTCCAGCCGATCGACCTGGAAGACGGCGTGCATACCAAGGCGCAGTCCTATGGCTACGACCTGACGCAGGACATCGGACGCGACTTCAATTTCTTCGCGCGCGGCCGCTACACGAACTTCGGCACCGACTTCAATTCGATCTTCTCGTACGACAATTCGGGGCTGGGGCTGGCGTCGGACCGGCTCGCGAACAACCCGACCAGCGCACAGACGCTCGCGCGGTTCGCGCCGCAGGGCGGCAACAGGCTCGGCATCCGCTATGTCGATACGGGGCAGGTCATCACCGGCACCGCGGCGCTGAATGCGATCAACGGCAACGGCCTGCTCGCCGAGAGCGTGATCGGCCGCAACCGCGCGTCGGTGCGCGAGTTCAACAGCGACACCGGGATCACGTGGCAGACGCCGACCAACTCGCTGACGCTGGGCGGGCTGTTCACGCGCTCCAGCCGCTACAACGACGCGATCGGCACCGCGACGTTCCTGACCGACGTGCAGGACCGCGCGCGCCGCGTCGACGTGGTCGCGCTCAACGCCGCCAACAACGTCGTCGGCTCGCTGACCGAGAACGGCTTCCTGACCTATGGTACGTTCGGCGAGGGGCCCAGCCGCGCCAAGTTCAGCTCGATCTCGGCCTATGCCACCGACCAGCTGACGCTGTGGGACAAGCTGCGCATCGACGGCGGTGCGCGCTTCGAGCATTTCGTGTTCAACCGGCTGGCGGGCGATACGCTCAACCGCGCGCCGATCGCCGGGTCGGGGACGTTCGATGCGGCGGGCAACCTGCTGGTCGACAACGACAACATCATCGCCAACAACTATATCAACAACAGCTTCGCCGGCACCTACACGGCGCAGCGGCGCGAGTTCAACAAGGTCGCGTGGACGCTGGGCGCGAACTATCTGATCACCCCGCGGCTCGCGGTCTATGGCCGCTATGCGACCGGGTTCCAGGCGCAGGAACAGAACGAGCCAACCAACCTGCGCTTCGCGGAAGGCGGCGTGCGCTATTCGAGCGGCTTCCTGCAGGCGTCGGTCACCGGCTTCTATACCAAGTTCCTCGATTACCCGCAGTCGCGCGACATCACCTCGACCGTCGGCGGGGTCGCGATCACGCAACAGCTGACCGCCAATTCGGGGATCAAGGTCTATGGCGGCGAGTTCGACGTCACGCTGCGCCCGACCAGCTGGTTCCGGCTGCAGGCGAGCGGCGTGATCCAGGATTCGAGCATCAGCATCGGGGATCTGACCGCACGGCGCAACGGCGTGGTGGTCGACATCAACACGATCGATCCGGCGTTGCGCGCGACCGTCCAGGGCTTCGGCGGCAACCGGCCGGAACGCACGCCCGCGCTCAACGTCAACGTCACGCCCGCGATCGTGCTGCCGAACGACATGGGCGAGATCTATGGCAGCTGGAAGCGGATCGGGAAGATCTATGCCGACGTATCCAACTCGCTCGAGCTGCCGGCCTATTCGGTGTTTTCGGCAGGCGTGCTGTTCCGGCTCGACGACGCGGTGTCGTTCTCGGCCAGCGTCGAGAATATCGGCAACACGATCGGCCTGACCGAGGGCAACCCGCGCGGCGGCTTCGTCGAGAATACCGGGCAGAACACCTATTTCGCGCGTCCGATCAACGGTCGCAACGCGGTCGCGAGCGTCCGCTTCGACTTCTGACGCCTCCCCCCTTGGGCGCGGTTCACCCCATCCGCGCCCCTTTTTCTTCGGAGATCGCATGATCCGCTTCACCTCCGCGCTGGCGCTCGTCGCGGCGCTTGCCGGCGGTGTCGCCGGATCCGCCCAGCGTATGCCCGCCCCGGCGTCCAGCGACGCGCGGGATGGTGCGCCGCTCGCCTTCCGGATCGACGAGGGCCGCAACATCAACGCGTTCGTGCGCGATGGCCGGACCGCGGCGCACCTGCTGCTGCGATCGGGCGACGTCCCGCGCATCCTGTCGGCATTCCCCGCCGGCAACAGCGCGGTCGGGCTGTGGTTCGACAAGATCGCCCGCCCCGCGACCTGGACGCTCGACACGCCGCCGGCGCCGATGCCGATGACGGACGCGAAGGGGCGGCCGATCCACGCGGTACAGGCGGTCGCGAGCATCGACGCGCCGGTGCTGCGCTTCCGCCAGGCGGTGCTGTCGTCGATCCGCGTGCTGCGCGACTATGAGGCGCTGGGCAAGGCACCCGCGGAGGTCCTGGTCCAAGGACGCTACGATCCCGACCTGCGCGGCGGCGCCGGCATGGTCTGGAAGCGCGACCGGCTCGACGGTGCGCCCGGCTATGTCCTGTCGATCCGCGGGCTCGATGGTACCGTCGTCGACAAGGACGGCATCCGCGCCGGAAAAGGCGGGCGCATCCGGATCGCGATCGTCGCGGGCAGTGGCGAGACGCCGCTCACCCCGCTCGGCGGCGACGCGCTGCTGACGCGCGCCGCGCGCGCCGACCCGCGCGCGCGCAACGCGCTGTCCTACCTGTCCTACAAGGAGAAGTTCCTGGCGGGATCGTGGCGGTTCGATACCTATTTCGGGCGCGACACGCTGATGTCGCTGCGGTTGCTGATGCCGGTGCTGCAGCCGGCCGCGGTCGAGGATGGCATCGGCGCGGTGCTGGCGCGTCTCGCGCCCAATGGCGAGGTCGCGCACGAGGAGGATATCGGCGAGTTCGCGATCCTGCGCAACGCCAGCGAAGGCCGCGGCCGGATCGCGACCCCGGTCTACGACTATGCGATGGTCGACGACGACTTCATGCTGGCGCCCGTCGCGCGCGCCTGGCTGCTGGATGCGCCACGCGGGCGGGCGCGCGCCGCCGCGTTCCTCGCCGCCCCGGCGGGGCAGGGGATGCGGCAGGGCGACCTGATCGCGCGCAACTTCGCCTGGGTGGTCGCGCGGACCGCGGGGTTCGCGGCACGGCCCGACTATCGCGGGCTGGTCGCGATCAAGGCCGGGCGACTGACCGGCCAGTGGCGCGACAGCGAGGAAGGGCTCGGGCGCGGGCGTTATGCCTACGACGTCAACGCGGTGTGGGTGCCGGCCGCGCTCGCGGCGATCGAGCGGTTCGCCGCGAGCGGGCTGCTCGACCGCTATGGCACGCCCGAGGAGCGCGCGGTGATGACCAGGGCCGCGACGCAGGCGCAGGCCTGGCAGCGCGCGGCGCCGCCCCTGTTCGCGATGACCGTGCCGAACGCGCGGGCGAGCACGGACATCGCCGCCTATGCGCGCAAGGTCGGCGTGCCGTCGGCGCCTGCGCTCGCCGCGCTCGGCACCGCGCCGCTCGCGTTCAACGCGCTGTCGCTCGACGATGCGGGAAGGCCCGTTCCTGTCGTGCATTCGGACGACGGGTTCGCGCTGCTGTTCGGCAGCCCCTCGCCGGCCGATCTCGACCGGTCGGTCGACGCGATGATGCGGCCGTTCCCGGCGGGGCTGATGACCGATATCGGCCTGCTCGTCGCCAACCCCGCCTTCGCGCCCGCCGCAGTGCAGGGGCGGTTCGGCGCGACCGCCTATCACGGCACGGTGGTATGGTCGTGGCAGCAGGCGATCCTGGCGGCGGGGCTCGACCGCCAGCTGGCGCGGCGCGATCTGCCGGCGGCGACGCGCGAGCGGCTGGCGTCGGCGCGGACCCGGCTGTGGCGCGCGATCGATGCAGCGGGCGCGGTGCGCACCTCCGAACTCTGGTCCTGGGCCTATGCGAACGGCCGCTACATCGTGGCGCCGTTCGGCGCGTCGAGCGCGGACGTCGACGAATCCAACGCCGCGCAATTGTGGAGCACGGTGTTCCTCGCGCTGCGTCCGCCGCTGGCGGTGCGCACGCCGCAGTGACGATCGACCGGCGCGCGCTGCTGTCGCGGGCAGGGCTGCTGGCGGCCGCCGTCGCGGTGCCGATGCCGGCTGGTGCTGCGGCGCGGCGGATCGACGCGCTGGTCGGCGCGATGACGATCGAGGAGAAGGCGGGCCAGCTCAGCTGCTTCAACGACGATGTCCGCCCGGTCGGCGCGGTGTTCAACCCCGTCGTCAACGCCAGCAGCGCGGACGCCCTGCTCGCGCAGGTCCGGGCGGGGCGCGTCGGGATGCTGTTCAACGGCTATGGCGTCGCCGGCGCGCGGCGGCTGCAGTCGGCCGCGCTGCAGAGCCGGCTCAAGATCCCGCTGGTGCTGGCCGCCGACGTGATCCACGGGTGCCGCACGATCTTCCCCATCCCGCTCGCCGAAGCCGCGGCGTTCGATCCCGACCTGTCGGAACGCGCCGCACGTGCGGTCGCGCGCGAGGCGACCGCGGGCGGGCTCCACTGGACCTTCGCACCGGTGGTCGACGTCGCGCGCGACCAGCGCTGGGGGCGCGTGGCGGAAGGAGCGGGCGAGGACGTGTATCTCAACCGCCTGCTCGCGGTCGCGCGCGTGCGCGGCTTCCAGGGCCCCGACCTGCGCCGTGCGGATGCGATGCTCGCCACGCCCAAGCATTTCGCGGGCTATTCGGCGGTGCGCGGCGGGATGGAATATGCCGCGGTCGACATGAGCGAGGCGGAGCTGCGCGAGACCTATCTGCCGCCGTTCGCCGATGCGTTCGCGGCGGGGGCGGGCGCGACGATCGCCTCGTTCACCGATTTCAGCGGCGTGCCCGTCACCGCGAACCGCCATCTGCTGACCGACATGCTGCGCGGCGAGCTCGGCTTCACCGGCGTCTGCGTGTCCGACTATGACGCCGACCGCGAACTGATCGCGCACGGCATCGCCGCGGACGAGGCCGACGCGGCGCGGCTGGCGATCCTCGCCGGGATCGACGTGTCGATGCAGAGCGGGCTCTACACCGCGCACCTCCCCGGGCTGGTCGCGCGCGGGGCGGTGCCGATCGCGGCGGTCGACCAGGCGGTGCGCCGGGTGCTCGCGCTGAAGGAGTCGCTCGGGCTGTTCGACGATCCGTACCGGTCGATGGACGCGCGGGTCGAACGCCGCGAGACGCGCAGTCCGGCGATCCGTCGGCTCGCGCGCGACGTGGCGACCCGGTCGATCGTGCTGCTGAAGAACACCCGCGACATCCTGCCGCTGCCGCGCGCCGGCACCCGGATCGCGCTGATCGGGCCGTACGCGACCGATCGCGCGAACCTCTACGGCCCGTGGTCCTTCGCCGGCGAGCAGGGTGCCGGCGTCGACCTCGCGACGGGCCTGCGCGCACGGCTCGCCGACCCGTCGTCGCTGGTGGTCGAGGCGGGGTCCGGCATCCACGACGCGGTGCCGGACGGGATCGCCCGCGCCGTCGCGGCCGCGCGCGGGGCGGACGTGGTGCTGCTCGCGGTCGGCGAGGCCGGCGACATGTCGGGCGAGGGCAACAGCCGCGTCGCGATCGACGTCCCGGCCGCGCAGCGCGCGCTGGCGGAGGCGGTCGCGGCGACCGGGACGCCGGTCGTCGTGCTGTTGCGGCATGGCCGGGCGCTGGTACTGGACGGCGCGATCCGCGACGCCGCCGCGATCCTCGCGACCTGGTTCCTGGGCGAGGCGACCGGCGATGCGGTCGCGGATATCGTCTTCGGGATCGCGGGGCCGTCGGGTCACCTGCCCGTCAGCTTCCCGCTGGCGAGCGGCCAGCAGCCCTGGTCCTATGACCACCGCTCGACCGGCCGGCCCGCGAGCGACGCCGCCCCGCTGGAAGGCGGCCGCGCGCGGTGGCGCGACGCCCCCGACCGCGCGCTCTATCCCTTCGGGCACGGGCTGACCTACGGACGCCTCGCGCTGGAGGGCGTCATGGTCGGCCCGACGATGGCGTGGGACGGCGAGCTCTTGGTCGAAGGGGTCGTGCGCAACACGGGCGCGCGCGACGCGGTGGCGCTGGTCCAGCTCTACATCCACGACCGCGTCGCCAGCCGCACCCGGCCGGTGCAGCAGTTGAAGCGCTTCGTGCGTGTCGCCGTGCCCGCGGGGGCGTCCCGGCGGTTCGCGATGTCGCTGCGGCGGGCGGATCTGGCGTTCGTCACGCAGGACGGCTCGGTCCGCGCCGAGCCGGGCGACTTCGACCTGCAACTCGCACTGAACGGGCCGGGCAGCGGGCTGGGCGCGTCGTTCGCCCTGGTCGAGGACCGGTCCGCAGGCTGAACGGCGCCTATCCACGTCCGCAGCGTCACGCCCCAATGCGTGGCAGGCGCAGGATCACGACCGCGGCGCCTCGCATAACGGCTTCCGCAGCGTACGGCCGGCGCAGGTACGCGTGCGATCTGATGAGATGACGACGGGAAGTCGGCTGCTACGATGCTGGACGAGGGCGGCGATCCGTGCCGGATCCACCGCCGCTCGTGTCCGATCCCCCGAACCGCAAGGGGAGAATGGTGCTGCCGGTGAGGATTGAACTCACGACCTCAGCCTTACCAAGGATGCGCTCTACCACTGAGCTACGGCAGCACACGACCGGCGTTGCGGCCGGTCGGAGTGGGGCTAAGAGACGAGGGCGCGCCGGTTGTCAAGCGATGTCGACGATTGGGTCGATGACTGGTAGGCCGATCGCCATGACCGATGCCGAGAAAAAGGCTGCCCTGAAGGCCGAGCGCATGGCCGCCGCGCTGCGCGCCAACCTGCGCAAGCGCAAGGCGCAGGCGCGTGGCGACGGCCCGGTCGTGCCGCCGCCCGAGTCCACGGACTAGCCGATCGGCGCGCATTTCGCCTGCAGCCAGGCAGCGTCGTCGCCCTCCATCTCCGGGCCGAGCACGTCGAGCACCTGCGCGTGATAGGCGTTGAGCCAGGCGAGTTCGGGCGCGGTCAGCAGCGTCGGCTCGATCAGGCTGCGCTCGATCGGGCAGAAGGTCAGCGTCTCGAACCCCAGCATCGCGCGATCGGCGCCTGCAATGTCGCGCGGTTCGATCAGCACGAGGTTCTCGATGCGAATGCCGTATTCGCCCGCCTTGTAATAGCCCGGCTCGTTCGACAGCATCATCCCCGCACGCAGCGGCTCCATCGCCGCGCCGCCGGGGTAGTTGGGCGCCGCGATCCGCTGCGGCCCTTCGTGCACCGACAGATAGGCGCCGACGCCGTGGCCGGTGCCGTGCGCGAAATCGAGCCCGGCCTCCCATAGCGGGCGCCTGGCGAAGGCATCGATCTGCCCGCCCATCGTGCCGTCGGGGAACACCGCGGTCGCGATGGCGATATGGCCTTTCAGCACGCGGGTGAAGCGGTCGCGCATTTCGGGGGTCGGGTCGCCGATCGGCATCACGCGCGTCACGTCGGTGGTGCCGTCGGCGTACTGGCCGCCCGAATCGATCAGGAAGAGCTGGCCGACCTCGATGGCCGCGTCCGACTCCTCGGTGCAGTGGTAATGCGGGCTGGCGCCGTGCGCGCCGGTCGCCGAGATGGTGTCGAACGACGTGTCCTTGAGCAGCCCGGTCGCCTCGCGGAATTCGAGCAGTTTCGCGGCCGCCGACAATTCGGTCTGCCCGCCCTTCGTGCACTCGGTCTCGACCCAGCGCAGGAAGCGCGCGAGCGCGGCGCCGTCGCGGACCGAGGCGGCGCGGTGGCCCGCGACCTCGACCGGGTTCTTGATCGCCTTGGCGAGCACCACGGGGTCGCGCAGCGCCAGCACCTTCGCGCCGCCCGCCTCGAGGCCTTGCGTGATCGCGGCGACCGCGCGCTCGGGGTCGGCGGCGATGCGCTTGCCCGCATAGCCGGCGAGCGCGCCTGCGAACGCCTGGCGATCCTGCACGCGCACCGCGTTGCCGAGATGCTGGCGGACCGCGTCGTCGAGCTTCTCGGGCGCGACGAACAGGTCGGTCGTGCCGTCGGCGTCGACGATCGCATAGGCGAGCGCGACCGGCGTGTGCGCGACGTCGCCGCCCCGCACGTTCAAGGCCCAGGCGATCGAATCGAGCGCGGAGAGAACGACGGCGTCGGCGCGCTGCTCGACCAGCCAGTCGGCGATCCGCGCGCGCTTTTCGGACGACGACGCGCCCGCGAGCGCATCGTCCTGCACCGCCATCATCGCGTCCGACGGGGCAGGGCGGTCGTGCCAGATCGCGTCGACCGGGTTGCTCTCGACTGCGACCAAAGTCGCGCCGCGCTCGGCCAGCGCCGCGCTGGCTTCGGCCACCCAGGCGGCGGTGTGCAGCCACGGGTCATAGCCGATCCGCCCGCCCTCGGGCGCATGCGTGCCGAGCCAGGCGGCGACGCTGGTCTGCGGCACGGGTTCGTAGGCCCAGTGTGCGCCGTCGACCTGTTCGCGGACCTGCAGCGTGTAGCGGCCGTCGGTGAAGATCGCGGCGCGGTCGGCGAGCACCGCCGCACTGCCCGCCGATCCCTGGAACCCGGTCAGCCAGCCGAGCCGCTGCGCATAGCCGCCGACATATTCGCTCATATGTTCGTCGGTGAGCGGCACGACGAATCCGTCGAGGCGCTGGCGGGAAAGCTGGTCGCGAAGGGCGGCGAGGCGGTCTGCATAGGTCATCGCCGGGTTCTGCCAGATCGGCGGCGCGGGGGCCAGATTTCCCGAACGGGAACCTCGCGCGCGCCCCCGCGCTTGACCCAGGCAACAAGGAACATGCCATGGCCGAAGACCGCATCACCATCGATCCCCGGACGCTCGACAATGATGGCGACCTGCGACAGGTCGCGTTCGAGGGCGAGCTGAGCGGCACGCGCTACCAGTTCGCGGTGCAGTATGACGTACTCGAGGCGCTGAGCGCGCAGGTGCCAGGTGCGGACGCGGTGGCGCTGTTCCGGCAGCATAGCGACGCGATCGCAACGCTCGGCACCACCGCGCTCGCGCGCGACCCGGACCAGGAGATGGTCGTGATCAGCGAGAACGACCTAAATTAGGCGCGAGTTCGATCCGCCGACATCCTGACGTCCTTTCCGTCATCCTGACGACAGGGACAAGACGCCGAAATACCTCGACGGCGCCGCCCCGTCGCGCGATCATCGCTCACGGCCCGGCGTCGTGCGCGGGGCCGTTCAGGAGACGGACGATGAAGGCATTATCGAGTCTGATCGCGGTGGCGCTGGTCGCGACGGGCGGCATGGCGAGCGCGCAGACCGCATCGCCGGCAGTCACGAAGGCACTCGCTGCCCCCGCGCGCGCCGATGCGCAGGGCGACGACGCGAAGCGCAAGGCGGCCGAGGTACTCGCCTTCTCGGGCGTGAAGCCCGGCGACACGGTCGTCGATTTCCTGCCCGGCGCCAAATATTACTGGACGCGGATCTTCAGCGGCATCGTCGGGCCCAAGGGCCATGTCGACGCGATGTGGCCCGCCGCGATGAGCGAGCGCGCGATCAAGACGATGCCCGCATTCAACGCGATCATGACGAAGAACATGCGTTTTGTCGCAACATCCACCAACCTGCCGGCGTCGACCCGGCCGGTCGACCTGTTCTGGACCGTGCAGAACTATCACGACCTCGCCAACAAGGGTGCCGGCGAGCCCGCGCTGCGCGCGTTCGACGCCGCGGTGTTCAGGATGCTCAAAAAGGGCGGCACCTATGTCGTGATCGACCATGCCGATGCGGCGGGTACCGGGCTTGCCGGCACCGAGACGCGGCACCGGATCGACCCGGCCATGGTGCGCAGCCAGGTCGAGGCCGCCGGCTTCCGCTTCGTCGGGCAGACGCGCGTGCTGTCCAACCCGTCGGACGACCATAGCAAGCCGGTGTTCGACCCGGCGATCCGGGGCAAGACCGACCAGTTCGTGTACAAGTTCCGGAAGCCCTAGGGTCGGCGGCGGAGCTGGGGGGCGGGCGATCGGAGCCGCCCCGCCCTCGTCACCCTGAACTTGGTTCAGGGTCCACCGCGCCGCCGGCGATGGAAGTGGTTGGCGCACGGTGGATGCTGAAACAAGTTCAGCATGACGGGGGGGGGGCGCCACCCGGCCACCCGCCCCCCCCCTCGTTCGTGCTGAGCGAAGTCGAAGCACGGGACCCAAGCACGGACCCTTCGACTGCGCTCAGGGCGAACGGGCGGGGGGCAACCCCTAGTCCGCGTCGCGATACTCCAGTGCGGCCTCGACCTCGGCCTCGGACACCCCGAACGCCGCCGCGATCCCCGCGACCGAGACGCCACGCCCTGCGAACGCGCGGATCCGTTCGGGTTCGACGACCGTCGTGTAGGACGACGTATCGCGCTCCTCGTGCCGCCCGGTGCCGGGCTCCTGCTTGCCGGTACGCCGGCGTCGCCCGGTGGTCAGCTTGACCCCGGTATCGATCCCCAGCTGCGACGCGCGCAGGCCGAGCACCGCGGTCTCGGCCTGTGCGCGCTCGGCCCGCGCCCGTTCGCGCTCCTCGGTCTGCGCCTGGCGTTGCGCCGCGCGTTCCTCGGCGCGGGCGAGCGCGGCCTCGGAGCGCGCCTGCGCGCTCTCGGCACGCGCCGCCTCGCGCGCCCGCGCGCGCTCGGTACGGCCGGCGGCGGGGGGCAGGGTGCCGCCCAGCAGCGACGGCCAGCCTCGCTGGTCCGTCACCGCGTCGGCACGGGCTCGGCGCCCGAATAATCGTAGAAGCCGCGCTTGGTCTTTCGCCCGAACCAGCCCGCCTCGACATATTTTACCAGCACCGGCGCCGGCCGGAATTTGGGATCGCCGGTCCCCTCGAACAGCACGCGCGTGATCTCGAGGCACGTGTCGAGCCCGATGAAATCAGCGAGCGTCAGCGGCCCCATCGGATGGTTGAGCCCCAGCTGGCAGGCGAGATCGATATCGCGCACGCTCGCCACGCCCTCGCCCAGCGCGAAGCACGCCTCGTTGATCATCGGCATCAGCACGCGGTTGACGATGAAGCCCGGCGCGTCGTTGGCGTGCACCACCTGCTTGCCGAGGCGCTCCGCATAGGCCTCGACCGCGGCGACGGTCGCGTCCGAGGTGGCGAGCCCGCGGATCAGCTCGATCGGGCGCATCACCGGCACGGGGTTGAAGAAATGCACACCCATGAACCGCGCCGGGTCGTGCGCGGCTTGGGCGAGCCGCGTGATCGGGATCGACGAGGTGTTCGACGCCAGGATCGCGTCGGGGCCGAGCACCTTGGCCACCTCGGCGAAGATCGCGCGCTTTACGCCCTCGCGCTCGGTCGCCGCCTCGACGACGATCGCGCAGTCGCCCATCGCGGCGACGCTGTCGACCGGCTCGATGTTCGCGAGCGTCGCCGTCCGCGCGTCCTCGACGATCTTCTCCTTCTCGACGAGCCGCGCCAGCGCCTTGGCGATCCCCGCCTTGCCCGCCTCGGCGCGCTCGCGCGACACGTCGGCGAGCAGCACGCGGTAGCCGGCCTGTGCCGAGACCTGCGCGATCCCCGCGCCCATCTGTCCTGCCCCGATCACGCCTATGGTCTGCATCTTGATCCTCTCGATTCTTCGCTGCGGCTCCGATAGCGGGTTTGGCGCGGCTGTGCAGTCCGCTAAACGGGGTGCCATGACCCGTTTCGCCCTGCCGCTGCTGCTCTCCGTCGTGTCCATCGCGGGCGCCGCCTGTTCGCCGCCCAGCGCCGACATCGCGCCCGACCCCACGCCCGCCGCCGCGCCCAACGCCGTGGCCGCCGATAACGCGACCGCGCCGGAGCCCGCGGCACCGTCGCCGCCTCCCGCCGCGGTCGCCGACAGCAAGGCGGTGCCCAAGCAGGGCGCGCTCGAGACGTTCGGCGACTGGGCGGTCGGCTGCGACAACGGGCTGCGCTGCACGCTGGCGTCGCTGCTGCCCGAAGCGGGCGAGGCGGACAACGTCACGCTCAACATCGTCCGCGAAGGCGATGCCGAGACCAAGGTCTATATCGATTCGCGCGACGAGGCGATCCGGCCGGCGAGCCTGTGGGTCGACGGCAAGAAGATCGCGACCAAGCTGACGCCCGAATCGGCGCTGGCGATCGCGGAGGCGCTCCCCGCCGGCCGCCGCCTCGAACTGCGCAACCGCAAGGACAAGGCGGTCGCGACGATCTCGCTCAAGGGCGCGGCGGCGGCGATGCGCTATGCCGATGCGGAGCAGGGCCGCGCCGGCACGCCGACCGCCTTGGTCGCCAAGGGCACGTCCACCAAGGTCGTCGAGGCGCCCGTGCTGCCGACCATCGTCGCCCCGGCGATCACGGGCGAGGCGGCGACGCCGACCGCGGCGCAGCTCGCCGCGATGCGCAAGCAGGCCGAGTGCGACCTGGTCGACGACCAGACCGGCGTGCTCTCGCCCGAGGCGCATGCGGTCGGCGGCGGCAAGACGCTGGTGATCCTGCCCTGCTCCACCGGCGCGTACAATCTGATCGGCGCGCTGTTCGTGATCGACGGCAAGGCGGTGACCCCCGCCGAGGTCGATTCGCCCTCGGGCTTCGACGAGACCGGCGCGGACTCGCAGACCCCGGTGCGCAGCGTCGTCAACGGGGCGTTCAGGGACGGGCTGCTCACCAGCTACGCCAAGGGCCGCGGGATCGGCGATTGCGGTGTCCAGCAGAGCTATGTCTGGGACGGCACGACACTGCGCCTGTCGGAGCAGAGCGCGATGAGCGAATGCCGGGGGAACCCGAACTACATCAGCACCTGGCGCGCGACGGTGGTGCGGCGGTAGTCCTCCGTCATACCGGGCTCGTCCCGGTATCCAGGGCCGCAGACGCTATCGTTTGAAACCCTGGATCCCGGGACAAGCCCGGGATGACGGAACGCGTGCCACCGCCGTCGTCCCAAGTCCGTCATGCCAGCGCAGGCCGGCATCTTCCGCGGTGAGGGCGGTACGCCGCAACGGGAGACCCCAGCCTTCGCTGGGGTGACGGACAATGGTTAAGGCGCCGGCCGCTCCGCCTGCGCCTCGGCGAGGTACAGCGAGAACAACCCGTCGGGGTCGCTCCACGCCGCGATCGGCGTCCAGCCGCCCGAGCGCAGCAGGATCTTCGCGTCGCGCTGGCCGTATTTGTGGCTGTTCTCGGTGTGGATCGTCTCGCCCGCCGCCATCGAGAAGGGCCGGCCGTCGATCGTGAATTCGACGTCGCGCGTCGCCTCGAGGTGCATCTCGATCCGCGCGCGGTCGTCGTTCCAGATGGCGCGGTGGCGGAACGCGTCGACCGGGATCGTGCCGCCCAGCTCGCGGTTGATCCGCTCGAGCAGATTGCGGTTGAACGCCGCGGTCACGCCCGCCGCATCGTCATAGGCGGGTACCAGGATGTCGGGATCCTTGATCCGGTCCATGCCCACCAGCAGCATCGCGCCGAGCCCGAGCGACTGTCGCATCGTCCGCAACAGGTCGACCGCCATCAGCGGGATCATGTTGCCGATCGTCGAACCCGGGAAGAACCCCAGTTTCGGCGTCTCGGCGATCGTCTGTGGCAGGCTCAGCGGGCGCATGAAATCCGCCTCGAACGGCAGCACCAGCAGGTCGGGGAACTGCGCCGACAGCACGCGCGAGGAATCGCGCAGGAAATCGCCCGAGATATCGATCGGTACATAGACCGACGGCGCCACCGCATCGAGCAGGATCGGCGTCTTGGTCGACGACCCCGATCCGAACTCGACCACCGCGCGACCCGTGCCCGCGATCTCCGCGACCTCGGGGCACGCCGTGCGCAGGATGCCAGCCTCGGTCCGCGTCGGATAATATTCGGGCAGGTCGGTGATCGCCTCGAACAGTTCCGACCCGCGGCGGTCGTAGAACCAGCGCGCGGGGATCGCGCGCGGGCGGCGTTCGAATCCGGCCAGCACGTCGGCGCGAAACGCCGGGTCGGCGAGAGTCTGTTCGCCGTCCTCGATTTCGGGCTTCAGCATCAAAGGTCCTTTGCGAGCCGCACGCCGGTGAACTGCCAGCGCTGGTGCGGGTAGAAGAAATTGCGATAGCTGGCGCGCGCATGCCCCCGCGGCGTGGCGCAGCTGCCCCCGCGGAGCACGAACTGCCCGCTCATGAACTTGCCGTTATACTCGCCGACCGCGCCGTCTGCGGTCTTGAAGCCGGGATAGGGGCGGTACGCGCTGCCGGTCCATTCCCAGACATCGCCGAAAAACGCCGGGCCGTCCGCCGAGGGGCGCGGTTCGCACGGCCCGGCGCTATCGAGCTGGTTGCCGCCGCTGGCGTCGTATGCGGCGGCGGCCGCCTCCCATTCGAACTCGGTCGGCAGGCGCGCACCCGCCCAGCTGGCATAAGCGTCGGCCTCGAAGAAGCTGACATGCGTGACCGGCGCTGCGGGATCGAGCGCGCGGCGGCCGTCGAGCCCGAACCGCGTCCAGCCCGTTTCGCCCTGCTCCCAATAGAGCGGCGCGACGATGCCCTCCGCCTTCACCCATGCCCAGCCATCGGCGAGCCAGTGACGCGCTTCCTGATAACCACCATCGGCGATGAACGCGGCCCATTCGCCGTTGGTAACGGTGCGGTCGGCGATCGCGTGGGGGACGAGCAACGCGTCGTGGCGCGGGCCTTCGCAGTCGAACGCGAACCCGTCGCCGTCATGGCCGACCTGGACGATGCCGCCCGCACGCTCGATCCAGCCGACCGGTCCCGGCATCTCGACCGGCACTTTGCGCGGAGCAGGCCACATCGCGGGCTCGAGCGGGTTTTCCGAGAGCAGGTGGCAGATATCGGTAACCAGCAGCTCCTGGTGCTGCTCCTCGTGATGGCACCCCAGCGCCACCAGCGTCTGTACCTCGGGCGCGAGCGACGGCAGCGCGGCGAGCAGCGCGGCGTCGACCGCCGCGCGATAGGCGCGGACCTCGTCGAGGTTCGGCCGCGTGATCATGCCCCGGCGGTCGCGCGCATGGCGGCGGCCCTCGGCCTCGTAATAGCTGTTGAACAGGAACGGGAAGCGCGAATCGTGCAGCACATAGCCCGGCACATGGTCGCGCAGCACGAACGTCTCGAAGAACCAGGTCGTGTGCGCGAGGTGCCATTTGGTCGGCGACGCGTCGGGCATCGACTGCACCGTCGCATCGGCATCGGACAAGGGCGCGGCGAGCGCCAGCGACAGGTCGCGCACCGCGCTGAAGCGTGCGGCGAGAGCGGACAGGGGAGCGGGGGCAAGGGCGGGGCGGTCAGCCATCAGCGGTCTTTCTGTTCGACCGCGCGGGGTCTCAACCGCGCGTGGCGCCCGGCTTCCACAAAACGTCTCCGGCGCCATTTTGGTTCACGTGTCGCGCCGCGACGAACAGGAAATCGGAAAGCCGGTTGATATAGGCGAGCGCCGCCGGGTTCACCGGCTCCGAGACCGCCACCGCGGACCGCTCCGCGCGCCGCGTGATCGCGCGCGCCAGGTGCAGCGCGGCGGCACCCGCCGACCCGCCCGGCAGGATGAAGCTGCGCAGCGGCGACAGCGTCTCGTTCATCGAATCGATCGCGCGCTCCAGCCGCTCGACCTGCGCGGGCACGATCCGCAGCACCATCTGGGAGGGCGCGAAGTCCGTGCCCGGCGTCGCGAGGTCGGCGCCCAGATCGAACAGGTCGTTCTGGATCCGCTCGAGCTCGGGCGCGATGGCATGGTCGGCCAGCGCGACCGTCGCGATGCCCAGCGCGCTGTTCGCCTCGTCGACATCGCCGATCGCCTGCATCCGCGCCTCCGCCTTCGACACGCGCGATCCGTCGACCAGCCCCGTGGTGCCGTCGTCGCCGGTCCGCGTGTAGATGCTGTTCAGCTTGACCATGGCGAAGGGCTCAGGTGCGGCCGGCGGCGAACAGGATGACGACGACGATCAGGATCGCGATCGCCTGGAAGAAGATGCGTTGCTGCATCATCCGGTTCGATTTCAGCTGCGCCGTGCTCGGGCCACTGCCGTCCTTCACCGCCTGCGTGCCCTCCTGCAGGAACGCGACGATCCCGCGCACGAGGGCAACGAGAGTCGCGATCATCGCCGCGACCAGGAGGATGACGAGGAAGGTGTTCATGGCGACAATCTAGGCGCGCGCTGGTGGGGTAGCAATGGGTAGGCCCACGTCCCACGCCATGTACCACCCCGGCGAAGGCCGGGGCCCAATTGGGGAACGATGGTAACGGAGGGCAGCGCCCAACTCCCTGGGCCTTCCCATTTGGGCCCCGGCCTTCGCCGGGGTGGGCGCCGGGGTGGAATTACGCCTTCTTCACCGCGCACAGCAGGCGGAGCTGCTGATATTCCATCTGGCTCTCGTACAGCGCGGCATTGCCCTCGGCATAGATGAAGGGCTGGTAGCCCATATATTCGCGCTTCACGTTCTTGGAATTGACCATCCCGTAATAGCCCTTGCCCGACGGGCACGGCACGACGTCGCGGAACCGCGCGGAGGGCGATTCGATCACTTCGCCGCGCACCGCGTCGATCGCGTCGTCGACCCCCGGCTGCCCGCATGCGAGCAGACACAAGAGCGGGCAGAGGATCAGGATGCGCATGGGGGGTATGTAGCGACTGGCGGGGGTGGTGCAATCGGTCTCATCCTCCCCTGCAAGGGGAGGTGGCAGTCCGCAGGACTGACGGAGGGGTGTCACCCTATCGAGAGCGGGTCACCCCTCCGTCTGGCTGCGCCAGCCACCTCCCCTTGCAGGGGAGGATCGATGCGCAGCCGTTCGGCCAGACCCAGGCCATCTTCCCCCGCCAGCCTTCGCGCCGCCAGCGTCGGCGCGCCGTCGCGCTTCGCCAGCCGCCGCCCGTCCGCTCCGGTCACCAGCGGATGGTGGTGATACGCCGGCACCGGCAGCCCGAGCAGCGCCTGCAGCACGCGGTGGACATGCGTCGCGTCGAACAGGTCGACGCCGCGCACCACGTCGGTCACGCCCTGCGCGGCATCGTCGATCGTCACCGCGAGGTGATAGCTCGACGGCGCGTCCTTGCGCGCCAGCACGACGTCGCCCTGCGCCGCCGCATCCGCGACGACGACGCCTGCGGTCGCGTCGTGCCATGTCAACGGGCCCGTGCTGGCAAGCGCCGCCGCCATGTCGAGCCGCCAGCAACAGGGCCGATCGCCCGGCACCGGGGGATGCCGCCGGCACGTCCCCGGATAGACCGCCGCCGCATCGCCCTGCGGCGCCGACGCGCTCGCCGCGATTTCCGCACGTGTGCAGACGCACGGGTAGACCAGCCCCATCGCCTTCAGCCGCTCCAGCCCTTCGGCATGGACGGCCAGCCGCTCCGACTGGATCACCAGTTCGTCCCAGTCGAGCCCGAGCCAGCGCAGGTCCTCCAGGATCCCCGCGACATGCTCCGCGCGGCTGCGCGTGCCGTCGATATCCTCGATCCTGAGCACGAACCGCCCGCCGCGCGCCCTCGCGAAATCATGCGCGCGGATCGCCGATACCGCATGGCCCAGGTGCAGCCGCCCGGTCGGGCTCGGCGCGAACCGCGTGACGACTTGACCGGTGGCGGCGCTCCGTGCTGTCATGCTCGTGTCATCGCGGTGCGTCATTGGCGTCCTTACGCGAAGCCTGAGTGGGAGAAGCCGTGTTTCACCCCGACCTTATGCGCCATCCGGACGGATGCCCGGCGCTCGTGCTCAATGCCGATTATACGCCGCTTTCCTATTATCCGCTCAGCGTGTGGCCCTGGCAGACCGCGGTCAAGGCGGTGTTCCTCGACCGCGTCGACATCGTCGCCAATTACGAGCGCGAGGTGCGCAGCGCCAGCTTCGCGCTGAAACTGCCCTCGGTCATCGCGCTCAAGCAATTCGTCCGTCCGTCGCAATTTCCCGCCTTCACCCGCTTCAACCTGTTCCTGCGCGACAAGTTCGCCTGCCAATATTGCGGCAAGCCGAAGGACCTGACCTTCGACCACGTCATCCCGCGCGCGCAGGGGGGCCGCACCACCTGGGAAAACGTGGTCACCGCCTGTGCGCCGTGCAACCTCAAAAAGGGCGGGCGGACGCCGAAACAGGCCGCGATGCCGCTGCATCTCGAACCGATCCGGCCGACCAACTGGCACCTCCAGGAACATGGCCGGCGCTTCCCACCCAATTATTTGCACCAAACCTGGCACGACTGGCTCTATTGGGACGTCGAACTGGAAGCGTGAGCGCCGCCGGTACTTCGGGAGAATAGATATGCGCGTGATGATCGGAGCGGCTTTTGCCGCGGGGCTGCTGCTGGCAGGCTGCGGCGACAAGAAGGAAGCGCGCGCGCAGGCGGACGCGAAGGCGGCCGGGTTCGTGCCGCCCTCGGTCACCTCGCGGCTCGACTACGGCAGCTCGATGGAGCGCCGCTTCCGTGCGCTCGACCGCAACGGCGACGACAAGATCGGCAAGGACGAACTCCCCGCGCGCAACGCCCCGCGGCTGCAGGCGCTCGACCGCAACAAGGACGGCGAGATCTCCGCGATCGAGTTCAGCGAAGGCATGCTCGCGCGCTTCGACGCGATGGATCTCAACCACGACGGCACCGTCACCACCGAGGAACGCCAGGCCTCGCGCAAGCGCTGACGCCTGCAATCCTCCCCCGCCAGGGGAGGTGGCACCGCAGGTGACGGAGGGGGCGGACACGGAACGCTAATTACCCTTGCCGCCCCCTCCGTCGGGCTGCGCCCGCCACCTCCCCCTGGCGGGGGAGGATCTGATGCACCGCTACCCGCACCGTCATGCCAGCGCAGGCTGGCATCTTTCGCGGTGAGCACGGGACGCTGCAACGGGAGACCCCAGCCTGCGCTGGGGTGACGGTTGGAGGGAGGGGAGCAGGGTAGATCGCCATCCCCCCGGTTGACCTCGCGGACACCGCAGCGCAGCATATCGCCATGGCAAGCCTCCCCCCGATCGCGAACACCTCCGACATCCGCTTCCTCGGCGCCCTGCTGGGGGACGTCATCCGCGCCTATGGCGGCGAGCGGCTGTTCGAGGCGACCGAGGCGATCCGCAAGGCGTCGGTCGAGCGCCACCGCGGCAACGCGTCCGACGACGCGGTCGATCTCAGCCTCGAACGGCTCGACCTCGACGAGACGCTCGATTTCGTTCGCGGCTTCATGCTGTTCTCGATGCTCGCCAACCTCGCCGAGGATCGCCAGGGGATCACCGGCGAACAGGGCGCCGACCTCGCCTCCGCGCTCGCGCAGCTCGACGCCGCGGGGATCGACCGCGCGCAGGTCCGGCAACTGCTCGACCACGCACTGATCGCCCCCGTGCTCACCGCGCACCCGACCGAGGTGCGGCGGAAAAGCATGATCGATCACCGCAACCGCATCGCCGAGCTGATGGCGATGCGCGACGCCGGCCGCGAGACCACGCCAGACGGCGACGGCGTCGAGGACGGCATCCGCCGCCAGATCGCGCTGCTGTGGCAGACGCGCGTGCTGCGCCGCGACCGGCTCTACGTCACCGACGAGGTCGACACCGCGCTCAGCTATTTGCGTGACGTGTTCCTCCCCGCGCTCCCCGCGCTCTACCAGCGCTGGGACCGCGCGCTCGGCGCGCGGTCCCCGAGCTTCCTCAAGCCCGGCAGCTGGATCGGCGGCGACCGCGACGGCAACCCCTATGTCACCGCCGACTCGCTCAAGGCCGCGCTGGCAAAGGCGAGCGAGGCGGTCCTCGGTTACTATCTCGACGCGATCCACGCGCTCGGCGCCGAACTGTCGATCTCGACCGAACACGCCGCGCTCGACCCCGCGGTCGCAGCCCTCGCCGACGCCAGCGGCGATACCGCGCAGAGCCGCAGCGACGAACCCTATCGCCGCGCGCTGTCGGGCATTTACGCGCGGCTCGCCGCCACGCATCTCGCGCTCACCGGCAAGCCCGCACCGCGCCCCGGCCGGCTGACCGGCGAGGCCTATCCCGATCCGCAGGCGCTGCGCACCGATCTGGTCGCGATCGCGCACGGTCTGGCGAGCGGCGGCAGCGGCACGCTCGCCAGCGGCGGCGCGCTCGGCCGGCTGATCCGCGGCGTCGAGACGTTCGGCTTCCACCTCGCCACGCTCGACATGCGCCAGAACAGCGCGGTCCACGAACGCGTCGTCGCCGAGCTGTTCAAGGTCGCGGGCGTCGAGGCCGACTATCTCGCGCTCGACGAGGACGCGCGCGTCGCGCTGCTGCGCCGCGAGCTCGCCAACGCCCGCCCGCTCACCTCGCGCTTCGCCGACTACAGCGACGAAACCGCGGGCGAACTCGCGATCGTCCAGGCCGCCGCGACCGCGCACGCGACCTACGGCCCGGCGTGCATCGTCAACTACATCGTCTCGATGGCGCAGTCGGTCAGCGACCTGCTCGAGGTGAACCTGCTGCTCAAGGAAGCCGGGCTCTACCGTCCCGGCGACCATCCGACCGCGGCGATCATGGCGATCCCGCTGTTCGAGACGATCGAGGATCTGCAGGCCGCACCCGGCGTGATGACCGCGTGGTTCGCGCTCCCCGAGATTGCCGAAATCGCGCGGCACCGCGGGCATCAGGAAGTGATGATCGGCTATTCGGACAGCAACAAGGACGGCGGCTACCTCACCTCGACCTGGCAGCTGTCCAAGGCGTCGACCGCGCTGAAGCCGGTGTTCGCAGACGCCGGCGTCGGCATGCAGCTGTTCCACGGTCGCGGCGGCGCGGTCGGGCGGGGCGGCGGGTCGGCCTTCACCGCGATCCGCGCGCAGCCGCCGGGCACCGTGCAGGGCCGCATCCGCATTACCGAACAAGGCGAGGTCATCGCCGCCAAATACGGTACGAGAGATGCCGCGATGACCAACCTGGAGGCGATCGCGTCCGCCACGCTGCTCGCCAGCCTCGAACCCGAACGCCTCTCCAACGCCGACAACGCGCAATTCTCGGGCGCGATGGATCGCTTGAGCGACACCGCGTTCCGCAGCTACCGCGACCTCGTCTACGGCACCGACGGTTTCCGCACCTTCTTCCGCCAGATGACGCCGATCGCCGAGATCGCCGGGCTTAAGATCGGCAGCCGCCCCGCCAGCCGCACCAAGTCCGACCGGATCGAGGACCTCCGCGCCATCCCCTGGGTGTTCAGCTGGGCACAGGCACGCGTGATGCTGCCGGGATGGTACGGCGTCGGGCAGGCGATCGCCGCGCATCCCGACAAGGCGCTGCTCGTCGAGATGGCGCAGGGCTGGCCGTTGTTCGCGTCCGCGCTCGCCAATCTCGAGATGGTGCTGGCGAAGTCGGACATCGGCATCGCCGCGCGCTATGCCGAGCTGGTCGAGGATCCGGACCTCCGCGGCATCTTCGGCACGATCCGCGACGCCTGGCACCAGACGCATGACGGGCTGCTGGAAATCACCGGCCAGTCGCGGCTGCTCGAAAAGCACCCCGCGCTCGACACCTCGATCCGCCTGCGCCTGCCCTATATCGAACCGCTCAACCTGCTCCAGATCGAGCTGATCAAGCGCCGCCGCGCGGGGGAGGAAGATCCGCGGATCGGCGAGGGGATCCTGCTGTCGATCAACGCGATCGCGACCGGCCTGCGCAACAGCGGTTGATGACGCGCGCGTTGCGCCTCGCTAAAGCGCGGCAATGACCGACCACACGCCCGATCCCGCCCTGCTCGCCAAGGCGGAGACGCTGACCGAAGCTTTGCCCTATCTGCAACGCTATGCCGGCAAGACCTTCGTCGTGAAATATGGCGGCCATGCGATGGGCGATCCCGAGCTGCAGCGCGACTTCGCCGAGGACATGGTGCTGCTGAAGGCGGTCGGGATCAACGTCGTCGTCGTGCACGGCGGCGGCCCGCAGATCGGCGCGATGCTCAAGCGGCTCGGCGTCGAATCGCGCTTCGTCGACGGGCTGCGCGTCACCGATGCGGAGACCGCGCAGATCGCCGAAATGGTCCTCGCCGGCTCGATCAACAAGGAAATCGTCGGCTGGATCGGCCAGGCGGGCGGCCGCGCGGTCGGCATCTCGGGCAAGGATGCCGGCCTCGTCCTCGCACAGAAGGTCGGCAGTGCCCGCGAGCCCGACCGGCTGCAGGGGATCGAGCGTCACGTCGACCTCGGCTTCGTCGGCGAGCCGATCGCGGTCGACCGCAAGATCCTCGACACGCTGCTGCAGGCCGGGATCATCCCGGTGGTCGCGCCGATCGGCATCGGCGCCGACGGCCACACCTACAACATCAACGCCGACACGATGGCAGGCGCGATCGCGTCGGCGATGGGGGCGGCGCGCTTCTTCCTGCTGACCGACATCGTCGGCGTGCTCGACAAGCAGGGCGAACTGCTCACCGACCTCGACCCGGCGAAGGTCGCCGAACTGCGCGCCGACGGCACGATCACCGGGGGCATGATCCCGAAACTCGAAACCTGCGTCGCCGCGGTCCAGTCCGGCGTCGACGCCGCGGTGATCATCGACGGCCGCGTGCCCCACGCGATGCTGCTCGAGATCTTCACCAGGCAGGGCGCCGGCACGCTCGTCAGCTGCACGCCGCGCGGGCGGTAAGCACCGCCCACCGCTAGCGATCCCAAGGGGCGCCCACCCCTTACCGTCACCCCAGCGAAGGCTGGGGTCTCCCGTTGCAGCGCCCCGGGCCGCCGCACGAGATGCCAGCCTGCGCTGGCATGACGGCGGGGGGGGGTGGCGTCCTCCCCTCCCTGGAAGGGAGGGGCTGGGCGTGGGTCGGTCCGAGGCGGGTGCGGCGTTCCCCCGAGAGCAACCCACCCCCGACCCCTCCCTTCCAGGGAGGGGAGGGTACGCTCGTCCCCCGTCATCCCGGGCTCGTCCGGGGATCCCGGGTAACCGGGGGCGCCGCCTGTGACTCTGGATCCCGGGACGAGCCCGGGATGACGAAGCGCCCGGCATCACGACGATGCCCGGGATGACGAAGCGGCCGGCATGCCCTCTTCTCCCAACCCCCCGCGCGTCCTATACTCGAACCAACACCTCGCGGAGACCGTCCTTGCTCGCCATCCTCCAGATCCTCCAGCTGCTGCTCAACGTCGTGTGGTGGATCATCGTGGTCCAGGCGATCCTGTCGTGGCTGATCGCGTTCAACGTCATCAACACGCACAGCGACATGGTCCGCACCGTCTGGACCGCACTGCAGCGGATGACCGAGCCGCTCTATCGCCCGATCCGGCGCATCCTCCCCGATTTCGGCGCACTCGACCTGTCGCCGATGGTGGTGCTGCTGATCGTCTACATCCTCAGCAACATCGTCATCCCCAGCATCGCCGCGAACTATCTCACCACCGTCAACTGATCCCTGGCGCATCGTCGGCGACGGGCTGGTCGTCGCGGTCCGCGTCACGCCGCGCGGCGGGCGCGATTTGCTGAGCGCGGGGACGCCCGACCATCTCGCCGCGCGGCTCGCCGCGGCGCCGGTCGACGGCGCGGCGAATGCGGCGTTGCTCGCGCTGGTCGCCAGGCAGTTCGGCGTGGCGAAGCGCGCGGTGACGCTCGTCGCGGGCCAGACGTCGCGCGTGAAACGGCTGCACGTCGCCGGCGACCCGCACGCGCTGGCGGAAATCGCCGCCGGTCTCTATGGGACGGGCGCATGAGTGCGACCATCATCGACGGCAAGGCGTTCGCCGCCCGCTTACGCGCCCGCATCGCCACCGGCGTTGCCGAGTTCCACGCCGAGGCAGGCCGCGCGCCGGGCCTCGCGGTCGTGCTGGTCGGCGAGGATCCGGCCTCCGCCGTCTATGTCCGCTCGAAGGGCAAGGCCACGCGCGACGCCGGGATGCAGAGCATCGAGCATCGCCTGCCCGCCGACGTGCCCGCCGAGACCCTGCTGGCGCTGGTCGCCGATCTCAACGCCGATCCGGGCGTCGACGGCATCCTCGTCCAGCTGCCGCTGCCAAAGCACATCGACGCGCAGACGGTGATATCGGCGATCGACCCCGACAAGGACGTCGACGGCTTCCATCCCATCAACGCCGGCCGGCTCGCGACCGGGCTGCCGGGGTTCGTGCCCTGCACGCCGCTCGGCTGCCTGATGCTGCTGAAAAGCATTCACCCGAAACTCTCGGGGCTCGAGGCGGTCGTGATCGGCCGCTCGAACATCGTCGGCAAGCCGATGGCGCAATTGCTGCTCGCGGAAAGCTGCACCGTCACGATTGTCCATAGCCGCACCCACGACGCGAAGGCGCATGTCCGCGCCGCCGATATCGTCGTCGCCGCGGTCGGCATCCCCCAGATGGTCACCGGTGACTGGATCAAGCCCGGCGCGACCGTGATCGACGTCGGAATCAACCGCACCGAGGCCGGACTGGTCGGCGACGTCGACTTCGCCAGCGCGTCGCAGGTCGCCGGCGCGATCACCCCGGTGCCCGGCGGCGTCGGCCCGATGACGATCGCGGTGCTGCTGCGCAATACGCTGGTCTCCGCCGCCCGCCGCGAAGCCGTCGCGATCGATATCGACGCGGTGGACTCGGCCGGGGATGCAGCCGGGGATTCGGGCGCGTGCTAGAACTCTTCGTCTCGTCGCTGATCACCTTCTTCGTGGTGATCGATCCGCCGGGTTGCGCGCCGATCTATGCGGGCCTGTCCGCCGCGGCGCCGCCCGCGCAGCGGCGCGCGATGGCGTTCCGCGCGGTCGGCGTCTCGACCGCGATCCTGCTCGTCTTCGCGCTGTTCGGCGAGGATCTGCTGCGCGGGCTCGGCATCAGCCTGGCCAGCTTCCGCATCGCCGGCGGCATCATGCTGTTCCTGATCGCGCTCGAAATGGTGTTCGAGAAGCGCACCCAGCGCCGCGAGGACCGCGCCGCCAAGGTCGCCGAGGATCCCGAGGCGGACGACGTCTCGATCTTCCCGATGGCGATGCCGATGATCGCGGGGCCGGGCTCGATCGCGTCGGTGATGCTGCTGATGAGCCGCAACGACGGGATCGAGCGCACCCTGGTGGTGCTCGCCGCGATGGGCACGATCCTGCTGCTGACGCTCGTCGCGCTGCTCGCCGCCGGCCCGATCATGCGCATCCTCGGCGCGAAGATCGAGGCGGTGATCACCCGGCTGCTGGGCGTGCTGCTCGCCGCTCTCGCCGTGCAGTTCGTGATCGACGGCGTGTCGCAGGTCCTGCGCTAGTCTCTATCCTCCCCCGCCAGGGGGAGGTGGCAGGCGCAGCCTGACGGAGGGGGCGGGCGGCGGTCACCTCCGTTCCGTGTCCGCCCCCTCCGTCGCCACCTCCCCCTGGCGGGGGAGGATTAGGTCACGCGAACGCCTTCGCCCCCTTCAGTTGCTGATACGCCGCGATCACCTTCTGCAGCTCCCCCTCGTGCGCGCGGTCGCCGCCGTTGCGGTCGGGGTGGAATCGCCGCACCAGCTCGCTGTAGCGTTTCCTGAGGCCCGTCCGGTCGACATCGGTCCCCAGTCCCAGCACCTTGAGCGCGCGCCGCTCGCCGTCGCTCAGTGCGCGGCCGTCCTTGCGCGCCGCTGCCACCCGCTCGCCGAACCGCGCGCCGATCGCGTCGATCGGATCGGAAAAGTCCGCCCATTTCGGCGGCGTGTCACCACCCGCATGCGCGAACGCGCGCGTCTCGCGCTCCCATCCCGCCATCGGCCGCTGCGCATGGTGGATCTCGTCGGCGGTCATCCCGTCGAAGAAATTATACCCCGCGTTGAACGCGCGGACATGCTCGAGGCAGAACCAGCGGAATTTGGGCGGCCCGCCGTCGCTCGCGCCTTCCAAGGGCGGCGCGCGGAATTCGCCCGGCTCGTCACAGGCACCGAACATGCACTGCCGGCCTGTATTCTCGACTCGCCCGTGAAACCTCGGGCTCGGTCTTTCCTTACGTTCGTTCGCCACCGGCTCCCCGCGCTTGCCAAACGGGGTATATAGGAAGGATGACCATGCTCGCCACCGGCTCCGTCCAGGACCAGATCACCGCCCGCCTCAGCGCGGCGCTTCAGCCCACCCGCCTCGTCGTGCTCAACGAGAGCGCGTCCCATGCCGGCCATATGGGCGACGACGGCACCGGCGAATCACATTTCCGCGTCGAGGTCGAGAGCGCCGCCTTTGCCGGGCTCAACCGCGTCGCGCGCCAGCGGCTCGTGAACCAAGCGCTCGCCGATCTGTTGAGCGAACGGATACACGCGCTCGCCATCAAGGCCAGTGCACCCGGAGACTGACGCGATGGCCTATGACCTCTGGTACTGGCCCTCGATCCAGGGGCGTGGCGAGTTCGTCCGCCTCGCGCTCGAAGCCGCCGAGATACCCTATGTCGACCGCGCCCGCGATTCCGGCGAAGAGGGGCTGATGGCCGACATGGAGGCGCGGAGCGGTCGCGTGCCGTTCGCGCCACCCTATCTCGACACGGGGGGCCGCGTGATCGCGCAGGTCGCCAACATCCTGATGTATCTCGGCGAGCGCCACGACCTCGCGCCCTCGGGGATGGCCGACCGGCTGTGGCTCAACCAGCTGCAGCTGACGATCGCCGACCTCGTGGCGGAGGTCCACAACGTCCACCACCCGGTCGCGATGATGGACTATTACGACGACCAGAAGCCCGAGGCCGCCCGCGCCGCGAAGCAGTTCCGCGAGGAACGGCTGCCGAAATTCCTCGGCCATTTCGAGGACGCGGTCGAGGCCAATCCCGGTGACTGGCTGATCGACCATCGCTGGACCTATTGCGACACCTCGCTGTTCCAGATCGTCGAGGGCCTGCGCTACATGTTCCCGCGGCGGATGAAGACGCTCGAGCCGGACTATCCCAACCTGACCCGGATCCGCGACCAGGTCGCCGAGATCCCCGCCGTCCGCGCGTACCTTAACAGCGACCGTCGTATCGCGTTCAACACCGACGGCATCTTCCGCCATTATCCCGAGCTGGATTCGGAATGAGCACCACCAAATCCTCCCCCGCCAGGGGGAGGTGGCAGCCGCAGGCTGACGGAGGGGGCGGTATGCGGTCCGCTATCGTTCCGTGTCCGCCCCCTCCGTCAGGCTACGCCTGCCACCTCCCCCTGGCGGGGGAGGATCGATGACCCGAACCCCACGCCCCGCTGCACGCATCCTCTTGGTCGACGCGCAGGACCGCGCGCTGCTGTTCCGTTTCACCCCCAATGATCGCCCGCCCTTGTGGTGCACCCCCGGCGGCGCGGTCGATCCGGGCGAGAGCTTCGCCGCCGCCGCGCGCCGCGAATTGTGGGAAGAGGTCGGCCTCGACATCGACTGCGGCCCCGAGGTCGCGCGCCGCGTCGTCGACTTCCGCACCTTCGAGGGGACCGAGGTGACCGCCGACGAACGCTATTTCCGCGTCGATGTCGACAGCTGCGAGGTCGCGGCGGGCGGCCTTACCGCGCAGGAGGAACTGCTGCTCGTCGGTCACCGCTGGTTTTCCAGATCCGACATCGCGGCCCATGACGAAGTCATCTATCCAGCGGACCTCGTCGAACTCCTCGACGCCACGGAGCCGCGCCATGCTCGATGATTTCGTCCTCCAGACGATCCTGCCGTCCACGCACGACCTGGGCGGCTTCAAGGTCCACCGCACGCTGCCCAACCGCGAGCGCACGATGGTCGGCCCGTTCCTGTTCTTCGACCAGATGGGCCCCGCGCATTTGCCGGTCGGCGGCGGCATCGACGTGCGCCCGCATCCGCACATCAACCTGTCGACCGTCACCTATCTGTTCGACGGCGCGATCGACCACCGCGATTCGCTCGGCACCAAGGCACGGATCGAGCCCGGCGCGGTCAACCTGATGACCGCGGGGCACGGCATCGTCCATTCCGAACGCTCGCCCGGCGACGAACGCGCCGAGGGACCGAACCTGTCGGGCATCCAGACCTGGCTCGCCATGCCCGAGGCGAAGGAGGAAATGGACCCCGCCTTCGAACACGTCACCAAGGCCGATCTGCCGATGATCGAGGCGCACGGCGCGCGCTCGCGGATCATCATGGGGAGCCTCTGGGGCCAGAGCGCACCGACCACGACCTATTCGGGCACGATCTACGCCGACATCGCGCTCGACCCCGGCGCCAGCGTCCCGATCGACGCCGCCGCCGAGGAACGCGCGATCTACCTCGCCATGGGCGAGGCGACACTGGAAGGCGTGCCCCTCGAGCCGCAGGTCCTCTACGTGCTGCGCCCCGGCATTTCGGCGACATTGCGCTCGGCGAGCGGCGGCCGCGCGATGCTGTGCGGCGGCGACGCGTTCACGACCCCGCGCCACGTCTGGTGGAACTTCGTCAGCTCGCGCCGCGACCGCATCGACGAAGCCAAGCGCGCCTGGACCGCGGGGGAATTCCCGAAAGTCCCCGGCGACGAGAAGGAATGGATCGAGATTCCGGCGATTCCTAAGACGGTGAGTTATCCGTGATCGAGACGGCATAACCAAGCACCACCCCGGCGAAGGCCGGGGCCCAGTTGGGGGACGGTCGTGACGTCGGGCAACGCTCCGTTACATGGACCTTTCCAACTGGGCCCCGGCCTTCGCCGGGGAAGTGGCTCGTAACAGAGGGAGAAGAGCATGGCCGACGACCTCCACAGCATCGCCCTTCCGACCGGCGTCACCCTCGACGTCCAGGTCGCCGGCAACCCGTCGCACCCGCCGGTCATCCTGCTCCACGGCTTCCCCGAATCGCACCGCACCTGGCGGCACATCGTCCCCGATCTCGCGCAGGACCATTTCGTCCTCGCCCCCGACCAGCGCGGCTATGCGAAGTCGTCGAAACCCCAAGGCATCGCCGAATACACGCCGGAGAAGATCGTCGCCGACCTGCTCGCGCTCGCCGACCATTTCGGCCTCGCGCGCTTCACGCTGGTCGGCCACGACTGGGGCGGCGCGGTCGCGTGGATGGCGGCGCTGAAGCATCCCGACCGGATCGGGCGGCTCGTCATCGTCAACGCGCCGCACCCACTCGTCTTCCAGCGCAGCCTGTACGACGACCCCGCGCAGCGCGCCGCCAGCCAGTACATCACCGCGTTCCGCAACCCGGGTTTCGAGGCGCATGTCGACAAGATCGGCCTCTCCGCCTTCTTCGACTCGAGCTTCGCCCCCCATATCGCGCCCGACCGGATCGCCGACGAGAAACCCGTGTACCTCGACCAATGGGCGCAGCCCGGCGCGCTGACCGGCATGCTCAACTGGTACCGCGCCAGCGCGATCGTCGTGCCGGCGGTCGATACGGCGCCGGACCGCCCCGCCTTTCTCGACGCGCCGTTCCCGCCGACGCAGATGCCGGTGCTCGCGATCTGGGGGCTCGGCGACACCGCGCTGCTGCCCTGCCAGCTCGACCAGCTCGCCGACCATGTCCCCGATCTGACGATCGAACGCGTCGATGCCGGGCATTTCGTCCCCTGGCAGAACCCGGCCGCCGTCCTCGCGGCGCTGCGGCGCAACCTGTCGGAATCCTGACCGCGCCATTCCGAAATCGTTCAGCGCGCGGGAACCATAAGGCCTCCATGCCGCTAAACCCGGCGTCGAATAAAGGAGAGCCGTCATGCACAAGATGATTCTGGCCGCACTTGCCGCCACCGTCCTGACCCCCGTTGCTGCCCAGGCGCAGAGCGCGGGCGAAATCCGCCGCGACAACCGCGAGATCCGCGAGAGCCGCCGCGACCTCCGCCAGGCGCAGCGCTACGGCGACCGCGGCGACATCCGCGACGCCCGTCGCGAACTGCGCGAGGATCGCCAGGAGCGCCGCGAGGATTGGCGCGACTATCGCCGCACGCACCAGAACGTCTATCGCCGCGGCAATTACGTCGGCCCGCGCGGCTATCGCTATCGCCCGGTAAGCGTCGGCTACCGCTTCGCGCCCGAATATTACGGCCGCAACTACTGGATCAACGACTACCAGACCTATCGCCTGCCGCGCCCGGGCTATGGCTATCAGCGCTGGGTCCGCTACGGCCGCGACGTCGTGCTGGTCGATACCCGCTCGGGCCGCACCGTCCAGGTCTATAACAGCTTCTTCTACTGAGCTGACGTAACACCACCACCACTCGTCATGCCAGCGCAGGCTGGCATCTCCCGGTTCGGGTCACAGCACCCGCCCCGGGGAGACCCCAGCCTTCGCTGGGGTGACGGGGCGGGGGCGTGGAGGCCGTTGCACCCCCGCCACGCGCCCCGTAAAGCGCACGCGTGTCCGAACCTCCCCCCCTGATCATCGCCGTCCCCAAGGGGCGCATCCTCGCCGAGGCCCTTCCGCTGCTCGCCCGCGCGGGCATCGTGCCCGAGGCGGCGTTCTCCGACGAGGACAGCCGGCTCCTGCGCTTCGAGACCGACGATCCCGGCATCTCGCTGATCCGCGTCCGCGCGTTCGACGTCGCGACCTTCGTCGCGCACGGCGCCGCCCAGCTCGGCATCGTCGGCTCCGACGTGATCGCCGAATTCGGCTATTCCGAACTCTACGCGCCCGTCGATCTCGGCATCGGCCATTGCCGCCTGTCGGTCGCCGAGCCCGTCGCGATGGCGGCGCACGACGATCCGCGCGGCTGGAGCCATGTCCGCGTCGCGACCAAATATCCGCACGTCACCGCGGCCCATTTCGCCGCGCGCGGCGTCCAGGCGGAATGCGTCAAGCTGAACGGCGCGATGGAACTCGCCCCGACATTGGGCCTCGCGCCGCGGATCGTCGACCTCGTCTCGTCGGGCCGTACGCTCAAGGAGAACGGGCTCGTCGAGGTCGAGGAGATCATGCAGGTCACCAGCCGCCTGATCGTCAACCGCGCCGCGATGAAGACGCGCCCGCAGGTGGTCCCGCTGGTCGAGGCGTTCCGCCGCGCTGTGGAGGCGGGGGCATGAGCGGCGCAGACCTCCCCTCCCGCTTGCGGGAGGGGCTGGGGGAGGGCCTGTCCCCCAGCGTCGCGAGTATAGCTATGACACGCCCTCCCCTAACCCCTCCCGCAAGCGGGAGGGGAATGTGATCCGCCTTACCGCTACTGACGCGTCCTTCGCGTCCGCCTTCGAAACCCTCGTCGCCGCGCGCCGCGAAGCGTCCTCCGACGTCACCCGCGACGTCGCCGCGATCATCGCCGACGTCCGCGACCGCGGCGAACCGGCCTTGCGCGACCTGACGCAGCGGCTCGACCGCCACGACCTCGACGCCACCGGCTGGCGGATCGCGCCCGAGACCTGCGCCGCTGCGTTCGCCGCGCTCGACCCCGACCTGCGCACCGCGCTCGAACTCGCCGCCGCGCGGATCAAGGCGTATCACGAGAAACAGCGCCCGCTCGACACCGACGACACCGATTCCGCGGGCGTCCGCCTCGGCGCGCGCTGGACCCCGGTCGACGCGGCCGGGCTCTACGTCCCCGGCGGGCGCGCGGCCTACCCGTCGTCGCTGCTGATGAACGCGATCCCCGCCAAGGTCGCGGGCGTGAAGCGCCTCGCGATGGTCACGCCGACCCCCGACGGCACGATCAACGACCTCGTCCTCGCCGCCGCGCACCTCGTCGGCATCGACGAAATCTGGCGCGTCGGCGGCGCGCAGGGCATCGCCGCTTTGGCATACGGGGCAGGGCGGATCGCGCCGGTCGACGTCATCACCGGCCCCGGCAACGCCTGGGTCGCGGAGGCCAAGCGCCAGCTCTACGGCGTTGTCGGCATCGACATGGTCGCTGGGCCGTCCGAGATCGTCGTGGTCGCCGACGCGCAGAACGACCCCGAATGGACTGCCGCCGACCTGCTCAGCCAGGCCGAGCACGACACCACGACCCAGTCGATCCTGTTCACCGACGACGCCGCCTATGCAAACGCGGTCGCCGCCGCGGTCGACCGCCAGCTGTCGACGCTCGCGACCGAAGCCGTCGCGCGCGTCGCGTGGGACGCCAACGGTGCGATCATCGTCGTCGAGTCGCTCGCCGACGCCGCGCCTCTGGTCGATCGCCTCGCCCCCGAGCATCTCCAGCTCGCGATTCCCGACCCGCAAGCCTTCTTCGACCGCATCCGGCACGCCGGCTCGGTGTTCCTCGGCCGCTACACGCCCGAGGCGATCGGCGATTACGTCGCGGGCCCCAACCACGTCCTCCCGACCGGCCGCCGCGCACGCTTCGCCAGCGGCCTGTCGGTGCTCGACTTCATGAAGCGCACCAGCTTCCTGCAGCTCGACGAGGATGCGCTGCGCGAACTCGGCCCGGCGACGGTTGCCCTGGCCAAGGCGGAGGGGCTCCCGGCCCATGCCCGCTCGGTCGCGCTCCGGCTTCGCCTCAACACCTGATCGGGTTCGCGCAGAGGCGCAGAGGACGCTGAGGAAGAAGGGGTTCTCACGGAAAGCCGCTAAGACGCGAAGAGAAGAAGGGTTTCACGCGGAGGCGCGGAGGAGTAGCACCCGCCGCGCAGCGGCTTTCCATCTCGGACGGGGCACCCGCAACCCCCGATTGAGCCAAAGCGGCTGCGCCGCACGCGACATCTCAGCGTCCTCCGCGCCTCTGCGCGAACCAAACTCCTTCTCTTCGCGTCTTAGCGGCTTAGCGTGAACCACCCCTTCTAAAGACCAAGGGCTGACACGCGCCGCCCCGAGGCCTAAGGGCAACCGCTTATGTCCCGCACAGCCCCCCGCACCAAGGCGCGCGCCGCCGCCCGACTCGCCGCCGTCCAGGCGATGTACCAGCACGAGATGGAAGGCACCGCCATCCCCGCGCTGCTCCACGAATTCCACCAGCACCGTCTCGGCGCCACCATCGAGGACGTCGAATATGCCGAGGCCGATGTCGACTTCTTCGACGACCTGGTCAGCGGCGCGCACGCCCGCGCGGACGAGATCGACGGCCTCGTCGCCGCCAAGCTCGCCAAGGGCTGGAGCCTCACGCGCCTCGACAAGCCGATGAAGGCGATCCTCCGCGTCGGCACCTACGAACTGCTCGCGCGCAACGACGTCCCCGTCGGCGCGGTGATCAGCGAATATGTCGACGTCGCGCACGCCTTTTACGACAAGCGCGAATCGGGCTTCGTCAACGGCCTGCTCGACGCGATCGCCAAGGACGTCCGCGGCTGATCGCGCATGGCGGAGATCGTCAACCTCCGCCGCGCCCGCAAGGCCAAGGCCCGCGCAACCGCGGAAGCGACCGCCACCGCCAACCGCGCGGCCTTCGGCCGCACCAAGGCCGAGAAGGACGCGGCGCAAGCGGAGGCTGCGAAGCGCGACCGCACGCTCGACGGCGCGAAGCTGGACGACTGACCCCCCGTTCTCCCGCGAACGCGGGAGCCCAGGAGTCGCGAGCGCTGTCCTCCGTAACCCTGGACTCCCGCCTGCGCGGGAGAACCGAACACAGGGGGACACCGCCCCCCGTACAGGGTAAGCGCGGATCGTGACCGAAGACGATTTCCTTGGCCGTTTGCGCACCTTCCCGCTCCACCCCGGCGCGCAAGGCCTGCGCGACGACACCGCGATCATCGGCGGGCATGTCGTCACCACCGACACCTTGGTCGAGGGCGTCCATTTCCTCCCTACCGATGCGCCCGAGGACGTCGCGTGGAAGCTGGTCGCGACCAACCTGTCCGATCTCGCCGCCAAGGGCGCGGTGCCGGCGGGGATCCTGCTCAACTATCCGCTCGGCGACGATGCCTTCGACGCTGGCTTCCTGCGCGGGCTGGCCGAGGCGCTCGCCACGTTCGACACCCCGCTGCTCGGCGGCGACACCGTCACGCTGCCGTGCGCCGCGCCGCGCATCCTGACCGTCACCGCGTTCGGCACCGACGCCGCCGCGCCGCCACGCAGCGGGGCGCGGGCAGGGGACGCGCTCTGGGTTACCGGCACGATCGGCGATGCCGGCGCCGGGCTAGCGATCGCGCTCGGCGCCGACGGCCCGGCGGCGCTGCTCGCCGCCTATCGCCGCCCCCAGCCGCGCCTTGCCGAAGGCCGCATCATCGCGCCGCGCGCGCGCGCGATGATGGACGTCTCGGACGGCCTGCTCCTCGACGCGCAGCGGATGGCGGCGGCGAGCGGCCTCGCGGTCACGATCGACCTCGCGCGCGTGCCGCTCTCGCACGCCTACCGTGCGCACGCGGGCGACGCGCTCGCCGCCGCGACCGCGGGCGACGATTACGAGCTCCTCTTCGCAGCGCCTGCGGACGGCGACTTCCCCGCGACCCGGATCGGCGGTTTCGCCCCCGGCGCCGGCCTCACGCTCACCCGCGGCGACGTCGCCGTCCCGCTCCCCGCCAGCCTCGGCTACGCGCACGCGCGATAACTTGCGTCGGCGGTACAGGCTGTTACGCTCCCCCCACGACCCGACAAAGCGCGGGCGCACGAGAGGAAACTGAAAAAGGGACTGCTGGCCTATGACGACCGTGTACGTGTCCATCATCTGCGGCGTCATCGCCGTCTTGTACGGCTTCATCACCAGCAGGCAGGTCCTCGCCGCCAGTCCCGGCAACGAAAAGATGCAGGACATCGCCGCCGCGATCCAGGAAGGCGCGAAGGCGTATCTCGGCCGCCAGTACACCACGATCGCGGTGGTCGGCGTCATCGTCGCCGCGATCCTCCTGTTCACGCTCGGCCTCACCTCGACGATCGGCTTCGTCATCGGCGCCGTGCTGTCGGGGGTAGCCGGCTATGTCGGCATGAACATCTCGGTGCGCGCCAACGTCCGCACCGCGGAGGCCGCGCGCACCAGTCTCCAGGCCGGCCTCACCATGGCGTTCCGATCGGGCGCGGTCACCGGCATGCTCGTGGCGGGCCTCGGCCTGCTCGCGATCGCGTCCTTCTTCTGGTACCTCACCGGCCCCGCGGGCCACGCGCCCAACGACCGCATCATCGTCGAGGCGCTCACCGCGCTCGCGTTCGGCGCGTCACTCATCTCGATCTTCGCGCGGCTCGGCGGCGGCATCTTCACCAAGGCCGCCGACGTCGGCGCCGACCTCGTCGGCAAGGTCGAGGCGGGCATCCCCGAGGACGACCCCCGCAACCCCGCGGTCATCGCCGATAACGTCGGCGACAATGTCGGCGACTGCGCGGGCATGGCTGCCGACCTGTTCGAGACCTATGTCGTCACGCTGGGCGTCACGATGATCTCGATCGCGCTGCTGATCCAGGCGAGCCCCGCCGAGCTGATGCGCCTGATGAGCCTCCCCCTGCTCGTCGGCGGCGTCTGCATCGTCACCAGCATCATCGGCACCTACATGGTCCGGTTAGGGCGCGGCACGATCATGGGCGCGCTCTACAAGGGCTTCTTCACCTCCGCGATCCTCTCGATCCCCGGCATCTGGCTCGCGACCAAATACGTACTCGGCGACCTCAACGCGACGATCGGCGGCGCCGGCTTCCTCGACCCCGCCACCGACGACCTGACGACGCAGGCCACGCCCTCGCTCACGCAGAGTTTTACGGGCATGGACCTGGTCTGGAGCATGATGATCGGCCTCGTCGTCACCGCGTTGCTCGTCTGGATCACCGAATATTACACTGGCACCAACCACCGCCCGGTGCAGAGCATCGCGAAAGCATCCGAGACCGGCCACGGCACCAACGTCATCCAGGGCCTCGCGATCAGCCTCGAATCGACCGCGATGCCCACCCTCGTCATCGTCGTCGCGGTGATCGTCGCCTACCAGCTCGCCGGGATCATCGGCATCGCCTTTGCCGCCACCGCGATGCTCGCCCAGGCCGGGATGGTCGTCGCGCTCGACGCCTATGGCCCGGTCACCGACAATGCCGGCGGCATCGCCGAGATGGCGGGGCTGCCCGACGACGTCCGCCAGCGCACCGACGCGCTGGACGCGGTCGGCAACACCACCAAGGCGGTGACCAAGGGCTATGCGATCGGCTCGGCCGGGCTCGCCGCGCTCGTGCTGTTCGGTGCCTACACCACCGACCTCGCCACCTATTTCCCGGACGTGACGGTCGATTTCAGCCTCTCCAACCCCTACGTCATCGTCGGGCTGCTGCTCGGCGCGCTGCTCCCCTACCTCTTCGGCGCCTTCGGCATGACCGCGGTCGGCCGGGCGGCGGGCGCGGTGGTCGAGGAGGTCCGCGCGCAGTTCCGCGACAATCCCGGCATCATGCTCGGCACCAGCCGCCCCAATTACGGCCGCACCGTCGACCTCGTTACCAAGGCCGCGATCCGCGAGATGATCGTGCCGTCCCTGCTCCCCGTGCTCAGCCCGATTGCGGTCTATTTCATCATCACCGCGGTGGCGGGCCAGGCGAGCGGCTTCGCCAGCCTTGGCGCGATGCTGCTGGGCGTGATCGTCTCGGGGCTGTTCGTCGCGATCTCGATGACGAGCGGCGGCGGCGCCTGGGACAATGCGAAGAAATACATCGAGGACGGCCATCACGGCGGCAAGGGATCCGAGGCGCACAAGGCCGCGGTGACCGGCGACACGGTGGGCGACCCGTACAAGGACACCGCGGGGCCCGCGGTGAACCCGATGATCAAGATCACCAATATCGTCGCGCTGCTGCTGCTGGCAGCCTTAGCTGCCAGCGCAGGCTGAGGCGAAGCCCCAGCAAGCGCGACCGGCCGAGGGGTCCCCGCAAAGTAGTACTTTGCGGGGTGCCCCGGCGGGGGCGCCCAATCGCCCCCGTCCGACGACGCGGCTTCGCCACGACGCGAGGCAGGAAGGCGCGCTGCCGCCCTCTCAGCTCCCCTCCCTGAAAGGGAGGGGTCGGGGGTGGGTCGACGCCCGCGCAACGCTGGCGAGTATCACCTGGAACACCCGACGAAATTCTTCGAACATCGCCATTTCAGAAGGTAGCTGCCAAGCTCGAAACAGGCCATCATGCCGGGAGTTCCCGCATGGGGCGGTGGAGATGCTGCATGGGACTTCTGGCTCCGCTGTTTCTAGCCGCGACGATGCTGTACGTAACAATCGCGGGCGCAGCACAAGAAACGACGTCATCCTTAAATCTGCCGGAGGGGCGTGACCGCATCTTTACTTCATTCGAAGCGGCTACGCCGGCTTTGGTCGAACTACTGAAGGCGGGTGCGATCAGGCGCGCTTCCGCTGCTGATTTCCAGCGTCTTGCAAAGGCCTGGCACGCGCGTGGGGTCGATGTCGCCTTGGATGGCGACGACTCGTTCTTGGGTCATGTGACCTACGTCGTACTCCGTCGTGTCACTATTCCCACGGGTATGCACGGTGGGAAAAGCGCGGTGTTCCTGATCGAAGCAGGCGTGGAGACACCGAAAGATGCCGGCAGCCATAATTCATATGTGAGTTTGGCGAATGGCCGCTGTGTCGGAGCGAACGTGCAAATCTGCTATTCGGTCATGCCCGAGGCGGCTGTAGCGGAGCCGCTCCCCGGGGTTCGTGCGATCGGCTGCGGCGCCAATATTTGGCGGCCAGGCACGGTCAAAGCCATTCCGCCAGGACCGCTGCGCCTCGTTGAGGTCAGGTGCGGGCCGAGCAGTCACACATTTCAAACTACTCCGCCTGAGGGAAGCAACCGGAAGGCGTCTACTCAGCTCCCGCCCAACACCAAATCCATCTTGATTCTGCACGATCTGCAGCCGAAAGGAATTCAGTGTCACGATTGTGGGATACAACCGCCCCCGGAGCCCCATACCGGGCCTTTGCTGGAGCGGCGTAACGCCCAAACCGGTACGATCGAATGGATGCTGAACGCGACTGCGACGACGTGGTGGCAACAGGATCTTTTCGCCATCAGCAAAAGCGGTCGGTTCGCACTCTTGCTTATGCCGCCAGCAACGTTTGACGCCGGTTCAAGGATAGCGCTCGTGTCACTTGCTGACGGTAAGGTGATCCAAGACGTACTGAGACTATCGGTCGGCAGCATGCGTCCCCTCGCTGACTTCGTGGGTGACGATACGGCTTGGATCGCGATTGGGAACGTCACACTATGGCTGCGCCTTAATGAAGGAGCGGTACCAAAAGCGCGGAGGCACTCTGGACGCGCTCGCTCTGGCAAGCGTCAAAATGAACACGCGGTATAACGTCCGCCTCGGATCGACTGCCAACCGGCAGCTTCCCGAAGACGGGCTGGCCGGACGCGCAAAGGCCGCATTTGATGCCTAGGCCGCACAAATTCGTGTCCTACAAACCCCGTTCGCGCTACGTTCCTGCGCGACTCGCTCTTTGACACCTCCACATCCCTCTCGCGATCGCGATCGCGCGACATCCGCCGAAAGTTGAGACCCGCGAAAAACCCCCTCCACGTCTCAACATTCACAACATTCGCACCACCCCGCCGCCGCAAAACCACCCTCTCGCGCATGCCCTTCGTGACCTTCCGCCCCGCTGGAAACCCGCCCCTCCACCCCCCATATCCGGGCAACGCTTCCCTTTTCGCCGCTTTGCCGCTAAGGGCCCGCGTTCGATATTCCCCAAAGATCAGAGGTTTTGTTTGGCCAAGGAAGAACTGCTCGAGATGCGCGGCCGCGTGGTGGAATTGCTCCCCAACGCGATGTTCCGGGTCCAGCTCGAAAACGACCATGAGATCCTCGGCCACACCGCCGGCAAGATGCGCAAGAACCGCATCCGCGTGCTCGTCGGCGACGAAGTGCTGTGCGAACTCACGCCCTACGACCTGACCAAGGGTCGCATCACCTACCGCTTCAAATAAGCATTCCGGACATCGAGGCTCCCATGCTGGTTCTGGCCTCCTCCTCGCCCCGCCGCCGCGACCTGCTCGCCCGGCTCGGGGTCGTGCCGACCCGCGTCGCCGCGCCCGCCATCGACGAGACCCCGCGCAAAGCCGAGCCACCGCGCGACTATGCGCTGCGCCTCGCGGTCGAAAAGGCGCAAGCGGTGGACCGTGCAGACGGCGAGATCGTCCTCGCCGGCGACACCACGATCGCGCTCGGCCGCCGCATCCTGCCGCCCGCCGACACCGAGGCGGTCCAGCGCGACCTGCTGGCGAAGCTGTCGGGCCGCCGCCACCATGCGCTGAGCGCGGTCTGCGTGATCGACGCGACCGGCAAGGTCCGCACCCGCATCGCCGACACCGTCGTCGCGTTCAAGCCGCTCTCGCCGGACGAGATCGACGCCTACGTCGCCTGTGGCGAAGGCCTGGGGAAAGCCGGCGGCTACGCGATCCAGGGCAGGGCGGAGGCGTTCGTCCGCTTCCTGTCGGGCTCGCATTCGGGCGTCATCGGCCTGCCGCTGTTCGAGACCCGCGCGCTGCTCAAGACCGCCGGCGTCCCGCTTGCCTGAATGGCTGTTCGAGGCCGGCATCGGCGAGGCCAGGGCGGCCCTGGTCGATGACGACCGCATCATCGAAGCCGCGATCGAACTGGACGGGGGGGCCTTGCGCGTCGGCACCGTTGCCCGGGCCCGCCTCGTCGCCCTGCTCCCCGGCCGCCGCGGCCGCGTCGCGCTGGACGGCGGCGAAGCGCTCCTGCACGTCCCCCCCGGCATCACCGAGGGCGCCGCGCTCACCGTCGAGATCGTCCGCGAAGCCCTCCCGGAGGCCGGCCGCGCCAAACTCGCCAAGGCCGTCGTCACCGACGCGCCCTTACACCCCGCACCCGACCTGCGCGCCCGCCTCGCCGCCACCGGCCACCCGGTCCGCGCGCTGCGCCCCCACGAACCCGACGCACTCGAGGCCGCGGGCTTGTCCGAACTGCTCGACGAGGCGCTGACCGGCGAGATCCTCTTCCCCGCCGGCGCGCTGCGCCTGTCGCCGACGCCCGCGATGACCTTGTTCGACGTCGATGGCGGCCCCCCACTCGACGCGCTCGCCATCGCCGCGGCGCGGCACGTCGCCGCCGCGATCCGCCGCCACGGCATTGGCGGCTCGATCGGCATCGACTTTCCCACGCTGCAGGGCAAGGCGCAGCGCCAGGCGGTCGCCGCCGCGATCGACGACGCGCTGCCCCCGCCGTTCGAGCGCACATCGATGAACGGCTTCGGCTTCCTGCAGATCGTCCGCCCCAGGCCCCGCGCCTCGCTCCCCGAGCTGCTCCGCGCCGATCCGGTCGGCGCCGCCGCCCGCGCGGCACTGCGCAGCCTAGAACGCACGCCCCCCACCGCCTCGCGCCGCCACACGCTGCCCGCCGCCGTCCATGCCCGGCTGATGGCGCAACCGGGCTGGCTGGCGGAACTCGCGCGCCGCACCGGCGTCGTCCACGACCTGGAGAGTGCCTGATGCCCGCCTCGACCCCCGTCAAATGCCCGATCTGCGGCAAGCCCGCCGCGCCCGACACCACCCCGTTCTGCACCAGCCGCCACCGCGACCGCGACCTGCTGCAATGGCTCGGCGAGGGCTATCGCATCCCCGGTCGACCGATTTCTCCAACTGGGCTGGACAGCGACGAGGACGCCGACTAAACGCGCCCTTCCGGTCGAAAGACCGGCGACGTTCCGACCCCGGTCGGACGATGCCCGGATAGCTCAGTTGGTAGAGCATGCGACTGAAAATCGCAGTGTCGGCGGTTCGACCCCGTCTCCGGGCACCATTTTCTTGAAGCGCCACACCATCGTTCCGCCGCGAGCTGCCGCATGCCTGTCGTGCCGGGCGCCTCGCGCCGGCCTCCCTTTGCCCGTGACCATCCCGGAGTCAGCATGCATGTCGTATTGTGACAGATCTGTCACAATTGGATCGCAAACGGTGTGATCGACGCGTCGGACATTAACCGAAGCTTGCGGAAGCGCCCCGTTCCGCGAAATATCACCGCTTCAACGTGCGACATAACGTACAAAAATTGGGGTGATTATTCGATGAAGATCCATGGTTTCCTGTCGGCGACGATCCTCGCCGCGGGTTCGGTCCTGCTGCTGCCGACGGTGGCGTCGGCGCAGACCGCGCCTTCGACGCGGGACGATACGGTGATGGAAACCGGCACGCAGGTCGCTGCCGAGGCGGCCGCCGCACCTCTTGACGACACGATCGTCGTCACCGGCTCGCGCATCGCGCGTCCCAATCTCGAATCGCCGTCGCCGATCACGTCGCTCAGCCTGCAGGAGCTGACGCAGACCGGCGACGTCTCGCTCGGCGACACGCTGAACAAGCTGCCGTCGATGCGCTCGACCTACAGCGCCTCGAACTCGACGCGCTTCATCGGCACCGCCGGCCTCAACATCCTTGATCTGCGCGGGCTGGGCGTCAATCGCACGCTGGTCCTCGTCAACGGCCGTCGTCACGTGACGACGTCGCCCGGCGACAGCACGGTCGACGTCAACACGATCCCGGTCGACCTGACCGAGCGCGTCGACGTCGTCACCGGTGGCAACTCGGCCGTCTACGGCTCGGATGCCGTCGCGGGTGCGGTCAACTTCGTGCTCAAGCGCGACTATGAGGGGCTGCGGTTGCGTGCGCAGAGCGGCGTCACGCCGCGCGGTGATCGCCCGTCCTATTTCGGCAGCCTGACCGCGGGCACGAACTTCGCCGACGGCCGCGGCAACATCGCCGGGTCGGCGGAATACAGCGAATCGGGTGCGCTCTACTTCACCGACCGCAGCCGCTACGGCTCGACCGGCCGCCGCCAGTTCAACGCGAGCGAGAACGTCCTCAACGAGCCGGGCGCCGGCAACGGCATCTCGGACACGACCTTCTATTCGCGCGTCCGCAACATCGCGATTTCCGAAGGCGGCGCGATCACCTCGGCCTGCCCGGCGGCGGTCGCCGGCAATGCCGCCGTCGCCGCGCGCCGCGCGTTCAACTGCACCGGCGAGTTCAGCAACACGGGCGCGGCGCTCGGGCGCGTGTTCGTGTTCGACGACACCGGCAACCTCGTGCCCAACGTCGTCGAGAAGGATTTCCGTCCGTTCGGTTCGGGCAACGCGATCGGCGGGCTCGGCTCGTCGCAGCGCCTGACCGGACAGCTGCAGCCGGGGATCAAGCGCTATTCCGCGAACGTGCTGGCGCATTACGACGTCTCGGATGCCTTCCGCCCGTTCGTCGAGGCCAAATATGTCCGCGTCAACGCGATCCAGGAGGGGCAGCCGACCTTCCTCCAGGGTACGCTGCCGGCCAGCTACAGCGTCACCAACCCGTTCCTGTCGGCGCAGGCGCAGTCGGTGCTCGCGCAGACGCTCGCGCCCGGCGCGACGACCTTCACCGCGCAGCGCATCAACGTCGATTTCGGCGCGCGTGGCGAGAATCATCGCCGCGAGACCTATCGCATCGTCGGCGGCGTCGAGGGCACGTTCAACACCGACTGGCGCTACGAACTCGCGTTCAACTACGGCCATCTGGACACGTTCTACGCGACGTCGGGCAACGTGAACGTCCAGAAGTTCATCCGGTCGCAGAATGCGGTGCGCAACGCGGCAGGCGCCATCGTCTGCGGGGTCAACGCCGATGCGAGCACCACCAATGACGATCCGGCGTGCGTTCCGGTCAACCTGTTCGGCAAGGGCGCGCCGAGCGCGGCCGCGCTCAACTATTTCGTCGTCAATTCCACCCGCCGCGAAGAGGCCGACCAGTACGACGTCACCGCCTTCGTCTCGGGCGACCTGTCGCAGCTGTTCGAACTGCCCGGCGGCCCGATCGGCTTCTCGCTCGGTGGCGAATATCGCCGCGAGACCGCCTATTCGGCGTTCGACGAGGTGACGCGCAGCGGGGCGACCTTCCTCAACGCGATTCCCGTCTTCGACCCGCCCGCGCAGGTCGTGAAGGAACTCTACGGCGAAGTCCGCATCCCGCTGCTGAAGGACGTTCCGTTCTTCCAGGAACTGACGCTCACCGGCGCCGGGCGCATCTCGGACTATAACATCGGGGCGACGGGCACGGTCTATTCGTACAATGGCGGGCTGACCTGGTCGCCGATCAGCGACATCCGCCTGCGCGGCAGCTACGCCCGCTCGGTCCGCGCACCGACCCAGGGCGATCTGTTCTCGGCACCGAGTCAGACCTTCCTGAACGGGCTCGTCGACCCGTGCAGCCAGACCAACATCCGCAACAACCCGAACCGCGTCGCCAACTGCGCCGCGGCGGGGGTTCCGACCACGCAGACGTTCAACGGCATCACCGAGCCGTTCACCAACGTGCCGACTGCGGGCATCAGCGGCCTGAACGGCAGCAACCCGAACCTGCGCGAGGAGACCGCGGACAGCTTCACCGGCGGCGTCATCATCCAGCCGAGCATGGTCCCCGGGCTGACGCTGTCGGTCGACTATTACAACATCAAGATCACCAACGTGATCTTCTCGCTGCTGCCGCAAACGATCATCAACCAGTGCTATGACAGCCCGAGCGGCATCAACAACCAGTATTGCGCGGCGCTGACACGCAACCCGAACGGCACCTTTGCGGGGCAGTCCGGCGTCACCCACGCAGGCGTACAGATCGCCTTCCCGACGACCGGCCAGTCCTTCCTGTCGGGGCCGTTCAACTTCGCCAAGCAGAAGACGTCGGGCATCGACGCGGACCTGAGCTACAGCCGCGACATCGGTCCGGCGAAGGTCACGCTGCGCGGCATCGTCAGCTACCTGATCAACCGCGACAACTATACCGACATCAACACGCCGAGCTTCATCGACCAGCAGAAGTTCGAGGTCGGCGATCCGGAATGGGCGGGATCGTTCACCGCGAACGCCGATTTCGGGATGTTCGATATCAACTACAACATGCGCTACATCGGCAAGCAGACCGTCGCGGCGCAGTACGAGACGCAGAACTCGGTGCAGGGCCGCCCGGCGAACAACCCGGACGCGTTCCCGTTCGTCTTCTACCCGGACGTGACCTATCACAACCTCCGCGTCGGCGCGGACGTCACGGACAAGTTCCGTTTCTATGCCGGCATGGACAATGTGTTCGACCGCCAGCCGCCCTACGACATCACCGGCACGACCGGCGCGCAGGGTATCTTCGAGAATGTCGGTCGGTTCATGTACGCCGGGATCGAAGCGAAGTTCTGATCCTTCGGGCCTAAACGGAAAAGGCCGCCCTCACGGGCGGCCTTTTTTTTTGGTGCTGGGTTTCGATCGGATCGCGGGAGCGCCGCGCGCCGCGCGAGGACGTGCTAGCGCATCACCCGCGTCACATGCCCCATCTTGCGCCCCGGCCGCGAATCGCCCTTGCCGTAGAGGTGCAGGTGCGCGCCTGGCTCGGCGAGCAGCCGCGGCCACGCATCCGCCTGCGCCCCCACCAGATTCTCCATCGTCACGCGGGCGCCGGTCAGTGCGGTCGACCCCAGCGGCAACCCGCAGATCGCGCGGATGTGATTCTCGAACTGCGAGCACTCCGCGCCCTCGATCGTCCAGTGCCCGGAATTGTGCACCCGTGGCGCCATCTCGTTGAACACCGGGCCGTCGGGCGTCGCGAAGAACTCCGCCGCCATCACGCCGACATAGTCGAGCCGCTCGGCGATGTTCCGCGCGACGTCGATGGCGGCCTCGGCCTGCTCGACGATCACGCCGCGCGCCGGCACCGTCGAGGTCGCGAGGATGCCGTCGTGATGCACGTTTTCGGGCGTGTCCCAGGTAACGACCTGCCCGTCGCGCCCGCGCGCCAGCAGCACCGAGAATTCGGCGAGGAAGTCGATCCGCCCCTCGACGATCGCGGGGACGCCCGCGGGCAGGGCAGGGGGGCTCCCCAACGCCGCCCAGGCCGCCTCCGCGTCGCCGATATCGTCGATCCGCACCTGCCCCTTGCCGTCATAGCCGAACAGCGTTGTCTTGAGGATCGCGGGCGCACCGATCTCGCGCAGCGCGCGCGCCAGATCCGCGGCACTCGCGACCTCGCGGTACGGCGCGGTCCGCCCGCCGAGCTCCGTCACGAGCGCCTTCTCGTTGGGGCGATAGCGCGCGACGTCGAGCGCGCGCACCGGCGGATGCACGCGCACCCGCCCCGACAGGAACGCGACCGCCTGCGGATCGATATTCTCGAATTCATAGGTCGCGACGTCGACGCGCGCGGCAAAGGCGCGCATCGCATCGGCATCCTCGAACCGGCCCTGCGTCCATTCGGCGGCGACTTCGGTCGCGGGACCGGTCGCCTCGGGCGCATAGACATGGCTGCGATAGCCGAGCTGCGCTGCCGCGACCGCGAGCATCCGCCCGAGCTGTCCGCCGCCCAGGATGCCGATCGTCGAACCGGGGGGCAGCATCATGCGGGCTCGTCCACGACCGACTCGGTCTGTGCCGCACGCCATGCCTTCAACCGACCGGCGAGCGCCTCGTCCGACGTCGCGAGGATCGCGGCGGCCAGCAGCCCGGCATTGATCGCACCGGGCTTGCCGATCGCCAGCGTGCCGACCGGAATGCCGCCCGGCATCTGCACGATCGAGAGCAGGCTATCCATGCCCTTCAGCGCCTTGGATTCGACGGGGACGCCGAGCACCGGCAGATGCGTCATCGCCGCCGCCATGCCGGGCAGGTGCGCGGCACCGCCGGCGCCCGCGATCACGACCTTCAGCCCGCGATCGGCGGCCGTCGTCGCATAGTCATAGAGCCGCTGCGGCGTGCGGTGTGCGGAGACCACCTTGGTCTCGTACGCGACGTCCAGCGCGTCGAGCGTCTCGGCCGCGTGGCGCATCGTCTCCCAATCGGAGCTGCTACCCATGATGATGCCGACCAGCGCCATTTCGCCCCCCATGCCGAGAAGCGCCCGTGCCTAGCGGCCGGGGGTAGCGAGGGCAAGGAGGGGCCACCCTCTCCCGTTCTCCCGCGAAGGCGGGAGCCCAAGGTTACAGACGATGACGCTCGTGACCCCTGGACCCCCGCCTTCGCGGGGGAACGGCAGCCGCCTCAGCGCTCGCTCAGATAGTACCGATCGAGCGCCTTCAGATCGTCGTCCAGCTCGTACACGATCGGCTGCCCCGTGGGGATTTCCAGGCTGGTGATCTCGTCGTCGGGGATGTTCGACAGATGCTTGACCAGCGCGCGCAGCGAATTGCCGTGCGCGGAGATGAGCACGCGCTGCCCGTCCTTCAGCGCCGGTGCGATCCGCGCGTCCCAATAGGGAAGCACGCGCGCGATCGTATCCTTCAGGCTCTCGGTCTTCGGGATCGCGATCCCCGCATAGCGACGGTCCTTCGACAGGTCGAACTCTGACCCGTCCTCCAGCACCGGCGGCGGAATGTCGAAGCTGCGCCGCCAGGTATGGACCTGCGCATCGCCATGCTTGGCCGCGGTCTCGGCCTTGTTCAGCCCGGTCAGCCCGCCATAATGTCGCTCGTTCAGCCGCCAGTCCTTCTCGACCGGCAGCCACAGCCGCCCCATCTGCTCCAGCGCGATGTTCAGCGTCTTGATCGCGCGGGTCTGCAGGCTTGTGAAGGTCTGGTCGAAATCGAGCCCCTTCTCGGCCATCAACGCGCCCGCGGCCTTGGCCTCGGCCTCGCCCTTTTCGGTCATGTTCACGTCCCACCAGCCGGTGAAGCGGTTCTCGAGGTTCCAGCTGGACTGGCCGTGGCGGATCAGGACGAGTTTCGGCATGCGGGCTCCTTCAATTTTCCTCTCCCCCCGGGACAGGGGGCTCATTCGAAGTCAGGCTTTTCTCTATCCTCCCCCGCCAGGGGGAGGTGGCAGGCGCAGCCTGACGGAGGGGGCGGAAAGGGTAACGGCTGTTCCGTGTCCTCCCCCTCCGTCGCCTGACGGCGCCACCCCCCCTGGCGGGGGAGGATCGTGGACTACCTCCCGATACGCGTCAGATCTCGTCGATCATGTCGGCGAGCGTCTCGAGCATCGCATGCGCGAGCCGCTTCGATCGTTCGGGAGACCAGCCGAACTCCGCATCGGGGTTCGGGTCATGATCCTTGAACGGCATTTCCAGCGTCATCGACACCGCGCCGAACCGCTCGGCGAGCTGGTTGGTCGACATCGACAAGTTGGCAGTGCCCGGCGCCGACTTGGGATAGCCCTTCTCGGTCTGGAAATCGGGCGTGTGCGCCGCCAGCCGCCGACCATATTCGTAATATTTCTCGCCGAGCGCGTCGGTCCAGGACGGGATCCCCTCGAACCCCGCGAGGAAGTTCGCCGGGATCGCCTCGTCGCCATGGACGTCCATCGCCACCGCGACGCCGGTCTCGTCCATCGCGTTGCGCACGCACAGCACTTCGGGGCTGCGCTCGGGGGTCGGCGTGTCCCATTCGCGGTTGAGGTTCACGCCCGCCGCGTTGGTGCGCAGATGCCCGCGCCGCGTGCCGTCGGGGTTCATGTTGGGCACGACGTGGATCGTCGTCTTTTCGAGCAGCGCGGCGGTGATCGCGTCGCCGGTATCGGTCAGCCGCTCGAGCGCGCCTTCCATCCACCATTCGGTCATCGATTCGCCGGGATGCTGGCGGCCATAGATCCAGACCTGCTTTTCCCCCGTGCCGAAGGTGAAGCAGTCGATCGCCTGCCCGTCGAGCGACACGCTCAGTTCGCGGTGTTTCGCAGCCGGCGACAGCGCGGTGCGCGCGACCAGCGCCTCGTGCATCTCCATCGTGTAGGGCGCGAAATACGCGAACCAGACCAAGTCGGTATTCCCGGTCCATTCGAACTCGAGCACGCCGTCGACATAGCGCGTCGGGATCATCCGCCAGGCGATCCGGTCGGTGCTGGCGCGGACCTTGTAGCCCGGCCAGCCGAACGGATAGGCGGAGCCGCCCGCATTGACGATGCGGTAGGTGACGGTCCGGCCGGTGGCGCCCGCGACGCGGAAATAGAACCACTGGTAGAAGTCCGACTCGCGGTCGTGGACGATCTCCAGATCGACGACGTCGCCGTCGATCTGGTTCAGCCGGATGTTGCCGCCGTCGAAGGCGGCGTTGAGCGTGATGGTCATTTCACCTGAATAGTGCGCCCGGACTCGCCGGGGAACCCCGTGAACAGCGCGCGGGCCAGCTTTCCGGCCTGAATGTCGGTCGTCGCATCGGCCTTGCGCGCATCGGCGAAGCTCTGTGCGCGGCCTTCCCAGACCGGCGACTGGTCGGCGCTGCGCTTGATCGTCACCGACAGCTCGGTGACCAGGATCGCGCTGCGCCCGCCGCCGCCGATCGGAAAGCCGACGCCGCCGCCCAGGCCGACGCCACCGCTGCCGCGTCCGCCGCTGAAGCCGCCGCCGCCCAGGCCGATGCTGATCGGCGACTGGCGCGGCGGGCCGGCCTGCGTCGTGCGCGTGAACGCGACCGTCGCGATGAACTGCGGTTTCGCGCCCGCCGCCGGTACGCCGTAGCCGGACTTGAGCAGCTCGCCCTGCACGGCGGCGGCATAGCTCTTGAACTCGAGGCTCGCCGGCGCTGCCGACAGCGGCTGCACGGTCACCGTGCCACGGTCGATCGGCGCACCCAGATGATAGCGCAGCACCTCGGTCGGCGGCAGCGATACGGTGGTGCATGCCGCCAGGCCGGCTCCGGTCAGGGCCAAAGCGAGGATCGAACGCATGGTCATCGGGCGGTTCCCATTCTATTGTTGTGCATTCGTAACGCGCGAATCGTCCCGGCGGGTTCCGGCGGCGGCTTCGGGCGTCCGTTTGCTTGACTTGAACACCCCTCGCCATTAGGCGATCCCGTCTTTCCGCACACCTAGAATTGAAAAGAAGCGAATCGATCATGAAGATCCGCAATTCCCTGAAGTCGCTCAAGGATCGCCACCGGGACAACCGCGTGATCCGCCGTCGTGGCCGGACCTACGTCATCAACAAGACGAACCGTCGCTTCAAGGCGCGCCAGGGCTGAGCAGCCCCGCGCCGACCGCCGTCGTCTTCGACGTCGGTCGCGTCCTGTACGACTGGGATCCGCGGATCCTGTACGAGCGCCTGATCGAGGATGATCGGGCGCTCGATGCATTCCTGCGCGATGTCGTCACCACCGACTGGCACTTCCAGCATGATGCCGGCCGCGACTTCGCCGATACCTCGGCGGAGCTGGCAGCGCTGTATCCGCAGCATGCCGACCTGATCGCCCTCTGGGGTCCCCGTTTCGTCGACAGCATCGGCGCGGCGGTCGCCGGCATGCACGACATCGTCCGCGAGCTGGACGAGGCGGGCGTGCCGCTGTTCGCGATCACCAATTTCAGCCACGAATTCTGGCCGCCGTTCCGCGCGCGCGAATCGGCGCTGTTCGACCGCTTCCGCGACGTCGTGGTGTCGGGCGAGGAGAAGATGGTGAAGCCCGACGCGGCGATCTACCACCTCGCGCTCGACCGGTTCGGGCTGCGGCCCGAACAGGCGGTGTTCGTCGACGACAATGCCGACAATGTCGCGGGTGCGAACGCGGTGGGGATGCACGCGATCTTGTTCACCGACGCGGCCGCGTTCCGCGCGCGGCTGGTGGAGCTTGGGCTGCCGATCAAGGCACTCGCCCCGTCACCCTGAACTCGGTTCAGGGTCCACCTCTCCGCGGGAACCAGCGCCCGCGACGCCGTAGATGCTGAAACGCGTTCAGCCTGACGGAAGGCGACCCCTTACTTCCCCAGGCTCGCCAACTGCTTCCCGTTCGCGCTCGCCGTCTCGGCGTCGACCAGCGGCTCGACCGGCGCATCGCCGCTCTCGAAATCGTCCGTCACCGTCACCGTCGTCCCGATCGACGTCACGCCGAACAGCTTCTTCGCAAACCCGGTCGGCACGCGGATGCAGCCGTGCGAATCGGGGAAGCCCGGGTTGTTGCCCGCATGGATCGCGATCCCGTCCCAGGTCAGTCGCTGCATGAACGGCATCGACGCGTCGTTGTACAGGTTCGACCGATGCACGGCATTCTTCTGCAGGATCGGATAGGTGCCGAGCGGGGTGTCCTTGCCGTCGCGGCCGCTCGAGATTGTCGTCGCCGCGACCATCTGTGCGCCGCGATACACGTACGCCCGCTGCGTCGACAGGCTGATCACGATGCTCAGGGCCTCACCGGTATTGGTGTCGTTCCACACGAACTGGTTGGGCGACAGTTCGGTCGCGGCTTCCTCGATCGGCAGCGCGATGTCGTCCATCGCGAGCGCGGGCGTCGCGATGAAAGCCAGCATCACAGCGATGGCGAGTCCCGATACGCGTGCCATGTCATCCCTTCCATCCGATCATGCGAGTCCGAAAACGCCCGACATTGCCGAAGGTGCCATTTCCGGACGACTCACGACGAACCGGGCCGGACTCGCGCCGAAATGCCGGATCGCCGATGCAACCAGCGGAAATGGTTGCGGAATTTTCATAAAAAATGCGCTATATCAGAGTTCGTGGGAACGGGGCTTTTCGGGAATTTAGATGCACGACGAGCATGACTCGGTGCGCGACCGACGCGCACTTCTGAAGAATGGACTGGTCCTCGCAGGCGCGTTCGCCCTGCCGGGTGCCGTTTCGGCCACGCCGCGCCTGACCCCGCTGTTGAAGGCGAGCGATCTTCGCCCGATGACCCAGCCGCCGCTGCCGAGCGTTCCCGCCGCACCGGTCACGTCTTCGCGGGTCGTCCGTCCCGAACTGCTGCGCCAGGCGCTCGCCGCGCTCAGCCGCCACGGCAACCGCGTCGACCGGCACGACCGCATCGCGATCGCCGATTTCGCCGCGCCGTCGTCGCAGCCGCGCTTCCACTTCATCGATCTCGCCAGCGGCCGCAGCACCTCGCTGCTGGTCTCGCACGGCAGCGGGTCGGATCCCGATCACAGCGGCTTCCTGCGCCGCTTCTCGAACGATTTCGGCTCGAACGCCTCGTCGCAGGGCGCGTTCGTCACCGACGATTATTATGTCGGCAAGCATGGCCGGTCGCAGCGGCTGATCGGGCTCGACCCGACCAACGACAACGCGCTGGGTCGCGCGATCGTGGTGCACTCGGCCTGGTATGCGAACAAGGACATGATCGCGTCGCACGGCATGCTCGGCCGCAGCCAGGGCTGTTTCGCGGTCGGCGAGCGCGACCTCGATCAGGTCTTCGCGCGACTGGGACCGGGCCGGATGATCTTCGCCGCCAAGGTCTGAGCGCCCTCGCGGCTCACCCCCAGCCGGCGCGCGCCGCCGACGAGTCCCGACCACATCAGCGCCTCGACCCCGGCATAGCCGAGGCCGAGATGCTCGGGCCGCACCGCGATGACGTCGGCCACGCGAATCGTGCCCGAACGCAGCCCGGTACGCCCCACCTGCGCCCAGCGCCGCGCGGTCTCCCACTTGATCAGTCGCACGTCCTGCGCGTCACAGTCGTGCGCCGCGAGATACCAGACCTGCAGCGCGGACAGCGCCTGTCCCAGTGCCGCCAGCGCAGCACGGTCCGGGACCGGCCGCTTCGCCATCAGGTGCGTCGCGACCAGCGCCGCGGTCTCGTGCGCGGTCTCGCCGAACAGCGGCGCATAGGCCCCCGCCAGCACGCGCAGCGTGTTCGCCTCCATCGTGTCGACGAACCGCTTGGAGATGCCGCCGGGATGGCTGCGATACACCAGCAGCGGCGTGTCGAGCCGCGCGATCCGCCCCAGCGGCTGGATGCGGTGATACAGGTCGAAATCCTCGGCATAGAGGATCTCGGGCCGCGTGAACGGCTCCAGCCGTCGCGCTGCGTCCGCGCGGATCATCACCGACGACCAGACCAGCGGGTTCTCGATCAGGCTCAGCCAGCCGACCAGGTGCGGCGTGGTCACCGGCGCATAGCCCGACGGCGTGACCACCCCGTTCTCCAGGATCTCCGCCGCAGTGCCGAGCAGCACGACCTCCGGGTTCGCATCCAGATACGCGACCTGCTGCGCGAACCGCTCCGGGCGGCACAGGTCGTCATGGTCGAGCGCGGCGATATAGCGCCCGCGCGCCTCCGCGAACGCGCGGTTGCGCGCGCGCACCGGTCCGCCATTCTGCTCGAGCGCAACCAGCCGGACGCGCGGGTCGGCCCAGGCCGCGACGACGTCACGCGTCGTATCGGTCGACCGGTCGTCGACCACGATCACTTCGAAATCGCCGAAGCTCTGCGCGGTCAGCGTCGCCAGCGTCTCTTCGATCAACGCGGCGCCGTTATAGGCCGCCATGATCACACTGATGGTCGGGGCTGTCTCGGCGCTCACGCCGCCGCTCGTGCCTCGTCCGCCAGCACCTGGTCAACGATCATCTGCCCGACATCGTTCTGCCACAGCCACAAGCCGTTGGCCTGCCCCGAGAAACTCGATTCGCCCCCGAGTGGTCCCCAGGGCACGAACCCCGCCGCCAGCCCCAGCCCGAACAGGCCGGCGATCGGTTGGTCGTTCGAATCGAGGATGCGGCAATGCCGGTCGACCATCGGCCGGCCGTCCTGCGCAGCCAGCGCGATCGCGCCGTCATCGTCGAGGATGGGCACGGCGCGCGGCCGATAGCCGAGCGCGGCCACCACCAGGTCCGCGTCGGCGATGATCGCGCGCGCCGCTGCGTCGTCGTCGCCCCCGATCCGGTGCAGCGCGACGCGCGGATCGGGCGTGCGTCCGTCGATCCCCAGCATCCGCACGACCAGCTCGCGCGCTTCCAGCCGGAACCCCGCCAGCCGGTACACGAAGCCCGACACCGGGCAAATATCCTCGGGTCCGAAATCGGTGAAGCCCTCGGCCAGCGCAGCCTCCGCCGACGGGTAGAAGGGCCGCAGGGGACGCCGGTGGAGCAAGGTGATCGCGCCGGCGCCCAGCGGCAGGGCAGGGCGGCTTTTCAGCAGCAGCGCGATCGTCGTCAGCGCGCTGGTCGACCCGCCCACCACCGCGATCCGCGGCGCGCGCCGGGTCGACAGGATATCGGCGACGCGCTCGAACCCGCCGAGCGTCAGCACCTCGTCCGACTGGATCAGCCGCCCGTTCGCCAACGCTGCCAGCGACGCCCCCGCGACCTGCTGCGTCACGAGCCGGTCGATCGGCTGGTGCCCGCCGGTCGCGACCACGACATTGTGCGCCATCTGCTCGAACACGTGCCCGTCGGACAGGCGGCGGAGCGTGACGCTCCACAGTGCGCCCACCTGCCGCGCGGCGACCGCCTCGTGCCCCGTCAGCACGCTGCCGCCGTTCGCGCGGACGATGTCGCCCAGCCGATCGCCGGTCGCGCGCAGCAACGGCCCGACCTCGGTCAGCGGCACGCCCAGTGCGCCCGCATGCGCCGCCACCGCGCGCCCCGCGGGGTGATCGACCAGCTGCGCCAGCTCGGGATGGATATTGTCGCGCACCGCGGTCAGGAAGGTCTGCGCGGTCGAATCGGACGTGATCGCATAGCGGCCGAGCTGCCCGCCGCCGATCGCATCGCTGCGTTCGACCACCACCAGCCCCGACGCAGCGAGCGCGGGCAACTGCCCCCGCTTGGTCGCCGACGTCAGCATCGCGGTCCCCGCCGGCCCCCCGCCGATGACGACGACCGAGGCGATCCGCGGCGCGGCACTGGGGACCGCGGCGATCCGGTCGGCCTCGCGACACGCGCGCTGCACCGCGTCCGCCACCCGGAGCGCGTCGTCGACGGTCATCGCATCGGTGATCGGCAGCGACAGCATCCGCGCGCCGACCGCGTCCGCCACCGGCGTCGGCTCGATCGTCGCGGTCGCCTGGAACCAGGGCTGCTGCCCCAGATGCGGGCTGAAATAGCAACCGGTCGCGATCCCGTCCGCCTCGATCCGCGCCGCGATCGCCTCGCGCGCATGCGCCAGATGCGCGGGCAGCAGCACCGCCATGAACTGCGTCGCGCGCCGTGTCCCCGACACGCGTTGCAGCTGCAACGCGCTCAGCGCGCCCCGGTACGCGACCTCCAGCGCCGCGCGGTGATCCGCCACCCGCTCGATCTCCGTGAGCTTCGCCTGCGCCATCACCGCCAGGATTTCGGGCAGCTTGGCGTTGATCCCCGGCAGCGTCGCGCTGCGGCTGCCGTCGAACCCAAAATTCGCCATGACGCGAAGCGTCGCGATCAGCGCGGGGTCGCCGCTGTGGATCAGCCCGCCTTCGGCCACTGCGAAGGTCTTGGTCGCGTGCATCGAATGGACGATCGCGAACGGCGCGCGCGCGCCGAAGCCTTCGCCGGCGGCGTCACGCGTCCCCAGCGACGACGCCGCATCGACCACCACGCCGACGCCGAAGCGCCGCCGATAGTCTTCGTAGCGGTCCAGATCGATCGCGTTGCCGAACGTCGCATAGGGCACCACCACCCCGATCCGGTCGCCATGGGCTGCCAGCGCGCGCTCTTCGGCGGCGGCGCATGCGCTCCAGTCGTCGGGATCGATATCGCAGATCAGCGGCGTCAGCCCGGCCCAGGCCGCGGCGTGCGCGGTCGCGGCAAAGGTCATCGCGGGCATCAGCGCCAGCGTGCCGGGCTTGGGGTTCATCCCCGCCGCCGCGCGGATCGCGATCATCAGCCCCAGCGTCGCGTTGCCGACCGCCAGGCTGGCGCCATGCCCGCCGAACAGGTCGCGCGTCGCCTCCGCCTCGAACCGCTGCACTTCGGGGCCGTTGTTGCTGAACACCCCAGACGCCTCGACGCGGCGCAACGCATCCACATGCTCGCTCAGGCGCGGCGGGTTGGGGGCGATCAAAGGAAGACGGTTCATCGGGCGATCCAGATCTTGTTCTCTCCGCCCTTAAGTCCCTGTGCCCTAAAAACCCGTTACGGATGCATGAAAACCGAAAAGCCCCGTCCTTCGGGTGAAGAACGGGGCCTTTTTGTAAGTATTACCGAAAAGAAGGGCTCAGCTCTTGCGCGTGCCCGACATCGGAAAACTACCGAACGCGCCCGCGCCGACGGTACCGGTCAGCACGTCGCCCTCTGCGGTCGCCTTGCAGTCGAGCGTCATCGGCATCGGCACGGTCATGCTCTGCTTCCAGGTGATGGTGTCGCCGTCGACGTCGCCATTGACGTCCATCGACCCCATCGCGCCCGAATTCGTGCCGGTGAAGGTCGCGCCGTCGGTCTTGATCGTCATGACGGACTTCTGATCGCCGAGCGGCGACTTGACCACGCAATCCCAGCTGCCATCGATGTTTGCCATCATCTCTCTCCTGAACTCATCCAAAATCACGGTGCGTCGATACCACGGCGCAGCGGGCCATCACCTCGACCGACCGGCGGAAGCTGTCAAGCCGCGGCCTGGTCCAGATCGCCGGCCGGACCGGCGGCCACCTCGTCCGGCAGCGCCCAGATCAGGTCGCCCCGGCCGAGCACGCGTCCGTCGTGCGCCTGCACCGACACGGGCAGCAGCGGCCGCCGGTCGCGCACGTCGACCAGGATCGGGAAGGCCGGCACGCACGTCTCCCACCGCTCGCCCCATTGGCGCAGCGCGATCATCGTCGGCAGCAGCGCGAAGCCCTTGTCGGTCAGGCCATAAGCGATCTTGCGCCGGTCCTCGGGGATCGGCCGGCGGGCCAGGATGCCGTGCTCGACCAGTCGCGCCAGCCGGTTGGCCAGGATGTTGCGCGCGATGCCCAGCTGCGACTGGAACTCCTCGAAATGGTGAAGCCCGTTGAACGCCGCGCGCAGGATCAGGAACGACCAGCGTTCGCCCATCGCCTCCAATGCTGCGGGCAGGCTGCATTCCATCAACGGTTCGTGCATTTTTGCCATCGTCGCATCCTCTTACGGCCGAACCTATCGCAGATTCGCGAGGGCGGATAATGGATTATACATTTTCAGTTGCAACTTGAAATGTACTGGGTCAGTATCGATCGACAACTGAAAAGGGGACCCGTCATGACTCGCATTCTTCGTGGGACTTTAGCGACCTTCGGCCTCGCGTTCGCGACCGCCGCCACCGCGCAGACCGGCTATTATGTCGCGGTTCCCGTCGCCCAGCCGACCGCGCCGAGCCTCGTCACGCACCTGACGACCTGGCGGATGTCGGGCACCGCCTATGTCGCCGAACGGTCTGCCGACCGGCACCAGCTGCTCTGCCGCCAGCTCGCCGGACAGGTCGGCCCGCTCGGCAGCTTTACGGTGCGCGGCGCGGCCTATGACGCGGACGCGCTGGCGCAGTGCAATGCGCACGCCAAGCCGGAGTCGCGTTGAACGCCAACAATTGGTTGCAATATGGCAGCACGCGGCCCCATCAGGGGCGTGTGCTGCGCCAATATGAACTCGTAGATCGCGTCCTCGATTACGATCCCGATGCCGACGAGGCTCTGCTCAACCGCGCCTATGTCTTCTCGATGCAGGCGCATGGCAGCCAGAAGCGCGCCAGCGGCGATCCGTATTTCAGCCACCCGATCGAAGTCGCCGGGATCCTGACCGACCTCCACCTCGATGCCGAGACGATCGCCACCGCGATCCTCCACGACACGATCGAAGACACCGTCGCCACCCCGGAAGAGATCACGCGGCTGTTCGGCCCCTCGGTCGCGCGTCTCGTCGATGGCGTGACCAAGCTCAGCAAGATCGAGGCGCAGACCGAGAACGAGCGCGCCGCAGAGAATCTGCGCAAATTCCTGCTGGCGATGTCCGACGACATCCGCGTGCTGCTGGTGAAGCTCGCCGACCGGCTGCACAACATGCGTACGCTGCATCACATCGCCAAGCCCGAGAAGCGCCGTCGCATCGCCAAGGAGACGATGGACATCTACGCGCCGCTCGCCGAGCGGATCGGCATGTACGAGTTCATGCGCGAGATGCAGTCGCTCGCCTTCGAACAGCTCGAACCCGAAGCCTCCGAATCGATCGGTCGCCGGCTCGAACAGCTGAAGAGCGGCGACGGCGACCGCATCGCCAAGATCGCGTCGGGCCTCAAACTCGCGCTGTCGCGTGCCGGGGTCGAGGCGGAGATTTCGGGTCGCGAGAAGCATCCCTATTCGATCTTTCGGAAAATGTCCGAACGCCACATCAGCTTCGAGCAACTGTCCGACGTGATGGCGTTCCGCGCGATCGTCCCGACCGAGGAAGATTGCTACCGCGCCTTGGGCATCATCCACCGCCGCTGGCCGATGGTCCCCGGGCGGTTCAAGGATTACATCTCGACCCCCAAGCGCAACGGATACCGGTCGCTCCACACCAGCGTGATCCACGCCGAGAACATGCGCATCGAAATCCAGATCCGCACCGAGGCGATGCACGCGCAGGCCGAATACGGCCTCGCCGCGCACTGGGCGTACAAGCAGCAGATCGTCGGCAGCGACCACCAGGTCAGCTGGATCCGCGACCTGGTCGAGATCCTCGACACCGCGGAAAGCCCGGAAGAGCTGCTCGAGCACACCCGGATGGCGATGTACGCCGACCGCATCTTCGCCTTCACACCCAAGGGCGAACTGATCCAGCTGCCCAAGGGCGCGACGCCGATCGACTTCGCCTATGCGGTCCACACCGATCTCGGCGACCAGGCGGTGGGCGCCAAGATCAATGGCCGGGTGGTGCCGCTGTCGACGGTGATCGAGAATGGCGACCAGGTGCAGATCCTGCGCTCGAAGGGCCAGACCCCGCAGGCGCAGTGGCTCAACGTCGCGACGACGGGCAAGGCGCTCGCCGCGATCCGCCGCCATCTGCGCCATACCGAGCGCGTCGAGCAGGAGACGCTGGGCCGCAAGCTCTACGAGGACATCGTGACGCGCCTGCCCGCACCGATCGGCGGCGAGGCGATCCCGCAGGCGTTGAAGCGGCTGAAGCTGTCGGACGAATCGGCGCTGATGGTCGCGATCGCGCGGCGGACCCTGTCGGACGGTGCGGTGATGGAAGCGCTGATGCCAGGGTCGGGTGGCGCCGACGAGGTCCATGCGCTGGCGCCGCAGTCGAGCGCGATCTCGATCCGCGGGCTGACCCCGGGCGTCGCCTACGACCTCGCCACCTGTTGCCACCCGGTGCCCGGCGACCGCATCGTCGGCCTGCGCCGGCCCGATGCGGGGATCGAGGTCCACGCGATCGACTGTTCGGTGCTGGCGGACCTCGCCGAACGCTCCGAGAACGAGACCGACTGGGTCGACGTATCCTGGGGCGACAAGACCGAGGGCGCGGTCGCGCGCATCTCGGTGATGGTCAAGAACGAGCCCGGCTCGCTCGGCGTCGTCTCGACGATCATCGGCGGGCACAAGGCCAACATCATCAACCTGCGCCTCGACACGCGCGACACCAATTTCCACACCAACGAGATCGACGTCGAGGTCCACGACGTCCAGCAGCTCATGCGCCTCATGGCGGCACTGCGCGCGGCGGATGCGGTGAACATGGTCGAGCGTGTGTGACGTCAAATCCTCCCCCGCCAGGGGGAGGTGGCACGCGCAGCGTGACGGAGGGGGCGGACAGGGCCACGCCTGTTCCGTGCCCGCCCCCTCCGCCGCCTTCGGCGCCACCTCCCCCTGGCGGGGGAGGATTGGCTCACCGACTCCAGCGCGCCCAGATCGCGGTCGGCAGCACCAGCCCGCGCGCTTCCTCGCGCACCCCGAGCTCGCCCGCCTCGACCGTCCCCGGCAGGTCCGCGAACAGCTGGGCGAGCATCTCGCCGATCGCCAGCGCCGACATCCGCACCGCATAGACGGTCAGGAACAGGAACCGCGACTCGGCGTCGAGCAGCTGCCGGCAATTGGCGATCAGCTTGGGCAGGTCTTCCTCCAGCCGCCACACCTCGCCCTCGGGCCCGCGGCCATATTTGGGCGGGTCGAGCAGGATGCCGTCATAGCGCCGCCCGCGCCGCACCTCGCGCGCGACGAACTTCGCCGCATCGTCGACGATCCAGCGCACCGGCGCGTCCGCCATCCCCGACAGCCTCGCGTTCGCCTTCGCCGCCTCGACCGACTTCTTCGAGGCGTCGACATGCACCATCTTGGCGCCGCTCGCCGCCATCGCCAGCGTGCCGACGCCGGTATAGCCGAACAGGTTCATGCAGTTGGGCGTCTCCAGCCCCGCGGTGCGCTCGCGCATCCAGCTCCAAACCGGCGCCATGTCGGGGAAGAACCCCAGGTGGCGGAACGGCGTGGTCTGCGCGGTGAACTGCACCTCGTTCCAGCGCAGCGGCCAGCCTTCGCGCGGAACGGGCTCGCGAAACTCCCAGCGCCCGCCGCCATCCTCGTCGGACCCGGGCACGAACTCGCCATGCGCCTGCCAGTCGTCGGACTTGGGCGCCCACATCGCCTGCGGTTCGGGCCGGACGAAGCGGAAGCGGCCATAGCGCTCGAGCTTCTTGCCGTGCCCCGAATCGACCAGGCCGTAATCCGCCCAGGGTTCGCCGATCAGCGTGTCGAGCTTCATGCGCCGCCCCTCACGCCGTGGCCGTCGCGCGCTCGGCGATGTAGCCGGTCACCGCCTCGAACGTCGCGGGCAGCGTCGCCAGCCGCTCCTCGCGCTCGAACAGGTCGCCCAGCCGCGCGGGCAGGGGCGGCCGCAGCCCGATCGCGCGTTCGACCGCATCGCCGAACTTGGCCGGATGCGCGGTCGCCAGCGTCACCATCGGGACGTCGCCCGGCGCGCGGCGGGCGGCGGCCAGCGCGATCGCGGTATGCGGATCGATGACCTGTCCGGCATGCTCGTGCGCCCAGCGCATCGCCAGCGCCATGTCGTCGAAATCGACCCGGTCGCTCGCGAACAGCGCAGACGCCCCCTTCGACTGCGCGTTGCTCAGCCGCATCGCACCCGACGATTCGAATCCCGCCATCTGCGCTGCCTGCGCCTTGCCGTCGCGACCGCCGAGGTCGAACAGCAGCCGCTCGAAGTTCGAGCTGACCTGGATGTCCATCGACGGCGTCGGCGTGTGCGTCACGCCCTTCTGCGAATAGTCGCCGGTCGACAGCGCGCGGTGGAGGATGTCGTTGACGTTGGTCGCGACGATCAGCCTGGCGACCGGCAGCCCCATCTTGGCCGCGACATAGCCGGCGAACACATCGCCGAAATTGCCCGTCGGGACCGAAAAGGCAATTTCGCGCTCGGGCGCGCCGAGGCGGACGGCGGCGTAGAAGAAATACACTACTTGCGCCATCAGGCGCGCCCAGTTGATCGAGTTGACCGCCGACAGCGTGAACCGGCCCGCGAAGGCGCGGTCGTTGAACATCGCCTTCACCAGCGCCTGTGCCTGGTCGAAGCTGCCGTCGATCGCGATATTGTGGATGTTCGGGCTCAGCACCGTCGTCATCTGGCGACGCTGCACCTCGGAGATGCGGCCCGACGGGTGGAGCATGAACACGTCGATGCCCGCGCGCCCCGCCAGCGCATCGATCGCCGCGGACCCGGTGTCGCCGCTGGTCGCGCCGACGATCGTGACATGCTTGGTGCTGCCGGTCAGGAAGCGCTCGAACAACAGCCCGAGCAGCTGCAGCGCGACGTCCTTGAACGCGAGCGTTGGCCCGTGGAACAGTTCCAGCAGCCACTGGTCATGGTCGAGCTGGACCAGCGGCGTCACCGCGGCATGCGCGAACCGGCCGTACGCCTGCTCGCAGAGCGCCTTCAGCTCCTCGCGCGTCATGGCGTCGCCCACGAACGGCATCATCACCGCGACCGCCGTGTCGACATAGGAGAGGCCGGCAAGCTCAGCGATCTCGTCGCGGGTCATGGTCGGCCACGCGTCGGGCAGGTACAAGCCCCCGTCCGAGGCGAGGCCGGCGAGCGTTACCGCTTCGAAACCGAGGACGGGCGCGTCCCCGCGGGTACTGACATAGCGCATGGGGACGAGGGGTTAGCCGCGGGGCGCGCGCCGCACAACCGCGAGGACGTAGATCACGCTCGCGATCCCCGCGAACAGGAACCACTGCACGCCATAGGCGAGGTGGTTGTTGGGAACCGAGGCGATGTCGGGCCGGCCGTTCGGGGCGAGCCCCGCCGGCGGCGTCGCCGCGACCAGCATCATGTCCTGCGCACGGCGGTCGAACAGCGACCCGATCAGCGACCGGCTGTCGGGCGCGTGGCTGATGAAGCCGCGGACCTCGCCGCCGGCCCAGGCGACCTTGGCGTTGGGATCGCGCGTGGTGCCGAGCTGGACGATCATCCCGGGCCCCTCCGCGCCGGTGCGGCAGCGGGCGATCGCACGGTAGCCCGATGCACCCGCACCGGCGAGCGCGATGCTGGTCGGCTGCAGGCAGAAGCCGCTCGCCCGGCGGAACAGCAGCGTGTCGTCGGGAAAGCGCGGGAACGCGATCGGAGGGCGCGCCGGATTGGTGGCAAGCTGCGCTAGGAACGCCTCCTTCTTGGGCAACCGGTCGACCAGCTGCCACACCCCCAGCGCGATCATCGCCGCCACCGCGAGCGCGACGAGGATCGTCGGGACGACGGGCAGGCGCCTCACGGCTGGATGCGCCCCTCGCGCGCGGCGTTGCGATATTCGGCGGCGATCAGCGCGCCCTTGGCGGCCCGCAGCGACAACACGACGCCGCCCGCAGTCACCGGGATCCAGATCAGCATGTGCAGCCACAAGGGCGGATGCAGCGTCAGCTCCAGCGTGATCGCCATCGCGACCACGATCGCGCCCAGGATGAGGGTCAGGAACGCCGCCGGCCCGTCGCCGACGTTGAACCCGCTATAGTCGAGCCCGCACGCCGAACAGCGATCGGCGAACCGCGCATACCCCGCGAACAGCGTCTTCTTGCCACACCGCGGGCAGACCCCCTTGAGGGCGACGTCGACGATCGACGGGGCGTTGGCGAGCGGGTCGGGGGTCAATTCAGTCATCACAACCTTCCGTCATGCCGGGCTTGTTCCGGCATCCACCGTTCCGCACGCTCGACGGCCTGGGGTTCGCGGAAGGGTGGACCCCGGACCGAGTCCGGGGTGACGGCGGTGTCGTGGCCCTTGCGATCAGCCGGCGTGGATGGGTGCGCCCCAGCCGCCCCAGACATAGACGGTCACGAACAGGAACAGCCACACCACGTCGACGAAATGCCAGTACCAGGCGGCCGCCTCGAACCCGAAATGCTGCTTCGGGGTGAAGTCGCCCTTGTAGGCGCGCACCAGGCAGACGATCAGGAAGATCGTGCCGATCAGCACGTGGAAACCGTGGAAGCCCGTCGCCATGAAGAACGACGCGCCATAGTTGATCCCCTTGAACGGGAACGGCGCGTGGACATACTCGTACGCCTGGATCGAGCTGAACAGCAGCCCCAGGATCACGGTCAGCCACAGCCCCTTCAGCACGCCGTCACGGTTGCCGACGCCGATCAGGCCCCACAGCCCGGTCTTCTCGCCGCCACGCTGGTCGTGGATCAGCGCATGATGCGCCCAGGTCACCGTGGTGCCGCTGGTCAGCAGGATCAGCGTGTTGAGCAGCGGGAATTCGAACGGGTCGATGACTTCCAGGCCCTTGGGGGGCCACTGCGCGACGACCGCGGCACCGCCCTCGACGGCGCGGGTGACGGTGCCGTCCGCGAACGTCATCGCGGTCGGGAACAGCGAGAAGTCGAAGAACGCCCAGAACCAGCCGACGAAGAACATGACTTCGGACGCGATGAACAGGATCATCCCGTAGCGGAAATGGAGCTGCACGACCGGCGTATGATCGCCGTGATGCGCCTCGCGGACGACGTCGGCCCACCAGCTGTACATCGTGAACAGCACGCCGGCGAGGCCGGCCAGGAACAGCCAGCCGCCATGCGCGGCATCGTGCATCCACATGATCCCGCCCGACGCCATGACCAGCGCGGACATCGAGCCCACCAGCGGCCAGATGCTGGGGGGAAGAATATGATAGTCGTGGTTCTTGGCGCCGGCCATCGTTGGTCCCCGTTCCTCTGTCCTAAATGTCGTTCTAGCTTGCGAGCTTCGCCGAATCCACCGGGTAAAAGGTGTAGCTCAGCGTGATCGTCTGGATGTCGCTTGCGTCCGGATCGGTGAGGATCTTCGGATCGACGAAGAAGATCACCGGCATCCGTGCGGTCTCGCCCGCCTTCAGCGTCTGCTGCGTGAAGCAGAAGCACTGGATCTTGGTGAAATACTTGCCGGCCTGGGCGGGCGTCACGTTGAACGTCGCGGTGCCGGTCATCGGCCGGTTCGACGTGTTGGTCGCGGTGAAGAACACCATGTCGCGCGCGCCGACGTCGATCGTTTCCGACGGATTCTCGGGCGCGAACTTCCAGGGCAGCTTGGCGCTGACATTGGTGTCGAAATCGACGCGGATCTTGTGGTCGGTCGCGCCCGGCGCCACCAGACCGCGCTGCGTCGTGCCGTTCAGCCCGGTCACCTGGCAGAACAGCCGGTAGAGCGGCACGCTCGCCCAGGCGAGCCCGGTCATGAAACAGATGCCGATCACCGCGAACAACGCGGTCCGGTTGGTCCGCGAGATCCTCATCCGTGCGGCATCCCCGCCTGGATCTTGGCGATCGAGATCGCGAAGACGAGGATCACGAACGCGCCCAGCAGCAACGCCATCACGCGCGCCCGCCCGCGCTGGCGGCGGCGGATTACGTCGTCCGTGACAGGGGCGGGGGCGATGCGCGGCTCGTCGGGGGTCATGCGAACCACCGGTCGAGCACGAGCGCGCCGAACGTCGCGAACAGGTACAGGATCGAATATTTGAACAAGGCCTTCTCCGGCTTCATCGCGTCGTCGACATGGGTAGTGCGCGTCGCCACGCGAACCGCGAGCAGCGCGAACCACGCGGTGAGCAGGGTCGCGGCGACCCCGTAGATCGGGCCCGTCAGGCCCAGCGGCCAGGGCAGCACCGCGGCGGCGGCCATCGGGATGGTGTAGAGCCCGATCTGCGTCCGCGTCACGCGCTCGCCCGCGACGACGGGCAGCATCGGGACGCCCGCATTGGCGTAATCGATCTTCACGAACAGCGCGAGCGCCCAGAAATGCGGCGGCGTCCACAGGAAGACGAGCAGGAACAGCAGGACCGGCAGCAGCGCGACGTCGCCGGTCGCCGCCGCCCAGCCGATCAGCGGCGGAAACGCGCCGGCCGCACCGCCGATGACGATGTTCTGCGGCGTCCGGCGCTTCAGCCAGACGGTGTAGACGAAGACGTAGAACAGGATCGACACGGCGAGGATCGCGGCGGCGACCAGGTTCACGGCAAAGCCCATGAACAGCACCGAGAACGCGCTCAGGCCGACGCCGAAATGCAGCGCCGACTGGCGGTCCATCCGGCCGCCGGGCAGCGGGCGCTTCTGCGTCCGGCGCATGATCGCGTCGATGTCGGCCTCGTACCACTGGTTGAGCGCACCCGCCGCGCCCGCGCCGAGCGCGATGCACAGGATCGCCGCGAATCCGATCACCGGGTGGATCGGCACGGGTGCCGCCAGCATCCCGCACAGCCCGGTGAAGACGACCAGCGTCATCACCCGCGGCTTGGTCAGCGCCAGGAAGTCGCGCCATTCGGCCGGCGGCAGGAGGGGAGCGGCGGTGGTCATGATCGCGGGGCTATACGCGTTGCAGCGGTTCGGGGGAAGGCGGGGTTTTTGGCGAGCGGCGGCCTTTCATCCTCCCGTCATCCTGAACTCGTTTCAGGATCCACCGGCAGGCAGGCGCCACCGTCTCGATCGGGCGCCGCGTGCCGCTCGGTGGATGCTGAACCGAGTTCAGCATGACGAGGGCGGAAACGAAAAACGCCCCGGGTTTCCCCGGGGCGTCGGTCTCTCGGCTGGCCCGACATGGCAGTAAATCCCATGTCGTCGGACGGGCGGTGCCGGCCGGCCGGGCGGGGGCCTGATGGCCCTTGTCCGCCTCAGTCGATCTTCGGCAGCGTCTCGAACTGGTGATACGGCGGCGGCGAGGACAGCGTCCACTCCAGCGTCGTCGCACCGTCGCCCCAGGGGCTGTCGCCGGCGGGCTTGCCCGCGGCCAGGCTCCAGATCAGGTTGATGAAGAACACCACCATCGACGCCGCCATGATCTCGTAGCCGTGCGTCGCGACCGCGTTCCACATCGCGTAGGCGTCCGGATAGTCCGGGTAGCGCCGCGGCATGCCCTGCAGGCCCAGGAAGTGCATCGGGAAGAACATCACGTTCACGCCGATGAAGAAGATCCAGAAGTGCAGATGTCCGAGGAACTCGTTGTACATCTTGCCGCTCATCTTCGGGAACCAGTAATAGAACCCGGCAAAGAGCGAGAAGACCGCACCCAGCGACAGCACGTAGTGGAAATGCGCCACCACGTAATAGGTGTCCTGCATGTAATCGTCGATGCCGCCGTTCGCGAGCACCACGCCGGTCACGCCGCCGACGGTGAACATGAAGATGAAGCCGATCGCCCAGACCATCGGGGTCTTGAACGTCATCGACCCGCCCCACATCGTCGCGATCCACGAGAAGATCTTGATGCCGGTCGGCACCGCGATGATCATCGTCGCGGCGGTGAAGTACATCTTGGTGTTCACGCTGAGGCCGGTCGTGAACATGTGGTGCGCCCACACGACGAACCCGACCACGCCGATCGCGACCATCGCGTACGCCATGCCGAGATAGCCGAACACCGGCTTGCGGCTGAACGTCGAGATGATCTGGCTGACGATGCCGAAGCCCGGCAGGATCATGATGTACACTTCGGGGTGGCCGAAGAACCAGAACAGATGCTGGTAGAGGACGGGGTCGCCGCCGCCGGCCGGATCGAAGAAGGTCGTCCCGAAATTGCGGTCGGTCAGCAGCATCGTGATCGCGGCCGCGAGCACCGGCAGCGCCAGCAGCAGCAGGAACGCGGTGACCAGCATCGACCACACGAACAGCGGCATCTTGTGCAGCGTCATGCCCGGTGCGCGCATGTTGAAGATCGTGGTGATGAAGTTGATCGCCCCCAGGATCGACGACGCGCCGGCCAGATGGAGCGCCAGGATCGCCATGTCGGTCGACGGCCCGGGCTCGCCGTACGTCGACAGCGGCGCATAGAGCGTCCAGCCGTTACCCGCACCGCCGAAGAAGGGCGAGGCGAGCAGCAGCGTGAAGGCCGGGATGAGCAGCCAGAACGACACGTTGTTCATCCGCGGGAACGCCATGTCGGGCGACCCGATCATCAGCGGCACGAACCAGTTGCCGAACCCGCCGACCATCGCCGGCATCACCATGAAGAACACCATGATCAGGCCGTGCGCGGTGATCAGCACGTTCCACAGGTGGAGCGACTGGTCGAGGCTCTGCGGCCCGCCATGGAGCAGCGAGGCCCAGGTGCCGAGATACTGGATCCCCGGTGCGGCCAGCTCGGCCCGCATCAGGCCGGAAATGCCGCCCCCGATGATTCCCGCGACGATCGCGAAGATCAGGTACAGCGTCCCGATGTCCTTGTGGTTGGTCGACATGAACCAGCGCGCGAAGAAGGCGGGCTTGTGGTCGGCGTCGTGATGGCCGTGCGTGTCGTGCGCGACGAACGCGGAGGGGTGGAGCGCGGTGTCGGTCATATCACTGTCCAGCGTTGCCGGCACCGGCCGGGTTGGAGGTCGCGCCCTGCGTGGTCGCAGGGGCTGCAGTCGTTGCGTTCTCGACCGGGCCGGTGGTGTTCGACGCGGCAGCCGCCTCGTCCACCTTGGCGGCCGAGCCATCGGCGCCGGGCTGCGGGATCACCTTGTCCGACGCCTTGCCCGGGGTCGGCATCGTGCCGCCCTTGGCGCGGACCCAGGCGGCGAACTGCGCCGGCGGGACCGCTTCGACCGCGATCGGCATGAACGCATGGCGCGCGCCGCACAGTTCGCTGCACTGGCCGAAATACACGCCGGGCTTGTCGATCGTGAAGCTCGTCTCGTTGAGGCGGCCCGGGATCGCGTCGAGCTTGATCCAGAAGGCGGGAACCGCCCAGCTGTGGATCACGTCGTTCGCGGTGGTGATCAGGCGGATCGGCACGCCGACCGGCAGCACGATGCGGTTGTCGGCCGCCAGCAGGCGGGGACCGTCGGCATCGGTGCGCGCACGCTCGCCGGGACCGACCTGGTCCTTTTCCTTCAACATGTTGGCGGTGATCTCGAAACCGCCATTGTCGGGATATTGATAGGTCCAGTACCATTGGTTGCCGATCGCCTTCAGCGTCACGGCACCCGACGGCGCGGGCTTGAACTGCGCCTGCAGCAGCCCGATCGACGGCACCGCGATCAGCACCAGGATGACGACCGGGGCCAGCGTCCAGATGATCTCGATGAAGGTGTTGTGGCTGGTCTTCGACGGCACCGGATTGGCACCGCGGCGGAAGCGGAAGATGACCCAGGCGAGCAGCGCCAGGACGAGCACGCAGACCGCGGTGATCGTCGGCATCAGGATCGAATCATGCATCCAGTGCGCGAACACGCCGTTCTTGGTGACCTGCGTCTGCAATCCGAAGACGCCGGCGGTCGGCTGGCCGACATGCGGCTGCACCGCCATCGCCGGCGCGCCGTCCACCGCGAGCTCGGGGCTGGCGGGTGCGGCGGTCGCGGGGGCGGCCGACGTGGTCGGCGCGGTGTTGGAGACGCCTGCGGGGGCCGCGGCGGCCTGGGGGGCAGGGGTCGTTGTGGGGGTCGTTGCGGGACTTGCCGCCTGGCCGGCGACGCCGCCGAGACTCGCCAGGGCGATCCCCGCTGCGATCGCGATTCCTCGGATCCTCATTTTGCGCATCGTTATCCTTGACCCCTGTTGCGATGGCTGAAAACCCAATGGCGATGGGTCGGCGGGCACGCACCTGCCCTTTTGCCTAGGGCCTATACGCGGCGCGCGCATCGGCCTCAAGCACCGTTGCAGACGAATTTTGCCGGCCTGTCCGTGGCCTGCGTTGCGCGGCCGGCGGGCGGCTTCTATCAGCGGGCGCGTTGCGCAGGAGCCAGAGATGACCGAGACGACGATAAACGAAGACGCGGTCCTGGCCGAGTTCCGCGCCGCGGACGCCTTGCTCGAAGGGCATTTCATCCTGTCGTCGGGGCTGCGCAGCTCGCGCTACCTGCAATGCGCGCGCGTCCTGATGGACCCGGCGCGCGGTGCCCGGCTCGCCGAGGCGCTGGTGCAGCGCATCCCCGCCGACCTGCGGGCGAAGATCGCCGCGGTCGTCTCGCCCGCGATGGGCGGGGTGATCGCGGGGCACGAAATGGCGCGTGCGCTGGGCGTCGAGGCGATGTTCCTCGAACGTCCCGACGGCGTGTTCGAACTGCGCCGCGGCTTCCGGCTCGAACCCGGGCAGCAGGTGCTGATGATGGAGGACGTCGTCACCACGGGGCTCAGCTCGCGCGAGGCGATCGCCGCGATCGGTCGCGCCGGGGGCGTCACGGTCGCCGCCGCGGCGCTGGTCGACCGCTCGAACGGCTCCGCCGACCTGGGCGTGCCGTTCTTCCCGCTGATCCGGCTCGACGTGCCGACCTATCCCGCCGACGCGCTGCCGCCCGAACTGACGGCGATCCCCGCGATCAAGCCGGGGAGCCGGGCGGCATGACCCCCCACCACGCAGACGCGGGCGCGCTCCGACTCGGCGTCAACATCGATCACGTCGCGACGGTCCGCAACGCACGCGGCGCGGGCTATCCCGATCCGGTGCGCGCGGCGCTGGTCGCCGCCGCGGCGGGGGCGGACGGCATCACCGCGCATCTGCGCGAGGACCGGCGGCACATCACCGACGACGATATCGCGCGGCTGTCGGCGGAGTTGTCGATCCCGCTCAATCTCGAAATGGCCGCGACCGACGAGATGCTCGCGATCGCGCTGCGCCACCGCCCCCACGCCGCGTGCATCGTCCCCGAGAAGCGCGAGGAGCTGACCACCGAGGGCGGGCTCGACGCGGCCGGCCAGTACGACCGGCTCGCCCCGCTGGTCGCCGCGCTGCGCGACGCCGCGATCCGCGTCTCGCTGTTCATCGAACCCGACGCACGCCAGATCGACGCCGCGATCCGCCTCGGCGCGCCGGTGGTCGAGCTGCACACCGGGCGCTATGCCGAACTCGACGGCGAAGCGCAGACCGCCGAGCTCCGCCGCCTCGCCGACGCCGCCGCGCTGGCGGCCAAGAACGGCGTCGAGGTCCATGCCGGCCACGGCCTGACCTATGCCAATGTCGCGCCGATCGCCGCGATCCCGCAGGTCCGCGAACTCAATATCGGCCATTTCCTGGTCGGCGAGGCGCTGTTCGTCGGTCTCGGCGAGGCGGTCCGCCAGATGCGCGACGCGATGGACTCCGCGCGTGGGTAGCGGGGATGCGCGTGGGGCGACGGTGGTAGAAGAAGGGTTTGTTCGCGCGGAGGCGCGGAGACGCGGAGAAGAAGGGAAAGCGGTTCCTGTCGAGCGGCTTGTCCCTGTTCGCAATCGTCATGCTGGAAAGGCGTCTGCGACGCCGGGCACAATCCGCGCGCAGCGCAATAATAGTTTCTTCTCTTCTCCTCCGCGTCTCCGCGCCTCCGCGCGAACCCACCTTCTTCTTGAACGACCGCAATCATGATCCTCGGCCTCGGCTCGGACCTGTGCAACATCGATCGGATCCAGGCGTCGCTCGACCGCTTCGGCGACCGCTTCGAGACCCGCGTCTTCACCGACCTCGAACGCGCCAAGGCCGCCCGCCGCCCGTTCACCAAGGCCGGCACGCTCGCCAAGCGCTTCGCCGCGAAGGAGGCGTTTTCCAAGGCGGTCGGCACCGGCTTTCGCGCCGGCGTGTTCATGAAGGACATCGGCGTCGTCAACGCCCCCTCGGGCGCACCGACGCTCGCACTGACCGGCGGGGCCAAGGCGAGGCTTGACGCGTTGGTGCCACACGGCCACGGCGCCCGCGTACATCTGACCATGACCGACGATCATCCCTGGGCGCAGGCCTTTGTGATCATCGAAGCGGTACCCCTCGACCCGGATGCGAATCGATGAAGGAAGCGGTGTTGGACGGCAGCGAAACGCCCCGGCTCGAAACAACGGAGACGGACCCGCCGCCCCCGGTCCAGGCGAAACGCCGCGGCACCGACTGGTGGGGCGAGATCAAGGGCATCTTCTGGCTGATCCTGGTCGTGCTCGGCTTCCACAGCTTCATCGCCAAGCCCTTCTACATTCCCAGCGAATCGATGCTGCCGGGCCTCAGGATCGGCGACCGGCTGGTCGTCACCAAATTCGCCTATGGCTGGTCGTTCGTCTCGCCGACGATCCCCAACCCGGTCGCGATCTTCAACTCGGTCGTGCTGCATCGGCCCGAGGAGAGCTGGAGCGTCGCGATCCCGTTCATGAAGGGCCGGTTGTTCGGATCGCTGCCGACGCGCGGCGACGTCGTGATCGTCACCCCGCCGGGCACGCACAACGACTATATCAAGCGCGTCATCGGCCTGCCCGGCGACCGGCTCGAGGTCCGCGGCGGCGTCGTGATCCTGAACGGCACGCCGGTGAAGCGCGGGGCCGTCCACGACACGCTGATCCCGGTCGACACAAACAGCCCGTGCAAGGAAGAGGATTATCCCGGCGCACGCGAGACGCTGGGCGACGGCCGGATGATGTGCCGCCTGCCGACGATCACGGAGACGCTGCCGAACGGTCGTCATTACGAGACGATCGAGCTCGGCTGGAGCCCGGGCGACGATTACGGCCCGGTGACGATCCCCGCCAACCACGTCTTCCTGATGGGCGACAACCGCGACCGCAGCGCCGACAGCCGCTTCGAGCTGTCGCAGCTGGGCCTGGGCGGCCCGGTGCCGTACGAGAATCTCGGCGGTCGCGCGGAATTCATCACCTTCAGCCTCGACGGCGACGCGAACTTCAACCCGCTGACCTGGTGGGGGTCGCTGCGCGCGAACCGCGCCGGAACCTCGCTCCATCCCGCAACGACCAACTAGGATGGCCGACGATACCGCCGGGACCGAACGCAGCCCGGTCGAGATGCGCGATCCGTTCCTGCGCAAGGAACTGAAGCGCGCTCTCATCTGGCTCGGCCTCGCCTGTGCGATCGCGCTGACGATCGTGCTGGTGCAGCCGTTGCTGATCATCTTCGCCGGGATCGTCTTCGCCGCGCTGCTCGATGGCGGCGTGCGGCTGCTCGGGCGGGTCCTGCCGATCGGGCGCGGCTGGCGGTTGCTGATCGTCGTGCTGCTGACCTTCGCGTTCCTGATCGGGACGTTCGTCCTGACCGGCGTGCAGGTCAGCGAACAGGTCATGCAGCTGCGCACGACGCTCGAATCGCAGGCCAATCGCTTCACCACCTATCTGACCTCGAAGGGGCTGATGCCGGGCGCGTCCGACGTCAACGGCATCGTCAAGGAGGCGCTCGGCTCGGTCGGGCGAGTGACGTCGTGGGTCGGCACCGCGATCGGCGCGATCACGAGCATGTTCATGATCCTGATCCTCGGGCTGTTCATCGCGATGGATCCGGGCACCTACGCGCGCGGGCTTGCGTGGATGATGCCGACCGATCTGCGCCCCGAATTTGCCCGGACGCTCGACAAGATGGGCACGACGCTGCGCAAACTGCTCGCCGGGCGGCTGCTCGGGATGGCGGTCGAGGGTGTCGCGAGCGGCATCGCGCTGGCAGTCGGCGGCGTGCCGATGGCGATGCTGCTCGGCATCATCGCGGGGATCCTGGCGTTCATTCCCAATGTCGGCGCGATCGTGACCGGCGTGCTGATGGTCGCGGTCGGGTTCAGCGCGGGCGTCGATACGGGCTATTGGGCGATCGGCACCTATCTCGTGGTGCAGACGATCGACGGCTATGTGATCGTGCCGATGGTCGCCAAGCGCACCGTCGACCTGCCGCCGGCGCTGACGCTCGGCGCACAGATCGTGGCGAGCGCGCTGTTCGGCATCCTCGGGCTCGCACTGGCCGACCCGATGACGGCAATGATCAAGACCGCGCTCGAGCGTCGTTCCGAGCGCGAGGCCGAGCACGCCGCCCAGTAACCCGCTGCTCGGTAACGAGCCGGTCGAACAGGGCGAGATAGCGCAGCGCCGAATCGGCGCCCGGCTGCGGTACCGGCGCAGGGCGATCCGCGGTCAGCCAGTGGCGCAGCGCGGCCACCAGCGCCGCCGGGTCGTCGCGCGGCACGATCGTCCCGAGCGTGGGGTCGTCGACGATCTCCGCCACCGCCCGGCTCGACTCGGTCGCGACCACCGGCGTGCCGACCGACAGCGCCTCGCGCAGCACCCCCGGCACGCCCTCGAAATCCGACGTCAGCGCGACCACCGTGGCGCCCGCCATCGCCGGCATCGGATCGGGGACATGCCCGGGCAGGTGGATGCGGTCGGATAGCCCCAGCGCCGCGATCTGCGTGGTCAGCGCCGTCCGCTCGGTGCCTTCCCCGAGCAGGACGAGGTCGATGCCCGCCAGCGCCGGCATCGCCGCGATCAACCGGTCCCAGCGCTTCTGCGGCGCGAGCCGCCCGACGCCGAGGATATAGCGTGGCGGTAGCGCGGGCCCCGTCGCCGCGTCGGCGATCGGCACCGCGGGCGGGTTGGGGATGACGCTGACCCGCCCCGCCATCCGCAGCGCGCGCGCCGCGTCCGCCGCGGTCGCCGGGGTCATCGCCACCAGATGGTCGAGGAACCGCCCGTGCACCGCCAGCCAGCCGGCATGCACCGCGCGCATCGCGGGCCCGTGATCGGCGCGGACCGGCGCGTTCGACATCTTCGCCACGATCGGCGGGCCTTCGCGACCGAGGCGCAACCGCAGCCACGCCGCCAGCCCCGTATAGAAGTTCCCGGGACAGAACAGGATGTCGGGCGCCGCGTCGCCGACCAGCCGTGGCAGCGTCCGCCAGGTCATGCCGGTCACGACCTGCACGCCCTCCGGCATCTCGCGCGCCAGCGGCCCCGCGTCCGATCCGATCAGCAACGTCACGCGCCGTCCCGCCGCGATCCATCCGCGCACCAGCCGCAACTGCGCGCGCTCGACGCCGCCGCCGCGCAGGTCGCGCGCATAGGTCAGGATATGGTCGGCGCGCATGGCGCGTCCGCTAGAGCGGGAATCGCGTCCGATGGAAACCATGTTCACGTGCATGCCACAAACCAGGTGTCTATGGGCGACGCCACGCGGGCAACCCGCTGCGAACCAAGGACGATCGATTGGCAAGCCGCATCGCGGACAGACGGGCAGGGACGGCGAAGGCCACGGCGACGGCGGTCGCGGCGGACATCGCCGGGCTCGAACCGCTCAGGACCGTCAGGACCCGCTGGCCCGCGATCATCGGGGCGCTGCTGACGCTGGCGATGATCGCCGGGCTGCTGCGCGAACTGCTCGGCCACGGGCTGGCAGGGCTCAGCCGCTCGGTCCCGCACGACCCGCGCTTCTATTTCTGTTTCGCCGCGCTCTACATGTCGCTGCCGACCGGCGACTATGTCATTTTCCGCCGGCTCTGGCGGATCCCCCTTGGCGGACTGGTCGCGCTGCTGAAGAAGCGGATCGCGAACGAGGTCGTGTTCGGCTATTCGGGCGAAGCCTATTTCTACGCCTGGGCGCGCAGCCATGCCAAGATGGTGGCGGCGCCGTTCGGCGCGGTGAAGGACGTCAGCATCCTCTCCGCGATCGCAGGGAACGCGATCACGCTGGCGATGCTCGCGGTCGCGCTGCCGCTCGGTCGCGGCCTGCTGACGCCCGACCAGTTCCGCATCGTGCTGGGCTCGGCCGCGATCACGCTCGGCATGTCGCTGCCCTTCCTGATCTTCTCGACGCGGATCTTCTCGCTGCCCACGCGCACGCGCTGGTGGGTGTTCGGCGTGCACTGCGTCCGACTGCTTGCCGGATCGGTGCTGATCGCGCTCGCCTGGCATTTCGCGCTGCCCGGCGTGTCGGTCGGGATGTGGCTGTTCCTCGCCGCAGGAAGGCTGCTGGTGTCGCGGCTCCCGCTCGTCCCCAACAAGGACCTGCTGTTCGCGAGCTTCGCGATCCTGCTGATCGGGCAGGACCGCGCCCTGTCCGAACTCATCGCCTTCACCGCCGCGCTGACATTGCTCGTCCATGTCGTGCTGCTCGCGCTGTTCAGCCTGCATGCGCTCGCCACCCGGAAGGCTGCATGAAGCGCCTGCTTGCCGGCCTGCTCCTGGTCCCGGTTCCCGCGGTCGCGCAGGCAATCCTCGGACCCGATGCGGCGGCCTGCCGCGCCAGCGAAGGTCCCGCGATCCAGGTCGACGCGACCGGCCTGAAGGACCGCACCGGCGACCTCAAGCTCGAACTCTACCCCGCCGACGAGGCCGATTTCCTGAAGCCCGACAAGGACCTGGTCGCCGCGGGCAAGACGTTCCGGCGGATCACCGTCGCCACCCCCGCCGAGGGTCCGGTCGCGCTGTGCATGCGCGTCGCACGCCCCGGCCGCTACGCGCTGCTGCTGGTCCACAACCGCGACGGCAAGAACAAGTTCAGCTTCTGGAGCGACGGCGCCGGTTTCCCCGGCAACCGCAAGCTCGGCCGCTCGCGCCCCAGGGTGGACCAGGCGCTGATCGACGTCGGGGCGGGGATCACCGTCACGCATATCCACCTGCAATATCTGCGCGGGCTCGGCGGCTTCGGCCCGGTCGACCCGGACTGAGGCGGCGATGCGGATCGTCGACGTCAACGAATTCTACTCGCCGGCCGGCGGCGGGGTGCGCACCTATGTCGACCGCAAGATCGGCATCCTGTCCGACTTGGGCCACGAGCTGATCGTCGTCGCGCCCGGCCGCGAGGACCGGATCGAGGAGCGCCCCGGCGGCGGCCGCGTCATCTACCTCAAATCGCCCGCGATGCCGTTCGACAGCAATTACGGGCTGTTCTGGGACCGCCGCGCGATCCACGACCTGCTCGACGATCTCGAGCCCGACGTCGTCGAGAGCTGCTCGCCCTGGCGCCCTGCCTGGTTCGTCGGCGACTGGCGGGGCGGCTGGGACCGTCAGGCGGTGAAGGTCTTCTTCATGCACAACGACAACATCGCCGCCTATGCGCAGCGCTGGTTCTCGGGCGTCGCGAGCCACGAGCGGATCGAACAGGCGTTCGGCTGGTACAGCCGGTACATGCGCCGCTTCCTCGTCAAGTACGACGCGGTCGTCACCAACGGCCCGGCGCTGGAGAAGCGGCTGCGCGCGCGCGGCCTGCGGATCGACGCGGCGATGCCGCTGGGGATCGAGCGCGGGCATTTCTCGCCGACGCTGCGCGATCCGCGGCTGCGCCGTTCGCTGCTTGCACAGTGCGGGCTGCCCGAGGATGCGATGCTGCTGCTCGGACTCGGGCGGCATCACGGCGAGAAGCGCTGGCCTCTGGTCGTCGACGCCGCGACGCGCGCGGGCACCACGCTGCCGATCGGGCTGATCCTGATCGGCACCGGCGCGCAGACCCGCGCGATCGAACGCCGCATCGGCGGATCGCCGCACATCCGCATGTTCGCGCCGGTCTATGACCGCGAACGGCTCGCGCGGATCATGGCGAGCTGCGACGCGCTGATCCACGGGTCGGAGGCGGAACCCTTCGGGCTGGTCGCGTCGGAGGCGATGGCGTCGGGCCTGCCGCTGATCGTCCCCGACACCGGCGGCTGCGCCGAGGTCGCCGACCCGCTGACCAGCGAGCTCTACACCGCGCGGGACGCCGGCGCCGCGGCGAACGCGATCGGCCGGCTCTACGCGCGCGATTCGGCGATGCTGCGCCGTACGGCCTGCGTCGCTGCCGCGCGGGTGCGCAGCGACCGCGAGCATGCGGTCGAGCTCATGGACTATTATGCCGGGCTGGTTGCGGCGAAGCGGGCGTCGCGTACAGGCTGAACCGGCCCGCGCCGCCGATCCGGCGCCCCCGGACCATCGCCGCATCGAGCGCCGGGTCCCCCGCGGTCGCCGCGGACTCCCCACCCGTCAGGATCACCGTTCCCGGCGCGAAGTCCGCCCGGTCGCGCGACAGCACGTGCAGCCGGCCGCCAGCAACGCGACCGGCAGCGCATCGTTGCGCGCGGTCCCGATCCCGAACAACAGGATGTCGCATCCCGCGAACAGCGCGATCGGCGAGCAGCGCCGGTCTCGGCCCGGCTCCCGCCGCGCGCATCGCCGCGTGCGTGAAGGCGACCGCCGCGCCCCCCCAGCAGCGCGTTGGCGATCCGCAGCGCGGGCCACGTCCACGGCCCCGCGATCGGCGCGAACAGGAATGGCTGCAACGGCGTCTGCAGATAGGCGAAGTCGCGGTACGGCAGCAGCCCGTGCGTGGTCAGGACGGTTGCTGCGACATACTGGCTCTCGTCATGGTCCACAGGTCGCAGGAGAGCGAGCGCCATGAAGATGATCGCGAGCGTCGCCCAGGCCATCATGTTCCCCCGCGCAGGCGGGGGCCCAGTCTGGACCCCCGCCTTCGCGGGGGAACAGGGTTGGGAAACGGTGCCCGTCACCCCTCCACCACCCCGGCGAAGGCCGGGGCCCAGTTGGTGAGGTCCTGGTGAGGACACGCTGCGCTCAGTTCGCGAGCGTTCCCATTTGGGCCCCGGCCTCCGCCGGGGTGGTACGCCCTGGGATCCACCCGCCCGGCTTCAATCCTTCACCGCCGTCAGGAAATAATCGAGCGCCACCGAGTCCCCCAGCGCGAACCCGGTCGCCGGCGAGAAGACCAGCCCGCGCGTATCGACCACGCGCAGCCCCGCCGCCACCAGCAGGGCGGTCAGTTCCTCGGGCGTCAGGAACCGGTCCCAGTCGTGCGTGCCGCGTGGGATCCGGCCGGTCCCCTCCGCCACCGCGATCAGCGCGAGCTTCGACAGCGGCGTCCGGTTCGGCGTCGACAGGATCAGCAGCCCGCCGTCCGCGACCGCGCCCGCCAGCCCGCGCACGAACCCCGCCGGATCGGTGACATGCTCGATCACCTCCAGGCTGGTCACCAGGTCGAACTGGCCGGTCATCGTCTCGACACCGCAGGCGCGATAGTCGATCGCGAGCCCGCCCTGCGCGGCGTGTGCCTCGGCGACCGTGATATTCTCGGGCGCGGCATCGATCCCCGTCACCGCGGCACCCAGCCGCGCGAGCGGCTCGCACAACAGTCCCGCGCCACACCCGACGTCGAGTGCGGTACGCCCCTCGAGCGGGGTGAACCGCGTCGTGTCACCACCCCAATGCGCGTCGACCTGTTCGCGGATATAGCGCAGCCGCGCCGGGTTGAGCTTGTGCAGCATCGCCGACGAGCCCTTCGGATCCCACCATTCCGCCGCCATCGCGCCGAAATGCGCGGCTTCCTTCGGATCGATTGTTGCGTTCGTGCGGGTGTCGCTTGCCAGTATCATGCGCGCTACCTATCAGGGCCGCCGCTTCGACCCAAAGGGATTTGCGCACTTGGCCCGTATCGTGATGAAGTTCGGCGGCACGTCGATGGCCGGGATCGAGCGGATCCGAAACGTCGCGCAGCGCGTGAAGCGCGAGGTCAATGCCGGCAACCAGGTCGCGGTCGTCGTCTCGGCGATGGCGGGCGAGACCGATCGCCTCGTCAATTTCTGCCGCGAGGCCTCGTCGCTCTACGACGCGAAGGAATATGACGTCGTCGTCTCGGCCGGCGAACAGATCACGAGCGGCCTGCTCGCGATCGCGCTCCAGGCGGCGGGCGTGCCGGCGCGCAGCTGGCTCGGCTGGCAGCTCCCGATCAACACGTCGGACGCGCACGCCTCTGCCCGCATCGGCGAGATCGATACCGCCGAGCTCGACGCCAGCCTCGCCGCCGGCGTGGTCGCGGTGATCCCGGGCTTCCAGGGCGTCGCCGACGGGCAGCGCGTCTCGACGCTCGGCCGCGGCGGCTCGGACACGTCTGCGGTGGCGATGGCGGCGGCGATGAAGGCCGATCGCTGCGACATCTACACCGACGTCGACGGCGTCTATACCACCGACCCGCGCATCGTGCCGCGCGCGCGCAAGCTGTCGAAGGTGACGTACGAAGAGATGCTGGAACTCGCCAGCGTCGGCGCCAAGGTGCTGCAGACCCGCTCGGTCGGCCTGGCGATGAAGGAAAACGTGCGCGTGCGCGTGCTGTCCTCGTTCGAGGATGGCGACACCAATGACGGCCATCGCGGTACTTTGATCGTGGGCGAAGAGGAAATCGACGACATGGAACGCCAGCTCATCACCGGCATCGCGCACGACAAGAACGAGGCGAAGATCACGCTGACGCAGGTCAGCGACCGGCCGGGCTCGGTCGCCGCGATCTTCGCGCCGCTCGCCGACGCCGGGATCAACGTCGACATGATCGTGCAGAACGTCGCGCACGCGAACGGCGGGACGAAGTCGACCGACGTCACCTTCACCGTCCCCGCCGCCGACCTCGCGCGCTCGCTCGACGTGCTCGACAAGGCGAAGGACGCGATCGGCTATGCCACCGTCGTCCACGACACCCGCGTCGCCAAGGTGTCGGTGGTCGGCGTCGGCATGCGCAGCCACGCCGGCGTCGCCGCGACGATGTTCACCACGCTCGGCGAGCGCGGCATCAACATCCAGGCGATCGCGACGTCCGAGATCAAGGTCAGCGTGCTGATCGAAGAGGACTATACCGAACTCGCGGTCCGCGTACTGCACACCGCCTACGGCCTCGACGCCGAGGACGCGGCCTAAGATCCTCCCCCGCCAGGGGGAGGTGGCGCGCGCAGCGTGACGGAGGGGGCGGAAAGCGAAACGCCCGCTCGGTGTCCTCCCCCTCCGACGCCTTCGGCGCCACCTCCCCCTGGCGGGGGAGGATTTGCGAAGTCGAATTGCGGATTGCGCGACGGGAGGGCATGAGGCCCCGATGACCGATACGCTCGCCCCCACCGATACGTCCTCCGCTCCTGCCGCCACCACGATAGGGGAGGAGAGACTCGCCCGCCGCATGGCGCGCGGCGCAGCGTTTCTCGGGTCCGAGGTCGCGATCCTCGGCGGCGCGATGTCGTGGGTCAGCGAGCGCAACCTCGTCTCCGCGATCTCGAACGCCGGCGGATTCGGCGTGATCGCCTGCGGTGCGATGACGACCGCGCTGCTCGACGCGGAGATCGCCGCGACCAAGGCGCTGACGGACAAGCCGTTCGGCGTGAACCTGATCACCATGCACCCCGACCTGTTCGCGCTGATCGAGGTCTGCGCTAGCCACAAGGTCACGCACATCGTCCTCGCCGGCGGGCTGCCGCCCAAGGGCAGCATCGAGGCGATCAAGGCGCCAAGAGAAGACGGGGGCGGCGCCAAGCTCATCGCCTTCGCCCCCGCGCTGTCGCTGGCCAAGAAGCTGATCCGCAGCGGCGTCGATGCGCTGGTGATCGAGGGGATGGAGGCTGGCGGCCATATCGGCCCGGTCTCGACCAGCGTGCTCGCACAGGAGATGCTGCCCGAGATCGCCGACCAGATCCCCGTCTTCGTCGCCGGCGGCATCGGCCGCGGCGAGGCGATCGCAGGGTATCTCGACCAGGGCGCGGCGGGCGTGCAGCTCGGTACGCGTTTCGTCTGCGGCACCGAATCGATCGCGCACCCCAATTTCAAGAAGGCGTTCATCCGCGCGTCCGCGCGCGACGCGGTGGCGAGCGTCCAGCTCGACTCGCGCCTGCCCGTCATCCCGGTCCGCGCGCTCAAGAATGCCGCGGGCGAGCTCTTCACCGCCAAGCAGCGCGAGGTCGCCGGCCATCTCGACGCCGGCCGCGTCGAGATGATGGAGGCGCAGCTGCAGATCGAGCATTACTGGGCGGGGGCCCTTCGCCGCGCGGTGATCGACGGCGATATCGAGCATGGCTCGGTGATGGCCGGACAGTCGGTCGGCATGGTCAAGAAGGAAGAGCCCGTCGCGGACATCATCGCGTCGCTGATGGCCGAAGCCGCCAGCGCGCTGGAGGCCCGCGCGGCCTGATCCGGGCGCGGTCTGATTCGGGCGCGGGGCGGGGGCACGCCACCGCAAAACCTGCGCCCACTTACCCGCTGTTAACCTTGGCGTGCCACTAATCGGGACGCCGGGGGGCCAGCGAGGTGATGTCGATGAATCGTGTACTAGTGTCCGTTTCCGTCGCCGCCTTGCTGGCGGGGTGCGCATCGCGCCAGGAGATCGCAACGGTCACGCCGCCCAAGGTCATGGTGCCGGTCGTCGCGCCGCCGATGCCCAAGGGCGCCTTCCCCGGGATGGTGATCCCGGTCGCGCTGCCCGACGGCTCCTATCCGACGCCCAACCGCAACCTGACGCCCGCCGCGACGATCTGGCACCTGCGCGCCGCACTCAACGTCGCCGCGCTGGCCTGCCGCGGCCCGCAGGAAGCGACGATCGTCGCCGGCTACAACGCCATGCTCGCCGCGCAGAAGCCGGTGCTGACCAAGGCCGAGGCGACCTATGCCAAGGAATACAAGGCTGGCGGCGGCGACTGGCAGGACCGCTACGACGATTCGATGACGCGGCTCTACAATTTCTTCTCGCAGAGCCCCGCGCGCGATGCGTTCTGCGCGACGGCGAGCACGATCCTGTCCGACGGCGCGATCGTCTCGGCGGAGCGCATGCCCGCGTTCGCCGCCGAGCGGCTGCCCGCGCTCGAGCGCCCGTTCACCGATTTCTACCGCGCCTATGACGCCTGGCGCGGCCGTGCGACGCCGGCGCCCAAGCCGACGCCGCTGTTCGCGAGCCGCCAATATGCCGCGAACACGCCCGTTATGACGATCACCCAGGCGCGCCTGCAGCCGGTGTCGCAGCCGAGCGTCCCGGTGGCCTCGCGCCCGCGGCTCGAACTCGACCCCAGCGTCTTCCAGTAAACCCGCGTCGTCCAGTAACCCCCCCGGTGTTCCTGCGAACGCAGGAATCCAGGGTCACGGGCCGCAGCGCGTGAAACCCTGGGCTCCTGCTTCCGCAGGAGCACCGAAGCCACCCTAACCCTTTAATCCCACGCCCGCTTCGGTTAACGGGTCGGCAATGGGACAGGACTTGCCGACAGCGGGACGCTTCGACGGGCGCGAACACCGGTTTCCGGTGCGCGTCTATTTCGAGGATACCGACCTGTCGGGCGTGGTCTATCACGCCAACTATCTGCGCTACATGGAGCGCGCGCGTTCCGACATGCTGCGCGTCGCGGGCATCGACCAGCGGGCGACCCACGAAGCCGGCGAGGGCGCCTATGCGGTCGCCAGCCTGAACATCCGCTATGCCGCGCCCGCGCGGCTCGACGATGCGCTGCTCATCGTCTCGCGCCTCAAGCAGGTGCGCGCGGCGAGCGTCTCCATTCATCAACGAGTCATGCGCGACGGGGTTGTTCTCGCCGAGGCGGACGTCGTCGCGGCGATGGTCGCGGCCGGCGGCCGTCCGAAGCGGCAACCGCGCGCCTGGACCGACATCTACGAACGCCTCGTTTGGCAGGGGGACTCATGAATCCGGTTTTCAACATGGACGGGGCGACGTTGTCGCCGGTCGCGCTGTTCCTCCAGGCCGACTGGGTGGTCAAGTTCGTGATGGCCGGGCTGCTGCTCGCCAGCATCTGGACCTGGGCACTGATCATCGCGTTCTGGCGGCGGATCGGCCGCACGCGCAAGGCGATGGCGCGGTTCGAACGCGACTTCTGGAAGGCTGAGGACATCGACGTCTTCTACAAGGCGGAGGGCGAGAACGACCTGCCGTCGGCGCGCGTGTTCGCCGCCGGGGTGACCGAATGGCGCCGCTCGACCGCCGGCGGCACGATCGACAAGAACGGCACGCGCGAGCGGCTCGCGACCTCGATGGGGGCGGCGACCGCGGGCGAGATCGACAAATTGTCGGACCGCCTGAACATCCTCGCCACGGTCGGCTCGGTCGCGCCGTTCGTCGGGCTGTTCGGCACCGTCTGGGGCATCATGCGCAGCTTCACCAGCATTGCCTCTGCACAGAATTCGTCGCTGGCGGTGGTCGCGCCGGGCATCGCCGAGGCGCTGTTCGCAACCGCGATCGGGCTGTTCGCCGCGATCCCAGCGGTGATCGCGTACAACCGCTTCAGCCACGGCATCAACCGCATCGAAGCCGCGCTCAACCGCTTCGCCGACGGTTTCCACACCACGCTCTCGCGCCAGCTGGACGGGTCGCGCTAGCGTGGCGATGAACCTGCCCTCCTCGCGGGGCCGCGGCCGCCGCGCGCCGATGGCGGACATCAACGTCACGCCGCTGGTCGACGTGATGCTGGTGCTGCTGATCATCTTCATGGTGACCGCGCCGCTGCTCACCGCGGGCGTCCCCGTGAACCTGCCCGACGCGCGCGCAAAAGCGCTCGACCAGGAGCAGAAGCCGGTGGAAGTCTCGCTCGACGAGACCGGGCGGATCTTCATCGACAAGGACGAGATCGGCGAGGATGCGCTTCCCGTCCGCCTCGCCGCGATCGCCGCCAGCCGCGCGGTCGGGCAGGGCCCGCAGATCTTCCTGCGCGCCGATCGGAAACTCGATTACGGGCGCGTCATGCGCGTGATGGGCGAGCTCAACCGCGCCGGGCTCAACCGCGTCGCGCTGGTCACTGTCGAAGGCGGCGGGGACGCCGCGCAGTAATGGCGACGCGCTGATGGACCGCACCGAGAAGATCGGCCTTGGCGTCGCGATCGTCGGCCACGCGGTCCTGTTCGGGCTGTTGTCGGTCGGCTTCCTCGCGACCCCCAATCCGGCCAAGCTGCAGGAGCAGCCGATCGAGATCAGCCTGGTGCCCGACGTCGCGCTCGAGGCGACCGCACCGCAGAGCGTGACGCCGCCCGCCGAATCGATCGCGCCCGACGTCGGTGCACCCGAGGATGCCGCGCCGCCGCCGCCGGAAGAGGCCGAGCCTGCACCGACTCCCGCGCCGCCCCCGCCCGCGCCCCAGCCGAAACCCGCGCCGAAGCCCGAGCCGAAGCCGGTCCCGGCCAAGCCCGTACCGACGAAGCCCGAGCCCAAGCCCGAGCCGAAGCCGGTCGCCAAGCCGACCCCCGCGCCCAGGCCGAAGCCGGTACCAAAGCCGACGCCGGCGAAGCCCGCACCGACCAAGCCGACCCCCGCCAAGCCGGCGCCGACCAAGGCCGCCACGCCCGCCAAGGCGGCGTCCTCGAAATCCGCGGCGAAACCCTCGACGTCCGCCTCGGCATCGCAATCGCCGTCGCGCGCGGCTGCGTCCAGCGCGAAGGCCAAGCCTGCGGCCGCCAAGGGTACCGGATCGACCGCGAGCGCGACCAATGCGCGGCCGCGCGGGTCGCGGCTCGGCGACAATTTCCTGAAGGGCCTGTCCGACCAGCCCTCGCCCAGCAAGTCGGAGGCGCCGCGCGCGGCCAAGATCGACGCGCGCGCGATGGCCTCGATCGTCCAGGCGATCGCGCGGCAGATCCAGCCCTGCGCGGATCGCCAGGTCAACCCGGGCCCGGGCGCGAACCAGATCGTGACCAAGCTCAACCTGCGCCTGAACGAGGACGGCACGCTCGCCGCGACTCCGCGCCAGGTCGGCCAGACCGGCGTCGACGACGAGAATCGCCGCTACGCACAGCGCGTCGCCGATCTCGGTATCGCGGCATTCAAGGGCTGTTCGCCGCTGAAGCTGCCTGCCGAGTTCTACTCGACGCCCAACGGTGGGTGGAACAACATCAACTATAGCTGGCAGTTGCGGTGAGGGCATCGCACCCTTCGTCACCCCGGACTTGGTCCGGGGTCCACGGTGCCGCAAACCAACCCTTCTCGGTTATGCGTCACCGTGGATGCCGGACCAAGTCCGGCATGACGGGAAGGGGACGAAGCGTGATAAAGGGATGCGTATGAATCATTTCAGTCTGATCGCCGCCCTGTCGGGGCTGGCCCTCACCGCGCCCGCCTTCGCGCAGGACGCCGCCCCGCCGCCGCTCGACCCGCAGGCGGCAGCACCCGCGGCACCCGGGGATTCCGCCGCACTGCAGGGCTCGGCACCGCTCGAAGTGTCGGTCACCGGCGGTATCTCCGCGCCGATGCCGATCGCGATCCCCGCGATGCCGACCGCGGCGGTCGCCTCGACCGCGGCGGGGTCGACCGACGTGCTCGGGCGCCAGCTTTCGGAAATCGTCACCAACGACCTGCGCAACTCCGGGCTGTTCACGCCGCTCAGCCCCGGCCAGCTCCGCCCGATCGCCTTCCCTGAAGTCACCGCGCCGGGGTTCGAGTACTGGGGCGGCACCGGAGCGCAGGCGCTCGTCCAGGGCTTCGTCCGCGCGAACGGCGACGGCAACCTCACCGTCGGCTGCTATCTCTACGACGTCTTCTCGAAGGTCGAGCTGACCCGGCAGGGCTTCGTCGTGCCGCCGTCGGACTGGCGCCGCGCGGGCCACAAATGCGCCGACATGGTCTATACGCGGCTGACCGGCGAAGGCGCGTATTTCGACAGCCGTGTCATCTACGTGTCCGAGACGGGCCCCAAGGGCAAACGCATCAAGCGGCTCGCGATCATGGACCAGGACGGTGCCAACCACCGCTTCCTGACCAACGGCCAGTCGATCGTGCTGACGCCGCGCTTCGCGCCGAACCAGCAGTCGATCGTGTACATGAGCTACGTCAACAACCGCCCGGCGATCTATGTCTACGACATCGGCTCGGGCAAGCAGCGCCTGGTCGTCGCGAATGCCAGCCTGACCTTCGCGCCACGCTTCTCGCCCGATGGCCGCTCGATCCTGTTCTCGATGGCGCAGGCGGGCAACACCGACATCTACCGCGTGTCGTCGCAGGGCGGAGCCCCACAACGCCTGACCAACTCGCCCGGCATCGACACCGGCGGCAGCTATTCGCCCGACGGCAGCCGCATCGTGTTCGAGAGCGACCGTTCGGGCGGCCAGCAGATCTATGTGATGAACGCCGACGGCTCGAACCAGCAGCGCATCAGCTTCGGCGGAGGCCGCTATGCGACCCCGGTCTGGAGCCCGCGCGGCGACCTGATCGCGTTCACCAAGCTCGGTGGCGGGTTCCGCATCGGCATCATGAGCCCGAGCGGCGGCGGCGAGAAGCTGCTGACCGACGACTGGCAGGACGAGGGCCCCAGCTGGTCGCCCAACGGCCGCGTGATCAACTTCTACCGGTCGGGCCGCGGCAGCAGCGGCAAGGCGGATCTCTGGTCGGTCGACCTCACCGGGGTCAACGAACGCAAGATCCCGACCCCGCTCGACGGCTCGGATCCGGCCTGGGGTCCGCTTCGCCCGTAAACCTGCTAAGACGCCCTACGAACGTACCGACATCCACTACGGGAGATCATGAATGTCCAGGTTCACCAACATCTTGCTGGCGGCAACCGCTCTCGTCGCGGTCGCCGGTTGCGCCAAGAAGCGCCCGCCGGTCCTGCCGCCCGCGCCCGCCGATTCCGGCGTCGACCAGGGCAATAGCGGCGCGACCGGTCCGTCGACCGGCGCGATCGTGCCGGGGTCGGACGCCGACTTCCAGCGCTCGGTCCAGTCGAACACGGTCAATTTCGCGCTCGACATGTACGACATCGATTCGACCGCACGTGCGATCCTCGACAGCCAGGCGCAGTGGCTGGCGCGCTACCCGAACGTCCGCGTCACGATCGAAGGCCATGCCGACGAGCGCGGCACGCGCGAATACAACCTCGCCCTCGGCGACCGCCGCGCCAACGCGACCAAGAACTATCTCGCCGCCAAGGGCGTGCCCGCCGAGCGGATGACGACGATCAGCTACGGCAAGGAACGCCCGCTGCGCGTCGGGTCGGACGACCAGAGCTGGGCCGAGAACCGTCGCGCGGTCACGGTCATCCTGAACTAACCGTCACCCTGAACTCGTTTCAGGGTCCACCTCCCCACGGGCGGTATCGTCCTTGGGGAGGTGGATGCTGAAACGAGTTCAGCATGACGACGTTACCCCAGCGCTTCGTCGAGCAGCTTCGCCAGCCGGATCCCCCCGCGGCGGACCTCCTCGCGCGACACCGGCGCCATCTTCTCGATCGTCGCCTCGTCGAGTGCGGCGCGCGCCGGCACCGGGCCACAGCCATCGCCGCCGATCGCCGCCGCATAGGCCGAGTGCGCGATCTCCCAGCTCTCGCGGCTCCAGTCGGTCACCGTGCCCTTGCCGATCCGCGCGCGCTCCGCGGCCGGATAGCGGCGCACCAGGCTCGGCGGCGTCGAGATCGCGCGCTCGGCCAGCGGCCCGTCCCAGATCGAATGGAGGTTGAACCTGGGCGGCGCGTAGATCCCGTAATCCGCCTTCAGGTCGTTGCCGCCCTTGTCGTGGCGGTCGCCGGCGTGCAGCGGCTGGTGCAGGTCGCCGACGAAGTGGATCAGGAACACCAGCGCCTCGACGCGCGCCCTGGCCGGGGTGGCCTTGTCGCGCAGCAGCGTCACGTCGCGCTCGATCTGCGCCGACACGCAATTGCCGTCCTTGCACGCGGGCGTCAGGTCGAACGGCGCGCAGACATCGGCATTCTGGTAATGCCAGCTATAGGCATAGCCGAACCGCGACTTGCCGGCGGCGTCCTTCAGCGGCTTGACGCAGTCCGCCCAGACGCTGGCGTCCTCGATCGTGCCGACGGGGCATTCGGGCGTTTCGAGCAGCGCCTGCTGGCTAAGGATCCGACGGATCGCCGCTCTGGTCCGCGGCGTGACATTGGCCTGCGCGATCTGCGCGACCGTCTGGTGGCCATATTCCCAAAAGGCCCGGGCGGGGCTGGCGGCAACGAGCGCGAGAAGCGCGGCGGGCAGGGCGATCCGAAGCATGGCAGAGGCTCTAGCGCGCTGACATCCCTTCGTCATCCCGGGCTTGTCCCGGGATCCAGGGCCTCACGCGGTATCGTTCGAAACTCTGGATCCCGGGACGAGCCCGGGATGACGGAATCACTCGTCCCCGAAAACCGCCACCGCCCGCGTGCCGCTCGAATCCGCCCGCCCCCGGTTCATCCCCGGAGTCGTGAAATGCCACGCCGCTTCCCCGTCTGCGCCGGCGACGATCACCCCGCCGGTCCCACCCAGCGCCGTGACCTCGCCCATCACCACGCCCGCGGCAGTCGCCACGTCCTCGCCGAGCAACCGCACCCGCGCCGCGATCGCATGCCCCACGCCCACGCGCAGGAAGAATTCGCCCGACCCGGTGCACGACACCGCGCAAACGTCGTCGGCCCAGGTCCCCGCGCCGATCACCGGCGAATCGCCGATCCGGCCCCAGCGCTTGCCGGTCACCCCGCCGGTCGAGGTCGCCGCCGCGACGCGGCCTCCCGCATCGCACGCGACCGCGCCGACCGTGCCGTATTTCATGTCGACGTCGAACGTGTCGCCGCTCGCCTGCAGTTCGGCGAACTGGCGGCGGCGCTCGTCGGTCGCGAACCACGACAGGTCGGCCTGCTCGACGCCCTGTTCGCGCGAGAAACTGTCGGCGCCCGCGCCGGCGAGCAGCACGTGCCGCCCATCCTCCATCACCGCGCGTGCCAGGGCCACCGGGTTGCGCGTCGCGCTGACCTGCGCGACCGCCCCGGCCTTGCGCGTGGCGCCGTCCATGATCGCCGCGTCGAGCTCGATGGTGCCCTCGTGCGTGAACACCGCGCCGCGCCCCGAATTGAAGTGCGGATCGTCCTCCAGCACCTTCACCGCGGCCTCGACCGCGTCGACCGCCGCGCCGCCCGCCGCCAGCACCGCCGACCCCGCGTCGAGCGCGCGATCGAGTCCCGCCCGTGCGCCCTCGTGCTGCGCCGGCGTCAGCGTCTCGGCCGTCAGGCGGCCCGCGCCGCCATGGATCATCAACGTCCAGCTCATTCGGGTCCTTTCAGAGGATGGGAGGCGCGCGACGCAGGTCCGGCCTGAGCCCGATCAGCGCGCGCAGCAAAGGTACCCGCCGTCCGACGCGGTAGAAGACGACGCAGCCGGCCATCGTCGCCGCCAGGATCAGCACGAACTCGACGGCTCCCGGCAAACCCGCGGGCAGCAGCGCGTACATCACCAGCACGATGATCGTCTGGTGCACGATGTAGAAGGGGAACACCGCCTCGGTCAGCATCGGCCGCAGCCGGTGGTCGCGGTTCCAATACACCTCGGCGATCCCGATCAGCGCGACGATCGCGCCCCATTGCTCGAGCGCGTGCGCCGCGCCGTAGGGCGCGTAGGCCCAGCGCGGCGGCCCGTTGCCCCCGGGCCAGAGCTCGACACCGATCACGACGGCATAACCGATCAAGGCGACCGCGCCTGCGACCTTCCACCACCGCACGATCGCCGCCATCGCGGGCTCCGATCGCGCGAGGCCGAAACCGAACAGGAAGGCGGGGAAATAGGTGACGTGCGCGATCCAGTCGCCGAGCAGCGCCTGGCTCTCGCCGACCATGCGGAACCACCAGCCATGGACGAACACCAGCCACAGGGTCGGCAGCACCAGCACCAGCGCGCCGCCGAACACGCGGTCGAACAGCGCCTGCAACCGGTCGCTCCGCACCAGCCCTACGCCGATCGTCAGCGCGACCGTGTAGACCCACAGATAGACGACGAACCACAAATGGTTCCAGGTCGGCAGCATGATCCCGCCGAGCGTGGCGAAGCGGAAATAGTCGCGGCTCCAGAACGTCCAGTAATCGCCCGCATAGCCATGCCTGGTGACCAGCTCGACCCAAGGCTGCGGCGGCACGATCACCGCGATCCCGAACGCCAGCGGCACCAGCAGCCGGATGCAGCGATTGGCGAAGAACCGCCCGACGCTCGGCGACCGCGCCAGCAGCGCGCGGCTCGCATAGCCCGACACCACGAACAACAGGGTCAGCCGCCACGCATTGGTCGCGAGCATCGGCAGCGTCGCCCAGTCCGCGACATGGAGCGACTTCACGTGGAAATTCCACGGCACGAAGACCATGCCGACATGATAGACGATCAGCAGCGCGAACGCGCCGATGCGCAACCAGTCCATGCCGTAATGCCGGGTCATCGCGCGGCCCTAGGGGGCGGCGCGCGCCCTCGCAAGCGCGGGCGCGCCTATGCCTTCATGCGCGGCACGCCCAGGAAGTCGCGCTTGCCGATCGCCATCCCCTGCGCCCGCAGGATCGCATAGGCCGTCGTGGCGTGAAAATAGAAGTTGGGCTGCGAGAACGACAACAGGAAGTTGGCGCCGGTGAACGGCATCGCCATCGTGCCGAACTCGAACTTGGTGTCGCTGTCGGCGAGCGTGTCAAAGTCGTCGCGGTCGATCGCCTCCAGCGTCGCGATCGCGTCGCGCAGCACGCCGTGCAGCCCGGCGAAGTCGGTCGGCCAGGGCGACCGGTCGGGGGAGAAGCTGCCCCCGCGTACGCCCTCGATTCCCCCCACCGAATGCGTCGCACAGGCCTTCAGCTGATAGCCGAACGGCAGCATGTCGTCGGCAAGCCGCGCGTCGATCAACGTTTCGGGCGCGATGCCGCGCTCGGCCGCGAACGCCTCGGCCTTGTCGAGCAACCCGTCCAGCGCGCGCAGGATCTGCAGGTTCGAGGGGATCGTCGCATCGTAGAGGGACAGGGTCATCGCTTGGGCTCCCGGGAGGACGTCTCGTCGCGTCGTTATGCGCGACATCACCGCCGCTCGCCAGCGATGTTCCGTTCGCGGGCCGCAGTCGCTATATGGGGCGCGAACACCCCCGAGGAATCTCCATGTCCCTTCGTCCCTGGCGCGATATCGTCCGCCGCAAGAGCCGTCAGATCATGGTGGGCAACGTCCCCGTCGGCGGCGACGCGCCCGTCACGGTGCAGACGATGACCAACACGCCGACCGACGACGTCAAGGCGACGGTCGACCAGATCCGCCGCTGCGAGGACGCCGGCGTCGACATCATCCGCGTCAGCTGCCCCGACGTCGAATCGACTGCGGCGCTCAAGCAGATCGTCCGCGCTGCCCGCGTGCCGATCGTCGCCGACATCCATTTCCACTACAAGCGCGCACTCGAGGCCGCCGATGCGGGCGCCGCCTGCCTGCGCATCAACCCCGGCAACATCGGCTCGTCCGCCCGCGTGAAGGAAGTCGTCGACGCCGCCAAGGCCAATGGCTGCGCGATCCGCATCGGCGTCAACGGCGGCAGCCTCGAGCGGCATCTGCTCGAAAAGTACGGCGAGCCATGCCCCGACGCGCTGGTCGAATCGGCGATGGACCACATCAAGCTACTGCAGGACCACGACTTCCACGACTTCAAGGTCGCGGTGAAGGCGTCCGACCTGTTCCTCGCGGTCGCCGCCTATCAGCAGCTCGCCGAACAGGTCGATTGCCCGCTGCACCTCGGCATCACCGAAGCCGGCGGGTTCGTCGGCGGCACGGTCAAGTCGGCGATCGGGATGGGCAGCCTGCTCTGGTACGGCATCGGCGACACCATCCGCGTGTCGCTCTCCGCCGAGCCCGAGGACGAGGTCCGCGTCGGGTTCGAGATCCTCAAGGCGCTCGGCATCCGCAACCGCGGCGTCCGCGTGGTCTCGTGCCCCAGCTGCGCGCGCCAGGGCTTCGACGTGATCCGCACCGTCCAGGCGCTCGAGGAGCGCCTCCAGCACATCCGCACCCCGATGAGCCTCAGCGTGCTCGGCTGCGTCGTCAACGGCCCTGGCGAAGCGCGCGAGACCGATATCGGCATCACCGGCGGCGGCGCCGGCAAGCACATGGTCTATCTCGCGGGCGTCACCGATCACCACATCAACGACGCCGACATGGTCGACCACATCGTTCGCCTGGTCGAGGCGAAGGCCGCCGAGATCGAAGCCGCCGACGCCGCGCAACTGGCAGCGGTGGCCGCCTGATCAGTCCCCGGTTCGCGCCCGCCCCGCGGCGCGAACCAGCACCGCGGTCGACAGCAGGATCCCCGACACCAGCGCCCCGACCGACAGGATCCCCCCGCTCGTGATCCTGACCGACGCGGTCAGCCCCGCGCGACGCCCGAACCGGATCGCGGCCTTCGCGCGGTGAACCGGGGCCGGGGGGCGTGCGGACAGGCTCTGTTTCGTCATTCGTCCATCCTCGAAGCTGTACGGCGTTCGGTATACAGCCGCCGCGAATGGCGGACAGCCGTAGGGGGCGTCACCTCGCCCGTCGCCCACCCGTCATCCCGGACTTGATCCGGGATCCAGAGCCACAAGCGTTGCCGCGCGTAACCCTGGATCCTGACGTTTGTCAGGATGACCGAAACTGGTTTGGCACGTTGTCGGGCCAAGCCAGCGTTGGCGATGCCTAGCGTGCTTTGGTCAACGGAATGCGGCTATCCCAGTCATGGCGTTGCCGTTCCTGGTCGGCCAATGGGGGCACGTGGCTTGCCCGACGGACTGTATCCGACAACAAGGCGCGGTTATACGGGTCTTGCGTGAACTGCGTCCCCGGCCGGTTGAACTGCGTGCCGTAGATTTGCGGTTGGCCGATCTGCTGAAGATAGCGATCGAGTGTCGCGGCGGCGATCCACGTCGCATCGCGCCGCCCGCGTGCGATCGCTATGACCGCGAGCGCATGCGCCTTGAGGAAATCGTCTGGCGCATCCCCATGCTGGAAAACATAGGCAGCATGGTAGAAATCGTCGCCGCTGGAGAGCAGTCCCAAGTCGAGCAGCGCCTGCGTACGCCTGCGCCGAACGGTGTCGGCGGGGGAGACCTGTTTCCAGTCGATGCTGGCCGGATCGGCGCGTGCGGCTTGGTCCGCGTCGAATATCCCGGTCATCTCGACATTGGTCGATCTGTTCGTATCCGGGACGTAGCCACGATCGACTTGCCAGGGACCAAATCCTGGCCGCGTTTTCACGCGCGTCAGAATGTAGGGGGTGGTGGCGAACGCGGCCCAGGTCATGCCTGCGGTGGTGGCGTTGACGGTGCGAATGATCAGGCGGTTCGGAGCGCCGCCTGGCCATGGATTATCAAATACCAGTTCGACGCCCTTTGGTACGGCATGCGCCTCGCGTGTCATCTGCCGCTTGGTCGTACTCTCGATCCCGGTAAAGACGTCGCCATCGGTCGTGTAATGTGCCGGCTGGGTCCAAACGCCTCGCCAACCTCGTGCCGTTCGCTGAACCTCGAACAGCATGAGCGTTTTTCCCTCGGCGCGTAGCGCCCAGAGGCCGGCGGGATCGGCGGCGGCCACCGGTGCCGCCAGACAGAAAAGCAGGAGGACGAAAATATGGCGCATCGACGGTCTTCCCATCACGATCGGCATCTTCGCACGTGCGACCAGACATTCAACAGCGAACATCAAGCCGCGCTGAACGGTGCTCGACTGACGGCAGCCTCGGCACGGTGCATCCCGACGACAGGTCCGCAGCCCGCGGTCCGGCCGCCAGCCCCCTCAGTTCAGGACGCCGGCTGCCGCCATCTGCTCATGCTCCTTGTTGATCGCCATCACAGCGACATGGCCGCACTTCATGTGCGGCAGGACGATTTCGCTGCCCTTGGTGTAGCGATGGCCGACGCGGATCGTGTAGCTGCGGAAGATGTAGCTCAGGAAGTTCGGGTAGTAATGCGCCTGATCGATGTCGCGCCACTTCACCCCGGTGACCCCCTTCGCCCAGGGCAGGATGCCTGCCGAGCACCAGATGCCGGTGTCGTCGCGCAGCAACGTCACGCTGTTGACGTAGAGCACGCGGTAGACGAGCCGGGCGAGCGCGGCCAATCCGATGACGATCCCCAGCTTGCCGACGGCAAACCCGACGATCGCGACGAAGCCCCAGCCCAGCACGGGCCTGACATAGGCGGTCCAGGACGATCTGCAGATCACTTCACGGCCAGCATGACCCTGCGACGTATCGACTTCCACGGCCTGTTCCCCCTTGCGCCCGTTTGTGCCACCGTTTCACCGGCCCGCAATGACGAATCGGTTAAAGCCGTCATTTTTCCGTGCCGGAGCAGCGACATACCTTAGCGACCCGGTCGTCGAGCACCAGACTCGCCGGACATCGATTAAGGCTGTCCTACACGCCCACATATTGTCAGACCGCCGCCATGACTTCGCGCACCCCCCTCTTCGCATGCCCGCCGCTGGGTGCGGGAAGGGCGTTGCGGGGGCGACGTAGCGTCAACTTCCTCAACTTCCACCCTAGATCGCGCCGCGAATCGGACTGCGTATCGCCCCGCGAATCGAACACCGCATGACCCGCCCCGCTCCCGCAACCGCCACTGCCCCCGTTACTGCGTTCGCCGTCGCCGCGATCGGTATCGCCAGCTATTCGGCGATGGACGCGCTGGTGAAGGGTCTGTCGATCGCGCACGGCGCGTACAGCGCGGTGCTGTGGCGATCGCTTGCAGGCGTGGTGCTGCTCGCGCCGGTCTTCGTCGTGCGACGCAAGCCGCTGCCGAGCCGCGAGGCGATGATCCTGCACGCCGCGCGCGGGACGGTGGCGGGGGCGTCCGTGCTGCTGTTCTTCTGGGGGCTGGTGCGCGTGTCGATGGCGCAAGGCGTCGCGCTGACCTTCCTCGCGCCGCTGATCGCCTTGTTCCTCGCCGCGGTCGTGCTCGGTGAGACGATCGCGCGCGGTGCGATCCTCGGGTCGCTGGTCGCGAGCCTCGGCGTGCTGCTGATCGCGGGCGGGCAGGTCCAGGCGCATGCGTCGAGCGACGCGGTGATGGGATCGGTCGCGATCGTCGCGGCGTCGGTCCTGTATGCGGGCAGTCTGATCCTGCTCCGGCGCCAGGCGCAACTCGCCGACCCGCTCGAGGTCGCGCTGTTCACCAGCATTGTGCTGTCCGTGCTGCTGCTCGCCGGCGCGCCCTGGTTCGGCGCGGTCGCGCCGGTCGTGCGCCTGCCCGAGATCTTTGGCGCTGCCGCGCTCGGGTCGGTCTCCGCGGTGCTGCTCGCCTGGGCCTATGGCCGTGCCGAAGCGCAGGTGCTGGCGCCGGTCGAATATACCGCGTTCATCTGGTCCGCGATCCTCGGCTGGATCGTGTTCGGCGAGCGCGTCTCGGCCTGGACGATCGGCGGCGCGGTGCTGATCGTCGCTGGATCGCTGGTCGCGCTCCGTGGCAAGACCGTGCCGATCCCCCATACCGAGGCTGCAGCATGATCCGATCCGCCACCCCCGCCGACGTTCCGACGATCCTGCGCTTCGTGCGCGAGCTCGCCGCGTTCGAGCGCGAACCCGATGCGGTCGAGGCGACCGAGCCGATGCTGGCCGATGCGCTGTTCGGCGCGCAGCCCGCGGCCGAGGCGGTGATCGCCGAGACCGCGGAAGGGGCGGTCGGCTTCGCGCTGTTCTTCCACAATTTCTCGACGTGGAAGGGGCGGCGCGGGCTGTATCTTGAGGATCTCTACGTCACGCCGGAGGCACGGGGGCAGGGCGTCGGCGCGGCGTTGCTGCGGCATCTGGCCGGCCTCGCGCTGGATCGCGGCTGTGCGCGGTTCGAATGGTCGGTGCTCGACTGGAACGAAGGCGCGATCCGCTTCTACCGCGCGCTCGGCGCGGTGGGGCAGGAGGCGTGGACGGTTCAGCGCGTCGATGGCGACGCGTTGGTGCGGCTAGCGGGACGGTAACGGGGCGGGTCGAACGCTCGGCATCACGCTCCCACAACCGTCATCCCAGCGAAGGCTGGGATCTCCCGTGGCTAGGACGCAGCAGGAGCCGCGGAAGACCCCAGCCTACGCTGGGGTGACGGGAGTGGTGAAGCGGCAACACTATCGACAGCGAGGGTCCGACTGCCCCCACGACCTCACCCCTTCACGTCGATATTCATCGCGACCGAGATCCGGTTCCCCGTCCCGCCATGCGGCCGCACCCCGTGGCGCAGCCACGCCGGAAACAGCACCAGATCGCCCGCCGCGGTCGTCATCCGGTGCTCGACCGGCTGCGGCTGCCCGTCGATCCCGCGGAGCCGGAACCCCGGCATCCGCATGAACGGGATGGGAAAGCGCGGGTCCTCGAAGAACAGTTCGCCGCCCTCGGATCCCGGCTCGCCCATGTCGACATGATAGACCGCGGCCCACAAGACGCCCGGATGCGCATGGCTCATGTTGAGCGCGCCGGGGGGCGAGACGTTCGCCCACATCTTCACGGTCCATTCGAGCGACGCGGGGTCTCGCCCCTCGAAATGTGAACAGCGCCTGGCCATCTTGACCGCGGTGTCGGCGAGCGCGGCGGCGGCGGGGCCGCCCCAGTCGAGCATGTCGGTCGCCGAATGCCACCCGCCGATGTTCGAGCGCGACAGGCTCGGCACGCTGGCATGCCGCGCGCGAATGCTGTCACTCAGCGCCGCGGTCAGCGCGGCGGCATCGGCCAGCCGTCCGTGCAGGATCGGCGTCTCGAACAGTCCGACCTGTTCCGCGCGGACGCGGATGCCGTCGAACGATCGAGACGCCGTCGTCACCGGGTCAGCGCCCGGCTGCGTCGTCCGCGTTCATCGGTTCCTTGCCCTTGGCCTTCTCGGCCTCGTAGCGCTCGATCGCCTCGATCGTGACGCGCTTGGCCTCGTCGGCGTCGCCCCACTTGCCGACGCGGACCCACTTCTTCTTCTCGAGGTCCTTATAGTGGGTGAAGAAATGCTCGATCTGCTCGAACACGATCTCGGGCATGTCGCCGCGCTCGCCGATGTTGGCGTAGTAGGGGAACACCGCGTCGACCGGCACGCAGACCAGCTTCTCGTCGCCGCCGGCCTCGTCCTCGAGGTTGAGCACCGCGATCGGGCGTGCGCGCACGACGCAGCCCGGGATGAACGGCGAGCGCGCGATCACCAGTGCGTCGAGCGGATCGCCATCGGGGCTCAGCGTGTGCGGTACGAAGCCGTAATTGGCGGGGTAGCGCATCGGCGTGTGCAGGATGCGGTCGACGAACAGCGCGCCGCTCGCCTTGTCGAACTCGTACTTCACCGGTTCGCCGCCGGTCGGAACCTCGATGATGACGTTCAGGTCTTCGGGCGGATTCTTGCCCGTCGGGATCAGGTCGATACGCATTTACGGTCCTTTGCGATGTGACGGTGCCGGCGCGCTTCCGTAGAAGCGGCCGGCACCGGTAGAATGCGGGTGGGATCAGCGCGGCATCAGCAGCTTGTCGAGCCCACCGTCACCTGTACCGACCTTCTGCAGGCGCGGATAGCGCGGGCCGTCATGGTAATCGAGCAGTATGTCCCGGAACCGGTCGTTGTTTTTTACAGTAAGCCGGATCGGCTCCTTGGCAGTCTTGGCCGCCAGGATCGCCGCCTTGATGCGATCCGGCGAATAGGCCTCGCTGTTGATCGCCTCGATCTCGGTACCGACGTCGATCCCCGCCTTGAACGCCGGGCTGTCCCAGATCGACGAGGTGACCACGCCCTCCTTGTTGATCACGAGACCGATCGAATAGCTGACATCGGTGCCGCGCGTCTTCTCGGCCTGCTTCATGTAGTTGGTGATCTCGGGCGTATAGACCAGCTTGTAGCCGTTCATCGCGAAGCCGTTGATCGGCGCGGGCTGGCCGGTCTCGGTCAGCCGGGTGTTGAGGAACGTCGCCCAGTCATAGGGCACGATCCCGTTGAGCGTCGCGGCGACGTCCTGAAACGTATAGGTCAGCTCGCCATAGTCGCCGTCGCGCACGCCGAAGAACGCCTTGGCGAAGTCGTCGATCGACTTGGTCCCGCTCGACTTCTGGCGGAGCATCGCATCGACCTCCATCCAGACCATCAGCCCTTCGTTGTAGTAATCCTCGCTGCGCTGCCAGCTGGTCCAGCCCTTGGGCTTGCGCGCCGAGATCACCGGATCGTTGGTGGTGTCGAGCAGGTTGCGCCACTGGCGCCCCTTGGCGGTGTCGTAGATGCCGAGGATCGACGCATAGCCGTCGAGTGTGTCCTGCTTGCTGACCAGGCCCGAGCGCGCCTGCAGCACATAGCCCCAGAACTGCGTCTGGCCCTCATAGACCCACAACAGCGAATCGCGCATCGGCGTGCGGAAATCGGGGGTCCATAGGTCGGCGCCGCGGCGGAACTTGCCGTCCCAGCTGTGCGTGAACTCGTGCGGCAGCAGGTTGCGGGCCGCGGCGCCGGTCTCCCATTCGGTGAAATAGCCCGGGCGCACGCCGTTCTCGGAACTGCGATGATGCTCCAGCCCGATCCCGCCGAGCTGGTCGGTGATCGACAGCAGGAACTCGTAATGGTCGTAATGCTGCGCGCCGAACGTCTTGACGGCCTGGTCGACGAGGCGCTTGTGCGCGTCGATCTGCTCGGGCTTGGCGGCGAGCTGGTCCATGCTGTCGGCAAAGACGTTGAGGTCGACCTTGGGGCTCAAGGGCCAGACCTTGCCGTACCTGCCCGCCAGCGTCGGCGAATCGACCAGGATCTCGTAGTTGGTGGTGTCGTAGCTGTAGACCGACCCTGCGACCTTCGCCGGCACCGCGCCCGCCGCGGTCCAGCCGGCCGGATAGGTGACGGTCATCTTGATCGGGATCTGCCGCGTGAAATAGCCCGCGGGGTACAGGCTGACGAGGTTCGGCTCGAGGCTGATCATCGTCGGCGTCATCACGACGCGGCCCTGGTCGGGCTTGGTCGCGGAGATGAACTGGAACTCGGCGACGAGCGTCTTCGCACCCGCCGGCACGTCGACATGGAAGGCGAAGACGTCGACCGTATCGCGCGTCCAGGGGACGATCTTGCCGTTCGCGCGGATCACCAGGCCCGCCAGCTTCTCGATCTCGCCGCGTGGGGAATGCGCGCCGGGCAACCACTTCGGATAGAGCAAGGCCATCGGCCCTGCCTTCGCGACCGGGATCGTCTGCTTGACCCGGAAGATGCCGCGCTCGGTATCGGTCGCATCGACGTCGAGCAGCAGCGTGCCCGGATAGGGCGTGTCGACCGCGGCAGGGATCGTGTCGACGAACGGCACCGGCTGCGGCGCGGTGTTGCCGGCGGGCACCTGGGCGAGGACGGGAGCGGCAGACGCGAGCAGCGTCGCGGTGAGGAGCGTTCGGATCAAGGACGGGACTTTCGGCAGAGAGACGATGGCAAGATGTAAGCGCGCGAAAGGGCAGGCGTCCAGTCCTATGCACGGCACGCTTCGTCTGCGCCCGTCATGCTGAACTCGTTTCAGCATCCACCCCGCCACCAGGCGCAGCGCTTGTGGATCGGTGGACCCTGAAACGAGTTCAGGGTGACGGCGGGTGTTGTGGGAAGTACGGCGTCACCCACCCCCCAGCACGTTGATCGTGAACGCGATCACGCCCAGGTTGAACACGAACGCCGCCAGGCTCTGCCCCGTCACCACGCGGCGCACATAGGCGGATGTGATCTGCACGTCGGAGGTCTGGAACGTCATCCCCAGCGTGAAGCTGAAATACAGGAAGTCCCAATAATCGGGCTCGTCGCACTTGGGGATCTCGATCCCGCCGCGATCCTCACCCTTCCCGTCGCCCAGATAATAGAAATGCGCGTAATGCAGCGCGTACACGGTGTTCGAGAACAGCCACGCCAGCGCCAGCGTCGCGATCACCAGCACGGTGGACAGCGTGTCGTTCTTGCCCTGCACCTCCTTCGCCACCGCGACCAGCACGACGATGCTGACGGTCACGCTCAGCGCCAGCAGCAGCGCGCGGTTGGCGTCGTTCGCCGCCGCCGCCTTGCGCATCCCGTCCGCCTCGCTGCGCAGCAACGTCGACACCGCGATCAGGAACACCAGCGCCGCGACGTCGAACGCGACCATCGTCCCGCGACCGACCCCAATGGAAGGAATCGCGATGCCCAGCCCGGCGAGCATCACCAGCACGAACAGCACGAAGCGCGGCGGCGCGATGCGCTGGCCGAGGGATTGATACAGGCCTGCCATGGGCGGGTGCTAGCGCTTCCCGATGGCGACGCCTAGATACGCGGCCGACATGGCAAGAACAGAAACACCGCGCCGCATCCGCGGCACCCAGGACATCTTCGGCGACGACCAGCGCCGCTTCGGGCACGTCCTCGCGACGTTCGAACGCGTCCGCGCGCTCTATTGCTTCCAGCGGATCGACATCCCGGTGTTCGAATCGACCGCGGTGTTCGCGCGCTCGCTCGGCGAGACCACCGACGTGGTTTCGAAGGAGATGTACAGTTTCGAGGATCGCGGCGGCGATTCGCTGACGCTGCGCCCCGAATTCACCGCTGGCATCGCGCGCGCCTATCTGACCGAGGGCTGGCAGCAATTTGCGCCGCTGAAACTCACCACCAGCGGCCCGGTGTTCCGCTACGAACGGCCCCAGAAGGGCCGGTTCCGCCAGTTCCACCAGATCGACGCCGAGGTGATCGGCGCGCCCGAACCCGCCGCCGATGTCGAGCTGCTCGTGCTCGCCGACCAGCTGCTGCGCGAACTCGGCATTTCGGACGGCGTCACGCTCCAGCTCAACACGCTGGGCGACGCCGAGACGCGCGACGCCTGGCGCGCGGCGCTGGTCGCGCATTTCGAGGCGCACCGCGGCGAACTGTCCGAGGACAGCCTGACCCGGCTCGAGAAGAACCCGATGCGCATCCTCGATTCGAAGGACCTGCGCGACCGTCCGATCGCCGACAGCGCGCCCGACATCGACGCCTATCTGACGCTCGAGGCCCGCGCCTTCTTCGACTCGGTGACCGCCGGGCTCGACGCGGCCGGTGTCGCCTGGGAACGCAACGCGCGCCTCGTCCGCGGGCTCGATTACTACCGCCACACCGCGTTCGAGTTCGTCACCGACCGGCTGGGCGCACAGGGCACGGTGCTCGCCGGCGGCCGCTACGACGGGCTGATCGGCTCGCTCGGCGGGCCCGAGACGGCCGGCGTGGGCTGGGCGGCCGGCGTCGAGCGGCTGGCGATGCTGCTCGAAGAACCACAATTGGCGGGGATCGACGCGGTCGTCGTGCCGATGGGCGCCGACGCGGAGGCGCGCGCGACCGGCATCGTCGCCGACCTGCGCCGCGCAGGCGTGGCGGTCGAAATGGCGTACAAGGGCAAGATGAAGGCACGGATGGCCAAGGCCGATGCGCTGGGTGCGCGCTTCGCGATCATCCTCGGCGACGACGAGCTCGCCAAGGGGGCGGCGGCGGTCAAGGCGCTCGACACCGGCACGCAGACCGAAGTCGCGTTCGCCGATCTGGCGGCAGCGCTGCGATGAGCCTCGCTGCCCGTCATCCCAGCGAAGGCTGGGATCTCCCCGTTGGTAACCGCAGCACCTGCCCCGCAAAGACCCCAGCCTTCGCTGGGGTGACGACCGGGGAGGGCGAGTGCGCATGAAGATCTCCCCAGACCGGATTCGCGCGATCGAAGCGCGGCGCGACGAGCTACAGGCGCAGATGGCGACCGGCGATCTCCCCTCCGACCGCTTCGTCGCGGTGTCGAAGGAGTACGCGGAGCTCGAACCCGTAGCGCAAGCCGCGAGCGAAGTCCGCCGCCTCCGCGCGGAGGCGGACAGCCTCGCCTTCATGGCCGAGGATGCCGACGACGAGCTGCGCGCGATGGCCGCCGAGGAACTCCATTCCAACGGCCAGCTGCTCGAAGCCGCCGACCGGAAACTCGCGCTCGCGCTTCTCCCCCGCGACGCCGCCGACGAACGCTCGGCGATGCTCGAGGTCCGCGCCGGCACCGGCGGCGACGAGGCGGCGCTGTTCGCGGGCGACCTGTTCCGCATGTACCAGCGCTATGCCGAATCGCAGGGCTGGCGCGTCGAGATGATCTCGGGCTCCTCGTCCGACGCAGGCGGCTTCAAGGAAGTCGTCGCCAGCGTCACGGGGCAGGGGGTTTTCGCCAAACTCAAGTTCGAGTCCGGCGTCCACCGCGTCCAGCGCGTCCCCGCCACCGAAGCCGGCGGCCGCATCCACACGTCTGCCGCCACCGTCGCGGTGCTGCCCGAGGCGGAGGAGGTCGACGTCAAGATCGACGACAAGGACCTCCGCATCGACGTCTATCGCTCGTCGGGCCCCGGCGGCCAGTCGGTCAACACGACCGACAGCGCGGTCCGCATCGTCCACATCCCGACCGGCCTCACCGTCATCCAGCAGGACGAGAAGTCGCAGCACAAGAACAAGGCCAAGGCGCTCCGCGTGCTGCGCACCCGGCTCTACGAGCAGGAACGCGACCGCCTTCACGCCGAGCGGGCTGGTGCGCGCAAATCGATGGTCGGCTCGGGCGACCGCTCCGAACGCATCCGCACGTACAATTTCCCGCAAGGCCGCGTCACCGACCACCGCATCAACCTGACGCTGCACAGGCTCCCGGAGATCGTCGCCGGCGACATGGGCGAACTCCTCGGCGCGCTCAGCGCCCAGGACGAAGCCGACCGCCTGGCCCAGCTCGATGGCTGAGTCCCCTGATGGCCCCTCCCGCCTGCGGGAGGGGTTGGGGGAGGGCATGTCCGCGAACGACGCGCCCAATGTGACAGGCCCTCCCCCAACCCCTCCCGCAAGCGGGAGGGGAGTAGCAGCAGCCCTCACCACCGCCGCCGCCCGCTTCGCCTTCTCCCCCACCGCCCGCCTCGACGCCGAGCTCCTCATGGCGCACGCGCTCGGCACCAGCCGCAGTGCGATCCTGATCGACCCCGACCGCTTCACCGTCCCCGAAACCTTCGCCGCATTCGTCGACCGCCGCGCGCGCCACGAACCCGTCGCCTACATCACCGGCACCCGCGGCTTCTGGTCGATCGACCTCGCGGTCGGCCCCGGCGCGCTCGTCCCCCGCGCCGACAGCGAGACGCTGCTCGTCGCGGCCCAGGCGCATTTCGGCAAGCGCGAGCCCGCCACCATCCTCGACCTCGGCACCGGCCCCGGCACGCTTCTCCTCGCCGCGCTCACCGAATGGCCCGCGCGCGGCCTGGGCGTCGATGTCTCTCCCGATGCGCTCGCATACGCCCAGATCAACGCCGCCACGCTCGGCATGGCGGACCGCGCCCGGTTCCTCCGCAGCGATTGGGCCAAAGCGATCAACGGCCGCTTCGACCTCGTCCTCGCCAATCCCCCCTATATCGGCACGCACGAGCCGCTCCCCGCCGAAGTCCGCGACCACGAACCGCACGGCGCGCTCTACGCCGGCGAGGACGGCCTCGCCGACTACCGCCTTCTCGCGGAGCAACTGCCCCGCCTGATCGCGCCCGGCGGCGTCGCCGTCGTCGAGATCGGCGCGACGCAAGCCCCTGCCGTCGCCGCGCTGTTCGAGAGCAACGGGCTGTCGACTGCGCTCCATCACGACCTTGGCGGGAATCCGCGTGCGATCACCGCCACTTGAACAATCGACGTTGGACTCCACATTTCGCTTGTGGGACGGGCATGCCGCCCGCTATCAAGCGGGCAGGGGCACGCAACATCGACATTTTGTTGATTGAGAGCGTCGGCTCGCATCCTTCACCATGTCGTTCGACTACAGCATGGCAGGTCCGACGCCCCTTTGGGGCGCGGCATGGGTTCGCATCGCGGCGAGACCCGAATTTGGTTTGAGGACCGAAGTTTTCTTGAGCACAGGAACACCAGCTTGATCAACAACCGGCAAGCCGGCCGCCGTCGCGGTCGTGGCAACAATAATGGCGGCGGCAATGGCGGCGGCGGCGGTGGCCCGCGCCAGGGTGGCGGCGGTGGCGGCCAGCGCGATACCGGCAACCGGATCGACAGCCGTGCGCGCGGCAACGCGACGCAGTTGTACGAGAAGTACAAGAACCTCGCGCGCGACGCGCAGATGCAGGGCGACCGCGTCAACATCGAATATTACCTGCAGTTCGCGGACCATTATTTCCGCGTGCTGAGCGAGCAGCGCACCCGCCTCGAGGAGAGCCAGCCGCAGCACGCGCCGCGCCCGCGCATCCAGCAGCCCTTCGACATCAACGGCGACGACGATTACGCCGACGAGGGCGAACCGATCCGCGCCGGCGAGCAGCAGGGCGACGGGCAGTCGGGCCAGGCCAATGGCCAGTCGCAGAATGGCGGCCAGCGCCAGGACCGCGACGATCGCCCGCGCTACGACTCGCAACGCAGCGACAATCGCCAGCGCGACGGGCAGCGCGATGGCCAGCGCGAAGATCGCCCGCGCGGTGACCGCAACGACCAGCGCCAGGGCCGCGACGACCGCGGCGCGCGTGACGACCAGCCGCGCAACGAGGCGCGCGACGATCAGCAGCGCGGTACGGCAGCCGAGCCGCAGCAGCGCGAGCCGCGCGGCGAGTATCGCGACGCGCCGGCGCGCACGCCCCGCGCGCCGCGGACGCTCGCACCCGTCCAGGCCGACGACGCCGCCGAGCAGCCGACACTGCCGATGCCGGTCGCGACGCCCGTGAGCGACCAGGGCGAGACGCCCGACGTCGCCGCCGCAGCGACCGAGGACAAGCCGCGTCGCCGCGGTCGTCCGCCGCGCGATCGCAGCGCGGAGGAGGCACCCGCTGCACCTGCAGCCGCCGCTACCGCCGACGCCGACCGCCTGCCGCCGTCGCTCGGCATCTCCGCCGCAGCGGCGCCTGCTCCCGCCGCCACGGACGGCGAGGGCGAGGAAAAGCCCCGCCGCCGCCGCATCCGTACCGCGGCGAGCGAAGTCCAGGCCGGCTGATCGGGCAGGCCCGACGCCGAGAACAGGCCGGTACCGCATCATCGCGGTGCCGGCCTTTTTTCTGGGGTCTTCCCATGATCGTCCAAACATGGTTCCCTGCGGTCCCCGGCGCGACAGACGCCGGCCAGAGCGGAGAGCGGACATGACGATCGCAGCGATCCTGCAGACCAAGAGCGACGCGATCTGGTCGCTCGCCCCCGACGATACGCTGGCACAGGCGGTGGCGCTGCTCGCCGAACGCCGCATCGGTGCCGCCCCCGTGGTCGAGGACGGCCGCGTGATCGGCATCTTTTCCGAACGCGACGTCATCCACCGCCTCGGCGCCGACGGCGCCGCCGCGCTCGACCTGCGCGTCCGCGACGCAATGACCGCCCCGGTCCGCGCGGTCGGCGCCAACGAACCCGTGATCGGCGCGCTGTCGCTCATGACGCAACAGCGGATACGACATCTCCCCATCCTGGATGGCGATACCCTCATCGGTTTCGTGTCGATCGGCGACCTCGTCAAATACCGCATCGACCGGATCGAAGCCGACGCAGCGGCAATGCGCGACTATATCCAGTCGGCCTGAGGCGCATGGCGGTCGCGACGCGGCCGACAGCGAATGCGTTTCACGTTGACGCTACCCCGGCGACGCCGTAGGGAAACGGCCGCTGCCAGGCCTGGAGACGTGGGTGAGTGGCTGAAACCAGCGGTTTGCTAAACCGCCGTACCGGGTTTACTGGTACCGAGGGTTCGAATCCCTCCGTCTCCGCCAGCCGGCAGCTAGGTCGTTGATGCGGTTCAAACGCTTGTAAATCTCCCACTTTATTTAGTAGTTTGCTGCGGTGAGTGCTACAAAATCGAAAGCGAACCCGACGCTGCAAAGGGTTACAAAGAATTTACATAAGCGGGGCAACAGCTACGAGTTCCGCAAAGTCATTCCGCGCTGTGTCCGGGGAAGGGAAGTCTATTGGAAATGCTTCGGGGATGTATCGCTTCGCGAGGCGAAGCATGGCGCCGCGGAGTGTCGCAGTTGCGAACGGAAGATCGCCGAAGCGGCGAACAAATCCGATACGACGGCGCGTCTGGCCTCATTCAAACCCGCGGTCATATTCCTGACCGTGGCGAAATCGACCGGGCGGTTCGAGGGTGGGTCCTTGATCGGCAGCAGTCGTGGCCGAGTTGGACCGGGACGCTATGCGGGAGCGTTTGCGCGATCTCGCTCTTTTTGCGGAAGTGACCCCGGCGCATATGCGAAGATTGGCGCGACTCGCTTCTGGGCGTAGGATGGACCGCAGAGCACATCGCGGCGAGCCATCAATGGGTGCTGCCGCCGGACGGACCGCTGGCTGACTATCTCCATGATCTGCCGATGCAACCGAGCGACGTGCGCGACACCTTCGCGATATCGGAGCCATACGGTGCGATCTGGGTTTTCAATTACGCAGGACGATTGCCGAAGTCGTGCCGCAATTTGAACGATGCTACGAAATTTGAGCACTAAATCTCGACGTAAATTCAATCCCCCCCCAATGGACTATACCAATTGTGTAGATTGAAATGATGTAATAAGGAAAACTTATGCCAGAAAGTTGCTTTTTTGCTAACAATGTATGATTGAGGTCACGCGAGAAGCTGTAGCATACGGCATAATAACTGTTCTCGTAGCGGCTGCGATACCTTTCCTTATCAAGATGAGGATTAGGCGAAATCGTGAGCGGCTTCGTCGGCGTGGCATTAAACGGTATGGGCACTGACCGACTTATTTGGTTGTGTGCCTTTGCGTAGCGGATTTGACATGCTTCCGTGAACTTCACCAGTTTGAGCTAGAGTCCGACATACTGAGGAGGCGGACGTGAAGAAGGCTAGGTTCAGCGAGGAGCAGACGATCGCGATGCTGCGTGAGCAGGAGGGCGGGATGAAGACCGCCGATGTGTGTCGGAAACGTGGGATCAGCGGGGCGACGTTGTATGCGTGGAAGGCGAAGTACGGCGGCATGGACGTGTGTCAGGCGCACAATCTGAAGGTACTCGAGTAGGAGAGCGGCCTGCTGAAGCGGTTGTTGGCCGACGCCATGCTCGACGATGCGGTACGGAAGGAAGTTGCGGCAAAAAATTGGTGACGCCCGCCGCTCAGCGGAAGGCTGTCGAGCATGCTCTACAGCTGTTTGGCATCAGCGAACGTTGGGTATGTACCGTCTTCGGCGTGGACAGGACTTCGGCGCGCTACGCCCCCGGCGTAGTGATGATGGCGACCTGCGGTCGCGGCCGCGTGTCGGCGCTTCGGCTACGGGCGGCTGGAGGATCATGCTGGCCCGCGGAGGGCTGTTCATGAACCACAAGGAACTGCTGCGGTTATAGCGCGAGGAGAACTTTCGGGTCAGGCGTGGACGTGGCCGCCAGCGAGTCATGGGTACGCGAGCGCCGATGACGCTGCCGTAGGGGCGGAACCAGCGCTGGCGCCTCGACTTTGTAAGCGAGACACGCTGATCAGGGGTCGACGACTTTACGCGCGAGTGCCTGGCGCTGGTCGCCGACACCTCGCTGTCAGCCGTGCGTGCCGCTAGTGAGCTGGACACCATCATCGTCGTCAGAGGCGTACCGCCGCTGACGATCGTGAGCGACAACGGCATCGAGTTGACCAGCTTGGCGATTTTGAGATGGACGCAGAAGTGGCCTGTCGAGCGGCACTACATCGCGCCGGGCAAGCCGCAGCAGAACGGCTACGTCGAGAGCTTCAACGGTCGTCTGCGTAACGGATGCCTCAACAAGGCGCTTTTCGTGTCGCTCGGCCATACCCGTTCGATGCCGCGGCTCTGGCCCTACGACCACAACCATGTGCGCCAGCATAGTCGTGTTGGCAGGCTGACGCCCGCCGATGCTACCAAGCAGGTTAGACAGCGCCGCCCCGAGCGGCACCATACCGCCCCGGACTCCAGTTATGACTGGTAAAGCCTTGGAGAGCACGTCACGATCCGTGACTTCGAATCGATGTCGGCACAACGTCGAACGCGCTCAGGCAACAGAAATACCGGAACCAACAACAAATGGGTTTTCATCCATGAACGTGCAGAGATCCCCAGCTTTTCGAAAATAAGTCGCCGAACAAAATTCGGCGAATTAATCTTGCGCGTTACCGAATCGTGGCAATTTCATGAGCCCTACGAATGATGGGAGGAATCAAAACATTTGATCATGAATAACATCTTATGAGCGCAATCCGATCCTGTCAGTGCCTAAGCACGAAAGATCGTCTGACGTAAGGGAAAAGGTTGGGATGGTGCGCTACGCATGAAAGTGAGTATTATAAGCAACGCCCCCCCAATAATTACATGCTCGATTAAATAATTTCCCGCGCCGGATGCTAAAAGATTATTACCCGAAAGATAGACGCTGACCACAAAATAAAAAACATTTGGGCGTATTATCAACTTTCCGAGGCAAATCCCCAGTAATAAGCCACAAATATACTGTACAGCTGGAAATATTAGGAATGCCCACCAGCCGAAATCGGCAAAATATATGCCAATACCGAAAGACGGGGAGCCTTGGTCAAGTAGGAACCATTGCGGAAAGTACTGAGCTGCAAGTCTAAATTCGCCAAATGCTTTAGGTTTGTTCGGCCATATCGCACGCGGAACTTTGGGTACCCACTGCATTTCCATTGTTAGCTTTCCGCCGTATGAGCCGAAAGTATCGCTATCGACGACTAAAGATCCATTCCGATTATAATCAGAGTATTCCGAGATCGAGACGAATATGTTGTCGATATCACCCCGAAAGTTAAGGGCAAATACGTAGAGACCAAGAGCGCCTATAATAGCGAAATAAATTGACGATCGACTAAGAGAGTATTTAAGGCCATGTAGATAAACGCAAGATATAATAAATATCGAAGCAAGAATAACAAACTGGCCCTTGCTGCCCTTAAGTAGAATAAGTGTAACCATTACCACATAAAATAAAAGTGCGCCTCGTCGGTTGGAAATCTGGAAAACGATGTAGGCGCAGAACGTCAGTAGAGACGAGCCAAATGTGTAGAGCCCATATCCAGTACGAGTCAGCTCATAAATTCGTCGCGGTTCAAAAACATAAGCGCGAAACTCTATAAGAATAGGTGCATACGCGAACCATGCGGCAACCAACAGTAGCCAGGCTAGAGGCAAGTGGTTAGGCAACCCAAAGTGTCGAGGAGGGTTTGGCGGTTGCCGCGTCGCTAGCAAACCGATCACGAATGCCGCATAGCCGCAGAACGACAAAGCATTCACGATTAACATCGCCCAAGTATCGTAGGCAAACAAATGAAGAGCAAAGCCGATTGGCTCAAAGATAAACTCGATTGCCACCTTTAGCCCGGTAAAAATCGTGATGGCATTGACCACCGAGCCGACCTTGAAGCTGTAAAACAGAAACAGAGCTAGCGTCGCCGACCCGAAGATAAGAAAAATAAGAATCATGCGGCAAGCTGTCGTTCAATGCGGCAGTTCGTAATAAAGGCCATAATCATTTCCAAAAGCCGCGATGCATTGACCAGCGTCGCTTCAATGGCAGGGGGATTTGTTCTTCGGCCTGGCCAAGCTTATAGCCAGCGAGCTTGGCAGCGTTGCGCCACAAACTTGCGGGCCATAACCGAGCGCGGCGTAGCCCAAGAAACCGTAGTTCAGACACCACATAGCGCCGTCCTTCGCCTCCAGTGCCCCCCAGCGTTGAGCGGATCCATGTTTCGCGCGCGTGGAAAACGCCGGTATCGAAATAGCGCTGCGCCTCCTCCTTTACGGTGTAATTATGCGAATGGCGGCACATCGCTTCGCTGGCATAGACGATCTTCCAACCCGCCATCACCATCCGCGCGGCGACGTACATATCCTCGGCAAGAATAACATTAGTGGGAAAGCCGCCCGCGGCTACCAGAGCGGTGCGTAGATAGGCCGCAAACGAGTTGGACATGAAGGCCGCTTTTAATCCGTATAGCTTAAGGTTGTTGCGATCGACGACCCGACCTTCGGCTGGATAATTAAACAACCGAGCATGTTCGGCGAAGGGATTGGCGTTTTGATGCGGCAACTGCCGTCCGCATGCAGCGCCTACGGTGCGATCGTCGAAACAGGCAACAAGCTTGGCGAGAGCTTCGGGCTCCACCAATTCCGCATCCTGCGTTAGAAAAACGAGCACATCATGATCGACGAGCAGGTCCACGACCATCTGCCGGGTGCCGCCATGATTGAAGTCGCGCTGATTGATCGGTATGAAGATATCGGCGCGTGAACGCCCCAATTCCGCGGTGCCGTCGCACGAACTCGAATCAACGATGACAAGGTCATGGTCAAGCGTCTGCACGTCCAACGACGCTAAGAGGCGCGTGAGCTCGCTGTGGCTGTTGTAGGTAGGCACGATACAGGCGATACGCATAACCTAAGGATCCAAAATACCGAGTCGCCGTTGGCATGTGGCGAGATATAATCAGTAGCCCGACGCTAGTAAGGCCCAATATTGGGCTGCGCAGGCATCCCAATCAAATGTGGCGGCTCGGCGCAACCCCGCTTGTTGAAGCGCCCCTCGTAGGATGTCGTCGGTAGCCAATCGGTTGAGTCCGCAGACGATAGCATCGAGCGAAGTCGGGTCGACTGTAAGGGCTGCATCGCCAGCAATCTCCGCCAGCGACGTTGTGTCAGACGTTATAACGGGACACCCGCACGCCATTGCCTCCACCACCGGGAGGCCGAACCCTTCGTAAAGCGACAGGAAGGCGGTCATGCGCGCGCCACGATAAGCGTCAGCGAGATCAGTGTCAGAGAGGTGGCCTAAATACCGAAGTCGGTCGCCGATACCGAGCTGAGCGGCCCGTACCGAGCTGACGCCATCGTCGACGCCGGTTAGCCACAAGCGATAGCCGCGCGCTGGTAACAACGAATGGGCGAAGGCGGTGATCAGCCCATCGATGTTCTTGTAAGAGCGCCGATTGCCAACATACAGTATGTAACGCTCAGTTCTTTTGAGCGCGGTTTCACCGTTTGAAACTGGATAAAAGGCGTTGGATACGCCATTATAAATGCGTACGACGCGATCGGCGGGAAAGTCTGTCCATGCTAATAGCTCGTCGCGAGTGTAATCCGATACGGTGAAGATGCGATCGACGTTGCGTAGCAGCGGACGGACAACAAGGTCGTAGTAAAGTCGATGCCGAAGTGAATAGTAATGCAGGTGCGTGAGGTCATGCACGGTGATTGAAATTGGTGTTTTGGCCGAGCGGACGACCGGGGGAAAAAAGCCGGGTGACCATACTGCATCAGCTTGCGTTGCGCGGATCGCGCGGGCAAAACCGATAGGCGTAAGAATGCCAGCGTTCGGTCGGTCGACGCGCATTTCGACGACGCGCACATGGGCGGGCCGTCTAGCTAGAATCTCGCGGCCCATCCGAGCGATCCCCCCCTCGCGAAGCCAGCTTGCATCGACGGCAAGGGTAAAGGTGCGGCCAGGAGCGTTCATGAAGTCTCAATTGCTAGATGGGGGCGCATATATTCCAGCATTGCGCAAATCAGTCCATAACCTTCGTGAGCGTGATATGCGCAGCACATTCCAAGCGGTTGCGGGGGGGTAACTTCTTCGGTAACGCATCGCCAAACCTGCCGATCGATTTCGATGGAAGCCTGATGAGGCAGAGCCGCACACCGGTCCGCCATGCATCTCCGTATCGGGTCGCGGCTGCCAAGGCGACAAGGGTCTCAATGCCGGATGGTCGGCGATCCAGGTTCGTATCCGGAGTGAGTATGTGAGCTTCAAGATTGCCCTAGCTAATAATCGCGCGTTGCGCAGCCTGCCCGGCCAATCAATCCTTGATGCGGCGCGGCAGCAGGGCGTTGTACTCGCGTACAGCTGTCGAACGGGGCGTTGTGGAATCTGCAAAGCGCCGCTGCTTGCAGGTGATACTGCGCTGCTGCGTTCGGAGGCTGAGAGCCTAACCCCTGACGAGGCGGCAGGCGGACTGATCCTAACATGCTGCCGCACCCCTACCAGCGACATCGTACTTGATATCGAGTCGCTCGACCGGCTTGCGGGCTTCGAGACGAAAACGGTGCCGGCCCGCATTGTTTCTATAGAGCGTCTCGCACGCGACATCGCTCGCGTCGTATTAAAGACGCCTCCCGCCTCGCCGATGCGGTTCCTGCCGGGCCAGTATGTCGACGTTATCGCGGAAGGTGTCCGCCGCAGCTATTCGCTGGCCAATGCGCCGCGCGGCGACGGCCTGCTCGAACTCCTCATCAAGCGCTACAAGGGCGGCACGCTGAGCGAATATTGGTTCGAGCGCGCCAAGGCCAACGACCTGCTGCGGATCGAGGGGCCGTTCGGGACCTTCTTCCTACGCGAGGAGGGGCCGACCAACATTGTCTTTCTGGCGACCGGTACCGGCATCGCTCCCGTCAAGGCGCTGCTCGAGGAACTGGCGGCAAACCCCGAACGGGCCGCGCTCCATCGCCTTACTGTCTTCTGGGGCAACCGCGAAGCCGAGAGCTTCTGCTGGGATCCCGTTGGATTGGGCCTCGACGTCGGCGTTCATCACTTGCTATCGGGCGCCGATGCCTATTGGAACGCCGCGCGGGGATATGTACACGATGCCGCGATCCGTCAGGGGATCGATCCCGACGACACGGTCGTCTATGCATGTGGCTCGAACGCCATGATTACATCCGCACGAGAGACTCTTTTGGCGCTCGGTCTTCCGGCCAACCGCTTTTTCTCCGACGCATTTGTCAGCTCGAACTGAGGTAGGGCAATGAAGGCAGTCATTCTGGCCGGTGGTCTCGGCACGCGTTTCGCCGAAGAGACCAGCCTGCGCCCCAAGCCGATGATCGAAATCGGCGGCCGCCCGATCCTGTGGCATATCATGAAGATCTACGCCGCACATGGCGTCACCGACTTCGTGATCTGCTGCGGGTACAAAGGCTATGTGATCAAGGAGTATTTCGCGAACTACTTCCTGCACATGTCCGACGTCACATTCGACATGAAGGCGAACGAGATGCTCGTACACGAGAAGCGCGCGGAGCCGTGGAAGGTCACGCTGATCGATACCGGCGACGATTCGATGACCGGCGGTCGCCTCAAGCGGGTCGCCGATCACGTCAAGGACGAGGAGTTCTTCTTCTTCACCTATGGCGACGGCGTTGGTAACATCGACATCACCAAGTCGATCGAATTCCATCGCAGCCATGGCAAGGCTGCAACGTTGACCGCGACCTATCCGCCGGGCCGGTTCGGCGCATTGCAGGTGAAAGACGGTAAGATCACCGAGTTCCTCGAAAAGCCGCAAGGCGATGGCGGCATGATAAATGGCGGCTATTTCGTACTGTCGCCCAAGGTGCTCGACTATCTCGAAGGCGATGCGACGATCTGGGAGCAGGAGCCCCTACGCACGCTTGCGACTGATGGCGAATTGATGGCGTACGAGCATCACGGCTTCTGGCAGCCGATGGATACGTTGCGCGACAAGCAGTATCTCGAGAGCCTGTGGGAGGGCGGCAAGGCTCCGTGGCGGATATGGTGACGCCTATCGACAACACTGCCGCGCCAATCACAAGCAAGGGCGTTGTTGACCCCGCATTTTGGACAGGCAAGCGCGTCTTCCTGACCGGTCATACTGGGTTCAAGGGCAGCTGGACGTCGCTCTGGCTGCAGAAGATGGGTGCAAAGCTGACCGGCTTTGCGCTCGCCCCTCCGACCAGTCCGGCGCTGTTCGAGGTTGCCGGCGTGGCGGCCGGCATGACGTCGATCATCGGAGACATCCGCGATCGCGAAGCGCTGGAGACCGCGCTGGTCGCGGCTGATCCAGAAATCGTAATCCATATGGCGGCGCAGCCGCTGGTGCGCGCCTCCTATGACGATCCGGTCGGCACCTATGCCACCAACGTCATGGGCACAGTCCACCTGCTCGAGGCAGTCCGCAAGGCATCGTCGATCCGTGCCGTCTGCGTGGTAACGACCGACAAATGCTATGAGAACCGCGAATGGGTTTGGGGCTACCGCGAAGACGAAGCGTTGGGCGGCTATGACCCGTACAGCAACTCGAAAGGGTGCTCCGAACTGGTGACGTCGGCCTATCGTCGGTCATTCTTCACCGGCGACGGTCAGCCCGCGCTCGCCTCGGGGCGCGCCGGCAACGTCATCGGTGGTGGCGACTGGGCAGCCGATCGCCTGATCCCGGATATCCTGCGCGCGGTCGCCGATGGCGCCCCTGTGATGATCCGCAATCCGCTTGCGACCCGGCCTTGGCAGCACGTGCTGGAGCCGGTATCGGGCTATCTCGTGCTGTGCCAGGCGTTATGGGCCGATCCTAGAGCCGCCCAAGCTTGGAACTTCGGTCCGCGCGACGAGGACGCTCAGCCGGTACAGTGGATCGTCGATCGCATGTGCGCCCGCTGGGGCGATGGCGCCGACTGGACCCTTGATGAATCGGTTCAGCCGCACGAGGCAAATTATCTTAAGCTCGACATCTCCAAAGCGCGCTTTGGGCTTGGATGGCAGCCACGCTGGTCGCTGCCGCAGGCACTTGACCGGATTGTCGCCTGGCAGCGCGCCTGGCTGTCGGGAGCCGATATGTACGCTTATTCGCTTGAAGAGCTGGAGCGCTTTGCCGGCGCCAGTAAAACCTTTTCCGCACAGGACTTGTTTCAATGAACGCTGACGAACTTCGCAAACAGATCCGCACCCTGGTCGGCCAATATGCCGAACAGCAATTCGCACCCAAGCCGTTCGTACCCGGTGAATCCGTGATCCCGCCCGCGGGCAAGGTGATCGGTGCACCAGAGATCGAGATGATGGTCGAGGCGTCGCTCGACGGCTGGCTGACCACCGGCCGCTTCAATACCGAATTCGAGGCGAAGCTCGCCAAGATGGTCGGCGCACCGTTCTTGCTGACAACGACCTCAGGCTCGTCCGCGAACCTGCTGGCGCTGTCGTGCCTGACCAGCCACAAGCTTGGTGAACGCCGCCTGAAGCCTGGGGATGAAGTCATCACCGTGGCGGCCGGCTTCCCGACCACCGTCAACCCGTCGATCCAGCATGGCCTGATCCCGGTGTTCGTTGATGTCGAAGTGCCGACGTACAACATCGACGCCAGCCTGATCGAAGCGGCAATTACCGAAAAGACGGGCGCGATCATGATCGCGCATACGCTTGGCAACCCGTTCAACCTCGCGGAAGTCCGCCGAATTTGCGACGAGCACGACTTGTGGCTGGTAGAAGATTGCTGCGATGCACTTGGCGCGACCTATAACAACAAGCTCGTTGGCACTTGGGGCGACGTCGCGACGCTCAGCTTTTACCCGGCGCACCATATGACGATGGGCGAGGGCGGTGCAGTTTTCACCCAGTCGGCTGAACTGCGCCCGCTGATCGAATCGATCCGTGACTGGGGCCGCGACTGCTATTGCGCACCCGGCTGTGATAACACCTGCGGCTCGCGCTTCGGCCAGCAGCACGGCACGTTGCCGTTCGGCTACGACCACAAGTATGTGTACTCGCACCTCGGCTACAATCTGAAGATCACCGACATGCAGGCTGCCTGCGGCCTCGCGCAGCTCGACCGCGCGGAAGGCTTTATCGCCGCGCGTCGACGCAATTTCGGTTTGCTGACTGAGCGCCTGAAGAGCCTCGAAGAGATCTTCATCATGCCCGAGGCGACGCCGAATTCGGATCCGTCGTGGTTCGGCTTCCCGCTAATGCTGCGCGACGGTGTCGATGCAAAGCGCGTCGATGTGACCCGCTTCCTCGACCAGAACAAGATTGGCACGCGCCTGCTATTCGCCGGCAACCTGACGCGGCAGCCCTATTTCCAGCACGTCAACTACCGCGTGGTTGGCGATCTCACGCAGACCGACCGGGTGATGAACAACACGTTCTGGCTCGGCCTCTACCCTGCGCTTGGCCAAGAGCATTTCGATTATGTCGGTGAGAAGCTCGAAGAATTCTTCGGACTGAATTTCTAATATTATTATGGATACTACACCAACCGACATCCCAGGTTGTTACGTCCTTCAACCAAAGGTTGTGGGCGACCTGCGCGGCTCTTTCGTTAAGACCTTTCATGACGAGCGTTTCGCGGAACTGGGCTTAAGAACTGACTGGCGGGAGGAGTATTTCTCGGTATCGGCCCGGGGGGTCGTTCGTGGCATGCACTTCCAGACTCCGCCGGCCGCTCATGCGAAGATGGTGTTCTGTCTGACCGGCGAAGTGCTTGACGTGGTTTTGGACCTGCGTCGTGGTTCGCCCGCTTTCGGGCGCCCACTTGGGTTTACGCTGAGCGCGCAGAATAGCAGAGGGCTGTATCTGCCTAGTGGATGTGCGCATGGATTCCTCTCGATCAGCGAGGCAAGTGGCATGTATTACAAGGTTACGAGCGTACATTCACCGGCGCATGACGCTGGAATCGCTTGGAACAGTATCGGGTTCGATTGGCCAATTAAGATGCCCGCCCTATCGGAGCGGGATGGTCGGCATCACAGTTTGGCGGATTTCGATACGCCATTTACGTTCGATCCCGCACAGGCTGCACGATGAGTCGTCGCGCACTTATTACGGGCGTCACAGGCTATATTGGCGGAGAGCTTGCTAAGCGGTTACTGGCCGACGGTTGGCAGGTCGATGCGATTGTGCGGCCGCAGAGCGATGTCGCGGCGTTGCCATTCGGGACTACGGTGAAACTACATACGGTAGACAGCAGGCGCGATTTAACATCGGCGGTCGCTTTTGCAAAGCCTGACATCGTGTTCCATCTTGCCTCTCTTTACCTCGCCGACCATAAGTCGGATCAAATACCAGCATTGGTGGAATCAAATATCTTGTTCCCGGCTCTTTTGGCGGAGGCTATGGCAGCCAACGGGGTCCGTCATCTCATCAACACGGGCACCGCTTGGCAGCACTTCAAAGGTGAGGAGTATCTGCCAGTAAACCTCTATGCGGCGACAAAGCAGGCTGCGGAAGATCTGCTGCTATACTATGCAGACGCACATAATCTTTCAGTCGTTACACTGAGGTTGTTTGATACCTATGGAATGGGTGATAAGCGTCGCAAGCTTATCCAAATTCTAATCGACGCCGTACGCAGTGGCTTGCCGCTCGACATGTCGCCTGGAGAGCAGGTCGTAGACATGACGCATGTTGACGATGTGATCGACGCTTTCCTGATCGCGGCCGATACGGTTTCGCGTATCGACCCTGGTACGCATGAAGCCTTTTTCGTTTCCGGTGAACGATATCAAGTTAAGAGTCTGGTGAACCTTGTTGCCGGGGTAAGCAAGCGCACATTGCAGGTAAATTTTGGCGGAAGACCGTATCGCCAGCGTGAGGTCATGACGCCAATCGCAAGCGACGGCCGCGTGTTGCCGGGTTGGCAAGCCCGACGGACTCTCGTCGACGAGATCGAGCGCCAGCTCCACTTATGAGGCACTGGATACGTGTGCTCTGGCCGGCTGGGCCAATGGCCGGTGGCGGTGCTCGGTCCGCATTGGCAACAGTCGGATTGACAGCAGCCGTTGGTTGGAGCGCGCGTATTGTTGCGGCTGCCGCGCAACTCATCGCAGTGCGGCTATTGATTCAAACGCTAAGCGCGCCAGGTTACGGGATATTTGCAGTAATTATCGGGTTGCTGAATTGGTTTGCCTTGGCTGATTTGGGATTTGGCGCCGGGTTACAAAATTTTATTTCTGCTCAGCGGGTTGCAGGTAATAGCGCGCTGCATGCAATTCGATCAACATGTATATTGCTGCTGCTACTGCTAGTTATGTTCGTGCTGCTATGGACAGGTGTATCGCACTGGGTCGGCCCGTTGCTGTTGCATGACCTGCGTCAGGTAACGGCCAGCCAGGCGGCAACAATCTTCTTGGGCTTCGCGATTGTGGCGACGGGGGCGGGGCTCGCGTCAGTTGGACTGAAAATCTGCTTTGCCGAGCATCGTGGCTACATCGCACACATGTTGACGCTCGCTAGTACCCTGACCGGCGTTGCCGCGATTCAACTGCTCCGTTTCATACCAATGGACCAGCGAATTACTTGGGCGCTGGTTCTCTATCAAGGCCCGCTCTGGTTACTACCAGCGGGGTACCTCGTTCATCACGTTTGGAAGACGCGGCGTGATCAGCCCTGGCTAAAATTTGCTGAAATTCGTGCGACGTTGCACGCGATATGGTTGTCGGCTCGTGTGTTTCTGCTGTTCGGCATTCTCGGCGCACTGGTTCTGAACATCGATTATGTGCTGCTTGCACAGGCAGTCAAGGCTGAGGATATTGCAGTCTATGCCGTATTTGCCCGTATATTTGCGTTAATATTTTTCGTATTTAGCGCGGTCACGCAAGCTTATTGGCCCGTAATGGCAGAGCTTTTTGCCAAGGGTGACCACGTGTCATTAAATTCATCGATATTCAAGTGTTTGGGATTTGGCTTAGTCGTCATAGTGGGCGGAAGTATCTTATTTTATTTTGGCATAGATATTGTTAAGTTAATTCTATTTACGAAGAACGATATTATTTTGCCGCGGCATTACATAATATTATTTGCTGTATATTGGATGATTCGTGTCTGGACCGATACATTCGCCACGGTCATTCAAAGCGGGGGCAAAACAGCGATTTTATGCGCGGCCGTTGCCGTCCAGGCGGTTGTGAATTTTATATTTAGTTATATTGGTGCGATAAAATATGGAATTACTGGGCTAATGGTGGGGACGTCCATTGCCTTTGTCGTCACTGTTGCATGGATGCTACCGCTTTACGTATGGCGTTACATGATAAATTCTCGTCAAATGGAGATAAGTTTGTGAACGTTGGCAAACATGCCGTGAGTACGCCTGCATTGTCGATTTGCGTTCCTACCTTCAATCGTGCTGATTGTTTGCCGGCATTGTTTGACTCTATTCTGGCTAACATTTCAGAATTGACGTTACCGTGGCAGGTATCCGATATTGAGATTGTCGTTACGGACAATGCATCGACCGATTGTACTGGCGAAATCATCAATTACTATTGTTCGCGTTTTGCCCGGTTCGTGTACGTTCGGCACCCGGAGAATATGGGCGCTGATCGAAACTTTCTCGCAGCGATCGCTTCCGCCTCCGGCGGCTTCTGTTGGCTAATGGGCAGTGACGACAAGATCGAGCTGGGCGCTCTTCAACGCGTCCTCGAGGCAACACGTGCATGGCATAATGCAGCTGGTTTCTCGGTTGCTATGGTGCCTTACGATGCCGATCTGCAGGTTCGTGCTCCGCTTGGTAAGGGGCAGGTGCGTTATAGTGGCGATCAGCTCGTTACTGGTGCTGACAATATCTTCCGCGATTTTGGTGTATATCTCGGCTTCATCTCCGCGCAGATCATCCGTCGCGATTTGTGGAACGCAGTCTGCGCGGGCGGCGAGCAACTCAATTTTCTTAACGCCTATGTTCATGTCTTGGTGATCGGCCGCATGATTCAGCAGGTGCCAACATGGGGCTATATCCATACGCCTTGCGTAGGCTGGCGCGGCGGTAACGACTCTTTCTCAGATGATGGCTGGGTACGGCGTCTCGAAATCGATCTGCTGGGTTACCGGGCGGTCACCCGTGCCTTGTTCGGTGAGGGGCATCCGGTCGTAGCGGATGTTCGGGATCGGCTGGCCGAAGGGCATAACTTGAGCCAGTATCGGCACGCTAAGCTCCGTGGAGAGTCTGCGACTAGCCTGCACCGTGCAGCGCAACTGCTGCGCACCCATTTGGCCTTATCGCCGGTCTATCGACGGAAAATCCTCCCCTGGATACTGACGCCGCGCTGGCTCGCGCATGGCTCATATATAGCCTATAGGCGGATTGCCCGACCATTCGTTCGGCGTGTTCGGCTGCTTGCGGAGCGTCGTCGGAGCCCGGATTGATCGGGGCGCAGGCAAGGGCGCTGGAACACAGTGGGGAACTGTGAAGCTTCATCATCTTTGACAAAGGCGTATCGCATTGTGAACCGACGTCTCTTTCTTGCTGTCGGAACCGCCACCGCCGCGCTGGCTGCGACGCAGTTGCTGCACGGACAGCGTACAGTACCGCCTGAACGTGCAGCGTCGAAGAAGGTGTCGGAGTTCGGCATCGACGGCGCCGCAATGCAGCGTGCGATTGACAGTGACGCTCGCGAGATCGTGATCGATGTTCTCGTAACGATCCTGTCGGACGTACGGCTGCGTGCGAACCAGACGCTACGCTTTGCCGGAGGTCGACTGCGCGTACCTGCCAATGCCCGCATCAAGCGAGCGGTGCTGTACGGTGAGGGGATCACGGGCGTCGCGATCATAGACGCAGCTATAGAGCGCAACGGCAGCCAGGGCGTCACGGGAATCCGGCTGCTCAACGTCGGCGATACCAGGATCAAGGGGGGGCGACTGACCCGCGCGAATCTCGCGCTGGAGAGCTACGACGGCGCCGTTGCGCGCGCCATCACCGTGTCGGGGCTTACCGTCGATCTTTCAGGCTGGCGCGACACCGCAATCTGGATCAGTGGTATCAATGGCGTGGCCTTACGCGATGTCGAATGTCTTGGCGGGATTGAAGGGGTCGGCATCTACAATGGTGCGCACGCGATCCAGCTCACAAGTGTCTCGAGTCACGATCATGTGCGTGATGGTTTCGTCATCATCGCCGGCTACGATGTGTCGCACAATGATTGCCGTGCGTATGATAATGGCCAGTCCGGCTTCACGACACAGCGCCAGACCAGCGCGCGGGACAGCCGTGACAGCCGATGGACCGGCTGCAAAGCATCGAGCAATGGCTTCGACGGTTTCGACATCCGTGGCGCCACCAGCAAGTCGTGGGGGGTCGACACCGGCTTCACGCTCGCCGACTGCCAGGCACAGGATAATCGACGTTGCGGATTTTATATCGTCATGGCGGAGGGTACGGTGCTAACCGATTGTTCGGCAACCGGTAATGACGCACAGAACCTGTTCATCGATGACAGCGACGGTGTTGTTGCGCGACGTTTTCGGTCCGTTTCTGGCGCGAAAACGGTGGAGCCAGGACCGAACAAGGCGGGTATTCTAGTGTATAACAGTCAGTCAGTACAACTGGAGCAGCCGGTATCGCGAAATGATCAAGCCGCGACTCAGGATTTTGGCGTGTCGCTGACCGGTCGCAGTGCGCGTGGAAGGCTGACAGGCGGTAGCTTGATGGGCAACACCGTCGGAACGGTCCATGCTGCGGTCAATACGTTGCGCGTTGACTGATGGAGAAAGAATTACCCGGCGGCAAGGCTACCGTGAGTATACCGAGGGGGTTGCCAGCCAACACGCGCCGGGTTGTTGCTGTCGATGCTCGGGTCCTCACCCAGACGGGTAAAGGCGTGCCGCGTTTTCTCTACGAGACGCTGCGCAGGCTTGCGCTGCGGCCGGAGTTCAAATTGATCCTTTTCAGCAATCGGCCGCTCCATATGGACAATGTGCTGCCGATCGAGACGGTCGTCGATACCGCTTGGCGACGCGTGCCTGGTTCGATATGGATGCTGGCGCGCCTCAATCAACTCGCCAAGGGAGCCGGAGCCGATACGCTTTGGGGGCCCTCGCACGTGTTACCAACAAAGAGTCGTGGGCTCCGCACGATCGTGACGGTGCATGATCTGGTGCATCGCCTGATGCCGGAGACCATGGATCGCTGGAATCGATTTGTGTCGCGTCGACTGGTCGACGGCTCGATCCGACGTGCCGACCGTATCGTTGCGGTCAGCAACACCACGGGTGACGACATGGTCGCACTGCTCGGAATCGCGCGTTCGCGGATCGACGTCGTTCGCCTCGGTGTGCGGTTCGTGAAGACACCTGTGCCGGCCTCTGCGACAACGCCCGACGGCTACCTGTTTGTGCTCGGCTCGATTGAACCACGCAAAAATATCAGTGGATTGCTTGATTGCTTCGCATCGTTGCAGCGAAGCCTTCCAGGGCTGTCATTGCGCCTGACCGGGGCGCACAGTTGGAGCCAGAGCGCGACGCTACGGCAGATCCGTAACAACGATGCCTGCACAATTTTGGGCTTCCTCACAGACGCAGACGTCACCGCACAGATGGCGGGCGCGCGCGCTTTCGTCATTCCTTCGCACTATGAGGGGTTCGGGCTTCCGATCGTTGAAGCGGTCGGGCTCGCGCCGGTGATTGCTGCCGACATCCCAATCTTCCGGGAGTTAGCCGAAGCAATTGACGGCATTCATTTTGTCGATTTTGGAAACCCCGATGCCGCGGCCGCTTCGATCGCAACCTTCTTGGCCAGTGACCCAGCGCCGGCAAACTTCCGTACTGGGGCCGCAGACGAACTGAACTGGGATACGGTGGCGGATCGCTATGCCGTGATCTTGGATGATCGCGATTGACCCAGGACGGGGCAGCAGTGCTCGGCAAAAAGACGGTTTAACGCGCACAGCCGATCGCGTAAGCGACCGGAATGCAGTTTCTCGCTCGTCTTCGGCTCGGAGCCAACGTGCCAGCCGTTCTACTGATTATTCTGGCTACGGCAGTCTGGGTAGGCGGGGGAGGGTCCCGTGGCAACCTACTCGGACAGGCCTTGGTGCGTGCGGCAGCTTGGACGTGTCTTGTTTTGATGGCGCTTCTGGGCTCGCGCCGCCCCGTGCTGCGCGGCAAAGTCGTGCTCGGATTTGTCCTCGCAAGCATTTTGCTGGCAGCGCTCCAATTGGTACCCCTGCCGCCTGCTTGGTGGGCAGGGCTACCTGGCCGATCCGCTTATGCTGTGGCGGACGTGATTGCCGGGGGGGCGCCGCCATGGCGGCCCATGGCAATCGTACCATCTCTTACGCGCAATGCGCTCAATTCGCTGGTCGTGCCGCTAGCCACAGTTTTGCTGATCGCGGATCCGCGCCGTGTCAACGACCGGCTGATCCTGCGCTTGCTCGTCTGCTTGGTTGTCGCTACCATGGGGCTTGGGCTACTGCAGTTCGCCGGTATCCCTTTGTACGTGCCGATCATCAACGGCGGAGATGAGATCAGCGGCAACTTCGCCAACAAGAACCATTACGCGTTGGTGATGGCTTTTGGCTTGATGCTTGTGCCTGTCTGGGCATTTTACGAGCAACGTGCCATGAACTGGCGAGTACCCGTGACGCTTGCGTTGATTCCTCTGTTGGTTCTTGCAATTTTGGCTAGCGGCTCGCGCGCCGGAATGGCCGTCGGTATCATCGCGTTAGCTGTTGCAGGGGTACTGGTCCGTCGACCGCTTCGTTACGCGTTACGACGCTACCCACGTTGGGTGTTGCCTTCGGTCGTGGGGGGCATGATTGTGACGCTGGTGTCTCTGTTTGCGGTTAGTTTCGTCGCAGGTCGAGCGGTATCGGTAGATCGCGCATTGGCGCTCGACCCTAGCCAAGACATGCGTCGAAGCGGATTACCAACGGTTTGGGCCATGGTCGGCGAATATTTTCCGATTGGCGCAGGGCTAGGTAGCTTTGATACGATCTTTCGTCAGCATGAGCCAATTTCCTTGCTCAAACTGACTTATTTCAACCGTGCACATGATGATTTTCTTGAGATCGTGCTCGACGCAGGCCTTTTAGGTCTCGTTTTAATGATGGCGGTACTCGGCTGGTGGGCAGCAATGTCGTGGCGCGTTTGGCGTCCGAGAAAAATCAGTGATACGGTATTACCGCGGGTGGGGTCGGCCATGCTGCTGCTGACGATGCTCGCGAGCATCGTCGATTACCCTGCCCGTACGCCGATGATCATGTTCTTGGTGGTGATCGCCGCCGTATGGTTGGGGGAGCATTCCGAGCAGGGGGAAGGCTCCTTTACCGGCTAGCTATAAGCTTCTATAGCGCGTTGTCTCCTCTGTTTTTCCTAAGGTTTCCTGAGCGTATGCGTCGGTTTAGTGGTGCCTTGATACTTACCGCGCTCACGGCGGGTTGCGCGCATAATGAGCCGATTGTCTCCAGCGGACAGCTAACGGTGGTCCCGGATACCCGAGGGCTCCCGGCGCCAGAACGGCAGGATCTGACGGCGCAAGATCGTCCCTCGCTTGTTGGTCCCCTCGACACCATTCAGGTCGACGTATTTAACGTGCCGGATCTCTCGCGGGAACTACAGGTTGACGCCTCGGGTCGGATAGCAATGCCGCTCGCTGGTACTATTGATGCACGTGGCCGTACTTCTCAGGAGCTGTCAAAAGCCATCGAGCAAGCGCTGCGTGGTCGATATGTGCGTAATCCCGAAGTCACGGTGAACATCCGTAGCTCTGTCAGCCAAGTCGTGACGATCGATGGGCAGGTCGCTGAGCCGGGATTATATCCTGTCACCAACCAGATGACGCTGCTGCGCGCTATCGCGTCTGCAAAGGGCTTGTCGGAATTTGCCAGACAGGAAGACGTGGTCATTTTGCGGACCGTTGCTGGCCATCGTATGGCTGGTTTGTACGATGTGGCGGCCATTCGTCGAGGAGCGTACGCCGATCCCGCAATTTATGCTAATGATGTGATCGTGGTCGGCGATTCACCGCAGCGCCGCCTCTTCCGCGACTTTGTGTCACTTTCGCCGATTATCGCAGCGCCGTTGATCGCCATCCTGCAGTAGAGTCAACCTGATCATGAACGTTACTGCGCCTCTTTCAGGCAATAAAGGTTTTGGTCTGGAGCCGCTCGCTGGCTTACATACCGATGCCGAACAAATTCCGGCATTCCGCCATTATCTTAGGATCGCGATCCGCCGTCGTTTCATTATTCTCGGCGCGGTTGTGGCTTGTATGGTGTTGGGAGTGGTTATCACGTTGCTGATGACGCCGCGCTATACTGCTACTACAACTGTCGAAATCTCACGGGATTCGGATAAGGTAACTGACTTTCAAGGTGTAGAGCGCGAGACCAGTGTCGCGGACCAAGAGTTTTATCAGACGCAATATGGTCTGCTTCGCGCGCGTACGCTATCCGAGCGTGTGGCGGATCGTCTAAGGCTTCCAGACGACCCCGTGTTTTTTGAGCGGTTCCACTTCACAAGTAATGATCCGGCATTTTCGGTGACGAACGGTCGTTTCGCGGCAGGGATGCGAAATGCTCGACTACGGGCGGCGAGTGATATTCTGCTAAAGAACTTGTCTGTCGATCCAACGCGGCTGTCGCGGCTCGTTGATATCAGCTTCACCAGTCCGGATGCCGGTTTCTCAACCAATGTCGTGAACACTTGGGCTGACAGCTTCATCCACATCAATCTGGAGCGCAAAATCCAAGCGACCTCGTATGGGCGCAACCTGTTGCAGCAGCAGCTTGGCCAAGCGAAGGAGCGGCTTGACGGCTCGCAACGGCAGTTAGTTACGTATGCGTCCGAGCAGCAGATCATTAATTTGCCAGCGCAGTCAAATAACGGCACCACGACCGCCGAACGGCCTATCGTCGCTGATGATTTGGCGGCGCTTAATACCGTCCTGACTCAGGCTACCGCAGACCGCATTCAGGCCGAAGCGCGCTACAAGCAAGCCGGTCGAGGCGGAGCTTCGGCGGAGGCTCTGCGCAACCAGGCTATCAATAATCTTCGCCAACGGCGGGCGGAGTTGGCAGCCGATTATCAGAAACTCATGACACAGTTCGAGCCGGGCTATCCGGCAGCCAAAGCAATTCAATCGCAGGTCGATCAGCTAGACAGGTCAATTGCGCGTGAGGAAGGGCGTGTTACGGGTTCTCAATTCGCCGATTATCGTGAGGCGCAAGAGCGCGAGCAGGCACTGCAAGCACGGGTGAAGCAGCTCAAATCGAACTATCTCGACCTGCGTCGACGTAGCATTCAATATAATATCTACCAGCAGGAGGTGGATACCAACCGCGCCTTGTATGATGGGTTGTTGCAACGCTTCAAAGAGATCGGCGTTGCTGGCGGTGTTGGCATCAACAACATATCGATTGTTGACAATGCTGACGTTCCACAAAAGCCATCTAGTCCGCGACTTTTGGTTAATCTCGCCATCGCGCTTGTGGCCGGTCTGGCAATAGGTATCTTGCTGGCAATTGCGCTGGAGCAGGTTGATGAAGCGATTGCGGATCCGGTCGAGCTCGAGCGACGTCTGAAGCTGCCTCTGCTTGGATCAGTCCCCAAGGTCGCAAATGGGGAAGAGCCTAAAGACGCGCTGCTCGACCGTAAATCGTCCCTTGTTGACGCCTATATGGCCGTGCAAACGAACCTAGGCTTTACGACGGAGCATGGCGTTCCGCGCTCATTCGCCGTGACATCAACCCGGCCCGCCGAAGGCAAGTCAACGACGGCGCTCGCGCTGGCAACGACATTGGCGCGTAGCCATCGCAAAGTTATTTTGGTGGATGGGGACATGCGTTCGCCGTCGGTTCATCACCTGGGCGGTGTTGATCACGATGCAGGTCTTAGCAACTTTTTGGCGGGTGAAGATAATATCGGCAGCTTGATATTTGAGATGCGCGATTTAGGCATTGCCGCGATGACAGCGGGCCCCATACCGCCCAACGCGGCCGAATTGCTGACGGGAAATCGATTGGCAGTGTTGATAGAGCGTTTGCTCCAGACATATGACCATGTCGTTATCGACAGTCCGCCTGTGATGGGGCTTGCAGACGCGCCGCTGATCGCTGCGCGAGTAGAAGGTGTCGTGTTCGCCATTGAGGCGCGTGGCATACAGGCGACATCGATCAAGACCGCGTTGGCCCGCCTTGCGAGTGCCAACGTCCGCATCTTTGGTGGCGTACTGACCAAGTTCGAAGCGCAACGTGGCCATTATGGTTACGGCTATGAATATGGTTATAGTTATGGCCATGAGCAGAAAACCAGTTGAAGAGCGACCAGTGACAGATTGGCTGCCTGCGGTACCCGCAGTACGATCATGGCACGAATGGATCGTACGGATTGCGCTAGCGCTAGGACTTGCGGCGTTTGGCGTAGATGCCAGCCGACAGGCGTTGGCGTTAGCAGTAAGTAGCTCGGATCCAGCGCGTGCTTATTCGTTGGCACCAACGGATGGCCTGGTGCTCGCAGATCTCGCTCAAAGCCTGATCGGCCCGAGAACGACCAAAGCTGACCGACAACGTGCCAGTCAGCTTGCCGTGCAGGCGTTAAGGCGTGACGTGACTGCTGTACCAGCATTGGTAGCATTGGGGCTTAATAGCCAACTCAAAAATGGATCGTCAGGGGCACGCCCCATATTTGACTATGTGCAGCGGCTGACCAGGCGCAACCTGCAGGCTGAACTATGGCAAATTCAGGATTCGGCTGTCCGAGGTAACGTCAGCAATTCGCTGCGCCACATTGACATCGCGTTACGTACCTCTCGCCAAGCGCCGGATCTCCTATTCCCTGTTCTCGGAGCCGTGATTCAGGACGTGGATACGCGTGAGAGATTGGCGCGGATTATGTTGACACATCCTCGCTGGAACGAGCTCTTCATTCCCTATGTTGCAGGGAATGGTCAGGATCCATTGGCGGTCGCTGCGCTGTTTCGGCGTCTCGCCGCAGGATCGATTGTAATCCCGGCGCCCTCACAGGCGATCATTGTTGCGCGACTGGTGACGTCACATCCCGATCAGGCATGGGCCTATTATGCCTCGTTCCGCCCGGGGGTGACGCGAACGCACTTACGTGATGGTCGTTTTTCCACAGCAATCGTCGAGCCGTCGCCGTTCGATTGGGTGCCTACGGATGATACGAGCCTGAGCGTTTCGATCTTGAGGGCGAGGGAGGGAGGCGCGGTTGAGCTTTCTGTTCCCTCTAGCAGCGGTGGGCAATTGCTCAGCCAGTTCCAGTATCTACCGCCTGGAATTTATGACCTGAGAGGGAAAAGCGCTGACATCACTCAGGCGTCCGCGGCACGGCTGTATTGGAAGCTTGATTGCGAGGGAGGCCGTGAACTTGGGCGGGTCGAGATGCTCGCCGCTCAATATAGAGGTGGGCGTTTCGCCGGGCATCTCAGTGTCCTTGCTGATTGTCCGATCCAACGTTTATCGCTGGTTGCTCGACCAAATGATGCAATAGAAGGCTTGACTGGTCGCATTACCGAAGTACGGCTCGCCCCGGTGGGGGAGCGATAATCGTGACCCGTCTTTCGATCGTCATGGCTGTAATTGTTGGTATACTAACCCCGGTTTTGGCACAGGATGCTCCGGCCTCGGCGCAGGAGGCTCCGGTTTCGGCGGGTCGCATTGCGGAAAGCAGTGCCGGCACAGTGGGGCAACGGCTTACGAACACCAGTACTGGGAAAGCTACTAATATTGCGCCAATGGCGCGACTTGAAACGCGTGTCTCGAACCGCCTCCATTCGCGGCTGCGCAACCGGATCGATCGCGATTATGTCTCTGCGACCGACCCCACTAGCTCGTTCAGCGAGGCGGGTGAGCGAACGCGAGATCCGCAGGCATCTGCTCGGCGGTAAGCTATGTTACCCAAAAGAGCAGTGAGTCGACGCTAAGCACTGTATCGACAGGTGTATTGAACAACGGATTGACACAGCGGACGGCCGAGCTGTTGTGGTGGAAATGGCCATCCCCGTACCGATCGACTATAGACGTAGTAAGGCTCGGACTGACGTGCCCTGTCTTTCATCCAACGGGAACCAGAGACCGACTGACGTGACCCCAGTCTTTCATCCAGCTGCGACCAGAGACCGACCGGTGTTGTCGCGCATGAGCGCAGATGAAGCAACGGGCGGCGTTAACCCCGCCCGTTGCTGTTCGAGCCCAGCGGCAAATGCTGCCGGGGTAGCGTAGCCCAGCGACGAGTGGGGCCGCTCGGTGTTGTAGTCGTCGACCCAGCGGGCCAGGATCGAGCGGGCCTGACCGATGGTGAAGAACAGCGTCTCGTTGAGCAGTTCGTCGCGCATGCAACCATTGAAGCTTTCGACGAAGCCGTTCTGCTGCGGCTTGCCGGGCGCGATGTAATGCCACTCGACCCCGGTGTCCTGGCACCAGGCAAGGACGGCGTGACTGGTCAGCTCGGTCCCATTATCGCTGACCACCATGCACGGCAGCCCGCGACGTTCGGCGCCCCATGCATTCCCGGCTGTAGTCGTCGATGACGTTGAGCATACGGAACCGCCGGCCGCAGGCCAATGCATCCGACACGAAGTCGAGCGACCAGCGCTGGTCTCGTTCCTGCGGGATTGCCATCGGCGCCCGCGTGCCCAGCGCGCGCTTGCGGCCGCCACGCTTGCGCACCGTCAGCCGCTCCTCGCAATACAGCCGGTAAACCTTCTTCAGGTTCATGCCCTTGCCCTCACTCCGCAACAGGATCGCCAGCCGTCGATAGCCGAAGCGACGACGTTCGTTCGCGATCTCGCGCATCCGTACGCGAACAGCGTCGTCCTTCCCGCGAAGCGGCTCATATTGCCACGCCGACCGGTTGACCCCGATCAACCTGCAGGCGCGACGCTCGGAAAAGCTGTGGTCGGCCATCAGCTTCTCCACCGCAGCGTAGCGCTCTGCAGACCGGGTCAGTTTTTTCCCAGCAAATCCTTCAGCGCCGACACGTCGAGCATCGACTCCGCCGGCAGCTTCTTCAGCCGGCGGTTCTCGTCCTCGAGCGCCCGCAACCGCGCCGCCTCCGACACGGTCATCCCGCCGTACTTCGCCTTCCAGTTGTAGAACGTCGCGTCACTGATCCCATGCTTCCGGCACAGCTCGGCAGTCTTCACGCCGGCCTCATGCTCGCGCAGCACGCCAATGATCTGATCCTCGTTAAATCGGCCTCGCCGCATTACTCGTCTCCATCTGACGAGCTAACTTACCAATGGCATGATGTCTGGGGAGCAGGTCACTCGACGCCCACGTCGCCGGACCATGCGAGCACTGCGTTCGAGGTGAGTTCGGTCCCATTGTCGCTGACGATCATCTTCGGCCTTCCGCGCTCGGCGATCAGATCGGTCAATTCGCGCACCACCCGCCGGCCCGAGATCGACGTGTCCACCACCGCCCGGAGGCCTTCGCGCGTCACGTCGTCGACGATGTTGAGCACGCGGAACCGGCGGTCGGTCACGAGCTGGTCGTGCACGAAGTCCAGGCTCCAGCGCTGGTTGGGGAGCGCCAGCATTGGCGCGGGCGCCCGACTGCCTGTAGCGCGCCTTCGTCCCTTCCGGCGCCTGACCGTCAGCCCTTCCTCGCGGTAGAGCCGCTGGGTCTTCTTGCGGTTGATTGTGATGCCGTCCCGACGCAGTAGGATATGCAACCACCCATAGCCGAACCGCCGGCGCTGCTGGGCCAACTCGCGCAAGCGCGACCGCAGGTCGCCATCATCGCCCCGGCACGAGCGATACTGCATGCTTTTGCGATCCGCCCCGACGACTGCACACGCCTGCCATTCGCTCATCCCCAGCGCCGTCTGGAGATGCGCGACAGCTTCCCGCTTCGCGGCAGGCCTCACCATTCTTCTGATAGCAGGTCCTTCAGGCCTGCGTTGTCGAGCATCGCGTCCGCCAACAGCCGCTCGAGCCGGGCGTTCTCGTTCTCGAGCGCCAGCAGCCGCATCGCATCGGGGACCTCCAGGCCGCCGAACCTGGCCTTCCAGGCGTAGTAGGTCGCGCTCGACATCCCGTGCCGCCGGCACAGATCCGTCACCACCGCACCAGCCTCGCCTCCTTCAGGATCGCGGTGACCTGCTCTTCCGAAAACTGCTTCCGCTTCATCTGTCCGCCCCCTCTTCGGGGTCGGACCCTAGCTCGAACTGGAGGAAAAAGCGGCGGTTACGTCAGGTGCAGCACCGCCCGGAGGGGCCCGATACCAACCCTGAACTCTAGTTATGACTCGTAGAGCCTCGGGGAGCACGTTGGATTGAGCTTAACAACGCTGCAACCGAAGCCATGTTGAAATTGCGAATAAATTAACGAAGCCGCGCTTCGCGACCCCTCATATCGATTTGCAATTCATATGACTTTTCAGCCAGCTCGCCGTCCGTCAGTTTCTATTCCTTTCGGATTTGACGAACGAGGACATTGCCTTAACGATTATCGATAAGCGAGAGTAACTGTCGACGTTCCCTGATCCGATAACACTTAGGGTTTACGCCGGTGCGGGATGGATACGCGGTTCAAATCGCCATCTACTCTGTCTCTCCCATGGGGATGATAACAAAGTATTGGTTTCGAGCGGATTAAGAAGAACCCGGTAAAAATACTGAGTGTCTCGAAAACGCGTGCTAGCTTCATGCAGTAACTATAAAGGACTGCAGCAACAAATTTTATAGTCTTGAGGGTCAGTGCGGGTAAATATTGCTCATCTGCCTCTGGATCCAGCGACTAGACCCCCGGTTTGGGCATTCGGCTGCAGTGAGCTGTCAACGGACGCGTATGCCGGTTATCTGCGTGCCTGACACGAAGGTCGCCAGCGCGCAGTAGGTCCGAGCGGGGGCGCTGCGCGTTCCACGGATCGATGCGAACGGTACTGGTGGAGTATTCGGCGGAGTCTGCGATGGTTGCGGCCCGGCGCGTTAGTGCTCGATGACGGTCTCCTTCGGATAGGTAGAATCGGAGGCTTCAGGCCACGGCTGGTAGCCGGTCCAGGAACTTGTCCAGCGTGATCGGGTAGTCGCGCACGCGGACGCCGGTGGCGTTGTAGATGGCGTTGGCAATCGCCGCGGCGACGCCGCAGATGCCGAGCTCACCCACGCCCTTGGCCTTCATCGGCGAGGCGTCGGGATCGAGCTCGTCGAGGAAGATCACGTCCTGACGCGGGATGTCGGCATGGACCGGCACTTCGTAGCCCGCCATGTCGTGGTTGACGAAGAAGCCGAAGCGCTTGTCGACCGCGAGTTCCTCCATCAGCGCGGCGCCGACGCCCATCGTCATCGCGCCGATGACCTGGCTGCGCGCGGTCTTCGGGTTGAGTATCCGGCCGCCGGCACACACCGCGAGCATCCGGCGCATTCGGACTTCCCCGGTCATCGCATCGACCCCCAGCTCGACGAAGTGCGCGCCGAACGTCTGCCGCTCCATCGATTTCATGTACGCGTCGTCATAGGTCATACTGTCTTCGCCGACGATCGCGCCGCCGCGTGCCGCCTCGTCGAGCGGGATAGCCCGATGTCCGCTCAGCACCTTGCCGTCCGCAAAACCGGTGTCCCGGGCGTTCAGCCCCATTCGCTGTGCGATCGCCTCGCGCAGTTTGACGCTCGCGGCATAGACGCCGCTGGTGGCGCTGGCGGCGCCGCGCTGGCCTAGCGAGCCGCTCGCCGCCGGGAACGCGGAGTCGCCGATGCGCACGTCGACTCGGTCGACGGGGACGCCGAGCATCTCCGCGGCGGTCTGCCCCATGATGGTGTAGCTGCCGGTGCCGATGTCGGTCATGTCGGATTCGACGAGGATCCGGCCTGCCATTGTCAGCGTCACCCGCGCGCCGGACGGACTGACCGGCCCGCCGCGGATCGCCGCCGCGGTGCCCATTCCGACGAGCCAGCGGCCGTCACGCACCGTTCCGGGCTTGGCCGAACGCCTGTCCCAGCCAAATCGCTCGGCGCCGGTGCGGAACGCCTCCGGCAGCTGCCGGATCGTGAAGCGCGTGGTGGGTTCGGCCGGGTTTACCTGCGTGTCGTTCAGGATGCGCAGCGCGACCGGGTCCATGCCGAGCTTCTCGGCGAGTTCGTCCATCGCGATCTCGATTGCCATCAGGCCCGGCGCTTCGCCCGGTGCGCGCATGGCGCTCGCTTCTGGCAGATCGAGTTGCGTCTGCCGTACCGTCGTGCGGCGATTGGCGCCCGCGTAGAGCAGCAATCCGGGCAACGGCGCGCGTTCCGAGATCCCTCCCGGCAAGTTTCCGTCCCAGGCGTCGTGGCCGAAGGCAGTGATGCGGCCGTCGCTGGTCGCACCGATTCGCAAGCGCTGGATCGTCGCGGCGCGGTGCGTCGTGTTGTTGAACAGATGCGGGCGTGCGAGCGTGACCTTGACGGGACGCCCGACCGCACGGGCCGCCAGCGCGGCCATCACCGCGTCCGACAATATGGTCGCCTTGCCGCCGAACCCGCCGCCGATGAACGGCGAGTCGATGCGGATATTTTCCTTCGGCATTCCCATGATCTTGGCAAAATCGCGCAAACCCCATTGAACGATCTGGATCGACGTCCACAAAGTCACCTTGTCGCCTTCCCAGGCTGCGATCGTCGCATGCGGCTCCATCATGACATGCGCGTGGTCGGGCGTGGTGTAGGTCGCATCGACCTTCACCGGCGCAGCAGCATAGGCCGTGTCGAAATCGCCGACATGGGTATCGGGAAAGGCCTTCGGTTCGACGCCGGATACACGTGCCGTCTCCAGGTCGAACGCGCCGGGGGTCCGGGCGTAATCGACCCGTATCAGGCTTGCGGCGTAGCGCGCCTGCTCGAAGGTCTCCGCAACCACCACGGCGACCGCCTGATGATAATGGTCGACGGCAGGGCCGGCGAGCGGCCGCGCCGTGTAGAAATCACCGACACCGACATGCCCGGCATTCTCGTGCGTCACGATTCCGATCACGCCCGGCGCGGCACGTGCGGCGCTCAGGTCGATCGCGTTGATCCGGCCCTTGGCGATCGCGGCACCGAGGATCACGCCGTACGCCTGGTTCGGGACCACATCGTGGCGCTCATAGGCGTAGGGCGCAGTGCCGGTTACCTTTAGCGGGCCATCGATCCGGTCCACCGGTTTGCCGACCACCTTGAGCTGGTCGATCGGGTTCTTGCCTGCAGCCTTGTCGAATTTCATGCGGCGTCTCCTATCTTGGCATCGGCCAGGACGGCGCCCAGCGCGCGTTCGACCAGCGTGATCTTGAAGGCATTGTCGGGACGCGGTCTGGCGCCTGCCAGCAAGCTGCCCGTCACCGTCTTGGCGCCACGCTGCAGCTGCGCCTCGGCCGCCGCGACCCGCCAGGGCATGGGCGCTACACCGCCAACCGCGACGCGACCGCTGCCATCCTTGTTGATGACGGCCGCTACCGAGACCAGCGCGAAGGCATAGGATGCGCGGTCGCGAACCTTGCGATAGACGTGCGTGCCGCCGATCGGCCGCGGCAGGGTCACCGCAGTGATGAGCTCACCCGGGGCGAGCACAGTCTCGATATGCGGCGTCGCTGCGGGCAAGACATGGAAATCGGCGATCGGAATGTCTCGCGTGGTGCCGTCGCTGCGCACCGTCTCGATCGTCGCATCGAGCACCCGCATCGCGACCGCCATGTCGCCGGGATAGGTCGCGATGCAGGCGTCGCTTGTGCCGATTACGCCCAACTGCCGGCTATAGCCGCCGATCGCCGCACAGCCCGACCCCGGCTTGCGCTTGTTGCACGCCTGATTGGTATCGTAGAAATAGGGGCAGCGCGTGCGCTGGAGCAGATTGCCCGCGGTCGTTGCCTTGTTGCGCAGCTGACCGCTTGCGCCCGCGACGATCGCACGGGAAAGGACGCCGTAATCGCGGCGCACGATCGGGTCGGACGCGAGTGCGGTGTTGGTGACGAGCGCACCGATGCGCAGACCGTCGCCGGTTCGCTCGATCCGGTCGAGCTTGAGGTCCTGCACGTCAACCAGATACTGTGGCGCTTCGATCTGCAACTTCATCAGGTCGAGGAGGTTGGTGCCGCCGGCGATGAATTTCGCGCCGGGATTGCGCGCAACCGCGGCCGCTGCCGCTGCAGGGGTTTTGGCCCGCTCATAGGTAAACGGCTTCATGCCTTGGCTCCTGCGACATCGGTCATCGCTTCGATGATGTTGGAATAAGCGCCGCAGCGGCAGATATTGCCACTCATCCGCTCGCGCATCTCGGCATCGCTAGCCTCGGGTTTGTCGATCAGGCTGGCGGAGACGTGGCTTGGGATGCCAGCCTTGATCTCTCCGAGCACTGCGACCGCCGAGCAGATCTGCCCGGGCGTGCAATAGCCACATTGATAGCCGTCATGCCGCACAAACGCGGCCTGCATTGGATGAAGCTTATCAGGCGTGCCGAGCCCTTCTATGGTGGTGATCCTGTCGCCTTGGTGCATGACTGCCAGAGTGAGGCACGCGTTAATTCGCACGCCGTCGACCAGCACGGTGCACGCGCCGCACTGGCCGTGGTCGCAACCCTTCTTGGTGCCGGTCAGCTGCAGATTCTCGCGTAGCGCGTCGAGCAGCGTGGTACGCGTGTCGACGTCGAGTTCGCGGCGCTTGCCGTTGATGTCGAACGCGACCTTCATGAGGGGAGGTCCGGCCGCGGCCTGGGCAGCATCTGCGGCTGGAGCGGCAACGAGCGCTGCGGCCGCCGCACCGCCGGCGAGCACGCCGCGACGAGAGACTTCGAGTTCACCGGCCATTGTCATCGGCTCCGTCTGTTTCGGGTTGGTGTGCGGCATCATTTCGGCCCTTGGTACTGCGCGTCCTAGACCGGCTCGAGCCAGGTGACGCTCCTGTCGCCGGATGCTTCCGCAACATCTGCTTCATCGGAATGTCCTTGTTGGCTGGCATCACGAGGGCTTCACGCCAAGCCAGCTATTGACCTGAGTGAGCGTGCGCCGTTCCTGGTCGGCTTCCATCACGAACGGATCCTCGACCCGCGCACCCGGCGCGTGGCTCGCCAGGACCGCGGAGCTGTTGCCGGTCCCGTACCCGCCATGCGTGATGAAGGGCCGGAGCGTCTTTCCTTGCAGGTCATGCGCGCGCAGGAACGAGCGGATCACGGGCGGCGCTGTCTCGCCCCAGATCGGAAAGCCGAGGAAGACCGTGTCGTATGTAGCGACGTTCGTGACCGTCTCGGCCAGCGCCGGCTCGAAGCCACTGTCGCGCTCCTGCCGCGCCTGTGCGACGGTCTCCTCGTAATCGTCGGGATAGGCGCGCGCGGGACGGATCTCGAAGAGCGTGGCGCCGAGCGTGCGTGCGATCGTGCCGGCGATGACCCGTGTGTTTCCAGAGCGCGTGAAATACGCAACCAGGACTTTGCCGTTGGCCAGGCTCCGGGAATTGCCCGGCTGCGCACAGGCGCTGGTGCTCGCGACCAGCGGCAGGATGGTCAATGCAGTAAGCACCGCCCGGCGGGACAGATCGCTCGTCGGCGTCATCTCGAACTCCCCCTGCTCAACGCCGCGTCATCTTCAACACCGCCTCGGGCAGGCGCTCGCCCTGAACAGCGAAGCCGGCCGTTCCGGTCTCGATCTCGGCAAGATCGTCGGGCGTCAGCGCAAGATCGACGGCGCCAAGATTTTCCTCGAGCCGCACGACCTTGCTCGTGCCGGGAATCGGTACGATCCACGGCTGCTGGGCGAGCAGCCAGGCGAGCGCGACCTGAGCCGGCGTGGCGCGGTGGCGCTCGGCAACCCGCTGCATGACGTGAACGAGTGCCATGTTGGCCTTGCGGGCCTCGCGCGAGAAGCGCGGCACGTGGTTGCGAAAATCCTCGGGCGCGAACACCGTGTTCTCGTCGATCTTCCCGGTCAGGAAGCCGGCGCCGAGCGGGCTGAACGGCACGAAACCGATGCCCAGCTCCTGAACGAGCGGAAGCAGTTCCTCCTCCGGCTCCCGCCAGAACAGGGAATATTCGCTCTGCAGCGCCGTGACCGGTTGTACGGCGTGCGCGCGGCGGATCGTCTCGGGTGCGGCTTCGGACAGGCCGAAATGGCCGACCTTGCCCGCCGCGATCAGCTCCTTCACAGCGCCGGCGACGTCTTCGATCGGCACCGCGGGATCGACGCGGTGCTGATACAATAGATCGATATGGTCGGTACGCAGCCGTTGGAGCATCGCGTCGACGACCGCAACGATATGATCGGGCCGGCTGTTGGTGCCGCCGCTACGCTGTCCGGAAGCGAGATCGATATCGAAGCCGAACTTCGTCGCAATAACGACCTTGTCGCGCACCGGCGCGAGTGCCTCGCCAACCAGATCCTCGTTCGTAAAGGGGCCGTAGGCTTCGGCGGTGTCGAATAGCGTTACGCCGTGGTCGACCGCGGTGCGCAGCAGCGCGACCGCATCCTGCCGATCACCACCCGGACCGTACGTGCCCGCGAAGCTCATGCAGCCGAGGCCCAGCGCGGAAACCTTCAGGCCGGCGGCTCCCAATGTACGGTATTGCATCGTCTATCTCCGTAAAATCCGAGGGGTGTCAGCGCGCAGTTTTCGGCGGCGCTTCCACGCCCGAAAAAGCGAGCACGGCGTCGGGCAGGCGCTGACCCTGCACTGTGATCGCGGCGACGGCAGCGTTCAGTTGCACGACTTCGGCCGCCGAAAGCCGGACCGCGGCCGCACCGCTGTTCTCGACCATGTGTGCCATCTGGGTCGTGCCGGGAATGGGCACGATCCATGGCCTCTGCGCCAACAGCCAGGCGAGTGCGATCTGCGCGGGCGTCGCTTGCTTGGCGACGGCCCAGCGCTTCAGCAGTGTGACCAAAGCGAGGTTGGCAGCGATATTATCCGGCGCGAAGCGTGTCTCGCCGCCGCGAATGTCGCCCTGCGCGTAGCGTGTCTGCGCGTCGATCGCGCCGGTCAGGAAGCCGACCCCGAGCGGACTCCACGGCACGAAGCCGATACCAAGCTCTTCGCACAGCGGCAGGACATCCGTTTCGGGCCCGCGCCACAGCATCGAATACTCGCTCTGTACCGCGGTGATCGGCAGTTCCTTGTGCGCGCGGCGCAGCGTGCCCAAGCCCATTTCGCACAGGCCCCAATGCAGTACCTTGCCTTGCGCTTTGAGGTCCTTGATCGCACCGGCGACGTCCTCGATCGGCACGGCCGGATCGACGCGGTGCTGATACAACAGGTCGATCCGATCGGTGCGCAGGCGTTTCAGGGAGCCCTCGACTGCAGCCTTGATGTGCTCGGGCCGGCTATTCAGGCCGGGCCGGCGCTCGCCGGTCACGAGATCGATGTTCCAGCCGAATTTCGATGTGATCACGACCTTGTCGCGAAACGGGCTGATCGCATCGCCGAGAATGCGTTCGTTCTCATGCGGGCCATAGGCTTCGGCGGTATCGAAGAACGTCACATCGCGATCGAACGCCGCGCGGATGATGTTGAGCATCTCCGGCCGGTAGGGAACAGTCGTCTGATACGTGCGGTGCATGTTCTGGACGCCAAGGCCGATCGCGGACACTTCCAGCGTCCCGAGCTTGCGGCGCCCGTTCGCCAACGCAGCAGCCCCGTGAGGGTTTTTACCCTGGACCATCGGTTGCGCCTTCGCGGCGGCGAGTGCGGGTATCATCGCCAGGCCGCCTGCTGCGCCGAGCAGACTGCGGCGGCTAAGGTCTTTTCCAGTCGTGTCGGTCATAGCGCGAGCCTTTTCAAATCGACGGTTGCGGGGTTGCAGACAAAGGCACGAGGCGTTCGCGCTGCGCCGGCAGCACGATCGCGACCAGCACGACGCTGAGGCACAGCAGGAGCATGACGGTCGCAGCATCGAACGCGGTGGTGATGCGATAGGCAGTGAGCGCCGGTCCGGTCAGCGCGCCGGCGCCGATCCCCGCGACGGCAACCAGCACGCTGAGCCCGACCGAACTGCCAAGCTGATGTGCGACGTTGACCGCGCCCGACGCGATCCCGGCATCCGCGTCACTGACGCCCGATACGCCGGCCGACGTCAGCGGGCTTAGCGTCAGCCCCTGGCTGATGCCGATGAGCAGCATCGGCAGCGCAACCGACACGACATAGCCCGTCTCGACCGAGGCGCGGCTCAGCCAGGCCATGCCCACGATGCCGGTCAAAATGCCGGTCACGAGTAGGGCGTTTGGACTGTAGCGCTTGACCAAGCGCGGTACGGCGATTGCGAAGGGACGTGCAGGATCGTCGCGGGCACGAAAGCGAGCCCCGTGATCGCCGGGCTGTAGCCTGCCACCTCCTGCAGATAGAGCGTCGTGAAGAAGAAGAACCCGACCATTGCGGCGAGATAGAGAACGCGCGCGGAATAGGCGCCCGAGCGGACGCGGCTGTCGAAAACGCGCAGCGGCAGGATCGGCTGGGAGGCCTTGCGTTCGATGGCGATGAAGGCCGCCAGCAGTATGACGGCCGCGCCGACGGTCGCCTGCGTTACCACGTCGCCCCAGCCGGTTTCGGCCGAACGGATGAAGCCATAGACGAGCCCGCTCATCCAGAGCGCCGACGTCACCGCGCCGGCGATATCGAGCGTGCCGGCATGGCGCGGCGTCTCGCTGATGTAGCGCCGCGTCGCGAGGATCAGGCAAATTCCGATCGGCAGGTTGACGTAGAACCCTGCGCGCCACGACACCCATTCGGCGAGAATGCCGCCCAGCACGAGTCCTACCGTTGCCGAGGCGCCGGCCGCCGCGGCATAATAGGAGACCGCCCGGGTGCGCTCCGGACCCTCGGGGAAATTATTCTGCAGGAGCGCGAGCGTCGAGGGCGCGAGAATCGCGGCACCAAGCCCCTGGATCGCCCGCCAGCTCAGCATCCAGGCCGCCGATGGCGACGCGCCGATCGCCAGCGAGGCGAGCGTGAAGATCGCCAGCCCGGTCATGAACATCCGCCGGCGACCAAGAATGTCTCCGGCACGCGCGCCGAGCAGCAGGAAACTGCCGAACGTCAGCGTATAGGCGCTCTGCACCCAGGCGAGGTTTGTTTCGGAAAAGCCGAGCTGCTGCTGGATTTTCGGCAGGCCCGTGAGCACGACCGAAATATCCAGCACGATCATCACGTAGCTTGTCAGGATAATCGCTAGGATTGCGCCCTGATGGGGCCGCGTAGGTGGCGCGTCCGATACGGCGCTGTCCCTGGTCCTGGTCATGCCGTCTCGCTTCCGTCGATCACTCGGCCAACGCGCATGCTCGACCTCGCCAAGCATATAGCAGTGGGTGGGGTAAACGATTACCGGGGGCAATCGGCATGCCATGAGAAGGTGACCTAATTAATGTCGACCGAGAATTTCAACACGCTCGCGGCTTTTGCCGCCGTCGCGCGCGAGCGCAGTTTCACCCGGGCCGCCGCCAAACTCGGTGTCTCGCAATCGGCGCTGAGTCAGACGGTCAAGAATCTCGAGGAACGCGTGGGCATGCGGCTGCTTACCCGCACGACGCGCAGCGTTGCGCCGACCGAAGTCGGCGAGCGCCTGTTGCAGATGGTCGCACCACGGTTCGAGGAGATCGAACTGGAACTGGCAGCGCTCAGCGAACTGCGCGACAAGCCCGCGGGAACGATCCGGATCACCTCGGGCGAACACCCCGCGACGACGGTATTGCAGGCCGGCCTGGCAAGATTTCTGCCGGATTATCCCGATATCAACGTCGAGGTCATCATCGACTATGGTCTCGCTGATATCGTCGCCCAGGGGTTCGATGCCGGGATCCGGCTGGGCGAGCAGGTCGCCAAGGACATGGTGGCGGTACGGATCGGCCCGGACATGCGCATGGCAGTGGTCGGGGCACCGGCCTATTTCGCGCGCCACTCAGTTCCGCAAACGCCCAGTGACCTGACCGTGCACAATTGTATCAACCTGCGATTGCCGACCTATGGCGGCCTGTACGCCTGGGAATTCGAGAAGGAGGGCCGGGAGCTCAACGTCCGCGTCGAAGGGCAATTGGTGTTCAACAACAGTGGCCAGCGGCTGTTATCGGCGCTTCAGGGACTGGGTCTCGCCTATATGCCCGAAGACCAGGCGGTGGAGCACATCACCGCCGGGCGGCTGGTGCGTGTCCTGGAGGATTGGTGCGAGCCGTTCTCCGGCTATCATCTCTATTATCCCAGCCGCCGGCATCACTCACCGGCGTTTTCGATCTTGGTCGAAGCGCTGCGATATCGTGGCTGACCTGTCCGCCCGCCCGAGGGCGACGTTTCCGACTGATAGTGGTTTCTTGCGTCGGAAGACCGTCGCCAGCGTGAAGGAAGACGGCCCGGTCGCGCTTCAAAGATGACCGGATGATCACGTCGATCATCCGGTCGATCCCTCACTTCTTGCGTGCGCGCTTCGGCGCGGCGGCAGCTGCTGCGTCCTCTTCCTCGTCCGGCTGGTCTTCGCCCGCCTCGGTCAGCGCTTCGCCGAGCGCCTTGAGTTTGTCCTGGGACTTGTCGGACCGATCGGCGATCTTGGTCGTTGCCGTGCCGAGCCGGTGGAGCAGGGCATAGATACGATCGCTGTCGGGCGTGTCTTTCTCGAGTTGCTTGCGAAGAGCGCCGAGATCGCGAAGAATCCCCTTCGCGCCGGGTACGTCGACTTCGGCGAGCGCTGCTTCCCAGTCCTCGACCATGTCGGCGCCCTTTGTCGCCTTGGTTTCGTCCAGACCGCGATTGAGCGCGTTCATCGTTCCGGCAAACTTAACCGCCATGTTTCTAATCCTCTCGCAGGGATAATCCCTTGGGGCGAACGAGGTGTGCGGCGATTGTGTCCGTGCGGCTTCGCGCTGTCGTATTGATGCAGAGCAACCCCGTCTTCGGATACGCTTGGCCGCGTCGGGCTGCTGGCGTTTACCTTCAAACGTCGATGCGCCGCATGAACAGCGTTCGAGTAAACCGCGATCGAGCCAAGAGATGCATCGATCGAATGTCCCTTTGGTTTGGACCTGCCGCAGCCCGCGACCTACCAGGATGCGAACGACTGGCCACGCAGGGATTGCGATGCGCCGCGCTGTTGGAGGAGCCTCGCGATGACCACCATGGACCCCGTGCATATGGCACAGCGACTGGGAAGCGGCCTGCTGTCGTTCCCGGTCACGCATTTCGATGCGGACGGCGCGTTTCTCGAAGACCCTTACCGCGCGCATTGCGCCTGGATGCTCGAACACGAACTGTCGGGGCTGTTCGCCGCGGGCGGCACCGGGGAGTTCTTCTCGCTGACGCCGGCCGAGGTCGCGCAGGTGGTCGCGGCCGCGGTCGAGGTCGCCGACGGGCGGCTGCCGGTCATCTCGGGCTGCGGCTACGGCACGGCGATCGCCACCGGCATCGCGCGCGATGCGGAGAAGGCCGGCGCCGACGGACTGCTGCTGCTGCCGCCTTATCTGGTCGGATCGAAGCAGGAGGGGCTCGCCGCGCATATCGACGCGGTGTGCAAGGCGACCGGGCTCGGCGTGATCGTCTACAACCGCGACAACGCCGTGGTCGACGACGAGACGCTTGCCGGGCTGTGCGATCGCAACCCCAATCTCGTCGGCTACAAGGACGGCGTCGGCGACATCGAGCTGATGACGCGCATCTATGCACGGATGGGCGACCGGCTGACCTATATCGGCGGGCTGCCGACCGCGGAGACCTTCGCGGTGCCGTATCTGACGATGGGCGTGACGACCTATTCGTCGGCGATCTTCAACTTCATGCCCGAATGGGCGCTGGCCTTCTACAAGGCGGTGCGCGCCGACGATCGCGTCACGGTGATGAACCAGCTGCGCGATTTCGTGCTGCCCTATATCAGCCTGCGCAACCAGGGCCGCGGCTATGCGGTGTCGATCGTCAAGGCGGGGATGCGGATCGTCGGCCGCGATTCCGGTCCGGTCCGCTCGCCGCTCACCGACCTGTCGGCAGCCGAGGACGCACAGTTGCGCGCGCTGATCGAACGCGCGAGCCCGCAGGCCCTCGCCGAGGCGGCATGACACGCAGAGCGGCGGGGCATAGGCTGTGAGCATGTTCGAACTCAGCCAGCTCCGTTGCTTCGTCGCCGCCGCCGAGGAACTCCATTTCGGCCGCGCGGCGCTGCGACTGAACATGACGCAGTCGCCGCTCAGCCGGCAGATCCAGCTGCTCGAGCGTATCCTCGACGTGACGTTGCTCGAACGCACCAGCCGACAGGTGTCGCTGACGCCCGCAGGCCGCGTGTTCCTGATCGAGGCGCGGCGGATCGTGCGGCTGGCGGAGAGCGCGGCATTGTCGGCGCGGCGCGTGGCGAAGGGCGATGCCGGGCGCGTTGCGATCGGCTTCACTGCGGTCTCGGGCTACAATCTCGTGCCGCAGATCGTCGCGCAGGCGCGCGCGGGCCTGCCCAATATCGAGCTCGAACTGCGCGAGATGGTGACGACCGATCAGGTCGATGCGCTGCTCACCGGGCTGATCGACATCGGCTTCGTGCGCCCGCCGCTCGACCGGCACGAGTTCGACACCGCCTGCGTGCTGGTCGAGCCGCTCGTCGTCGCGCTCCCTTCGGGCGATCCGCGCCAGTCGAAGGCGGTGCTCGAACTGTCGGATTTCGACGGGCTGCCGCTGATCATGTATGCGCGCCAGGGCGCCGGCTATTTCCACGCGATGCTGATGCGATTGTTCGAGGATGCGGGTGTGACCCCGCAGTACGTGCAGCACGTGACACAGATCCATTCGATGCTGGGGCTGGTCCATGCCGGGCTGGCGGCGGCGATCGTCCCCGAATCCGCATCGGGGCTGCACATGAACGACGTGCAGTTCCGTCGGCTCGCGACGACCCCCGAGCGCCCGGTCGAGCTGCACATGGCGTGGCGGCGCGACAACCGGAACCCGGTGCTCGAGCCGATGCGGCGGCTCTGTGCCGAGATGGCGGGGTGATCGACCGGCGGACGGTGATCGCCGGGCTGGCCGCGACGCCGGCGCTGGTCGCGGCGAAAGCGGCCGTCCCGATCGCGACCACGCGGCACGGCCGGGTGCGCGGGATCGTGGAGCGCGGCGTGGCGGTGTTCCGCGGCGTGCGCTACGGCGCCGACACCGCGGCGCGCCGGTTCCGGCGCGCGGTGCCGCCTGCCGCCTGGACCGACGTCGCCGACGCCACGCGGTACGGCGCCGCGTCACCCCAGACCAAGGCCGGCGAGCCGACCAGCGAGGACTGTCTGTTCCTCAACGTCTGGACGCCTGCGCTCGATGCCGCGCGGCGACCGGTGATGGTGTATCTGCACGGTGGCGCGCATGCGCACGGCTCGGGCAGCGACCCGCTCTACGATGGCGGCAATCTCGTGCAGCGCGGCGATGTGGTCGTCGTGACGCTCAACCACCGGCTCGCCGCGCTCGGCTATGCGTATCTCGCGCAGCTGGGCGGCCCGGCGGAGTCGGGCAACGTCGGCAATCTCGACATCGTCCTCGCGCTCGAGTGGGTGCGCGACAACATCGCGCATTTCGGCGGCGATCCGGGCCGCGTCATGCTGTTCGGCCAGTCGGGCGGCGGCGCCAAGATCGTCACGCTGATGGCGATGCCGCAGGCGCGCCCGCTGTTCCACGCCGCCGCGACGATGAGCGGGCAGCACGTCACCGCCGCCGGTCCGATGCACGCCACCGCACGGTCCCGCGCGTTGATGGCGAAGGTGGGCGCGGCCGACGTCGCGGCACTGGCGACGATGCCGGTCGCGCGGCTGGTCGAGGCGATGGCGATGACCGATCCGCTGGAGGGGAAGGGCGAGATCAGCTTCACCTCGACGCTCGACCACCACGTCCTCGCGCGGCACCCGTTCTTTCCCGATGCGCCGCGGGAGGCGGCGCATATCCCGCTGATCTGCGGCAACACGCATGACGAGACCGGTCTGTGGATCGGCGAGATGCTGAAACGCGGCGACACGACCTGGGCGAACCTGCCCGAACGGCTGACGCGGGAGACGACCAAGGACCTGGCGCCCGACTTTGTCATCCGCCGGTACCGCGACCTCTATCCGGACCGTACGCCCGGGCAGATCCTGCTCGCCGCGACCACGGCGGGCCGGTCCTGGCCCGGGCATCTGATCCAGGCGGAAGAGCGCGCGAAGATCGGCGCGCCGACCTGGATGTACCAGCTGGATTTCCCTGCGCCCGAGGCGGGCGGGGTGCTCGGCGCCTTCCATTCGCTCGATATCGGCCTGGTGTTCGACAATACGGGCGTCGCGACTGCCCGGACGGGCGACGGGCCGGACGCGCGCAGGCTCGCGGGGCGGATGGCGGATGCGTTCATCGCGCTGGCGCGGACGGGGGATCCGAATTGCGCGAGCGTCCCGGTCTGGCCGCGCTACGACCTCGCACGGCGCGGCACGATGATCTTCGACCGGCAGGTCCGCGTCGAGGACGACCCGCGGCGCGAGGAACGGCTGCTGTTCGCGGTGGCGCCGTACATCAAGCCAGGCGGCTGACCCCGGCGTCATCCGAACCGTTCTCCTGCGAAAGCAGGAGCCCAGGAGTCACGGTCGGGGTCGTTCGTAACCCTGGGCTCCTGCGTTCGCAGGAGCACGGGCCATACCGGTCGCTGCGCGGACGAGCCGAAGCGGTTCCGGGATGACGGGAATTAGGCACGGTCCCAGGGAAACGCCAGCGTCGGCCGATTGGCGTAGCGCCGCATCGCCAGCGTCATCCGCGCCCCGCACCCCGGCTCGAGCCGGATCGTGAACGCCGCCCCGCCGACGGTGGCCGATGTCCCTGCGACCTCGACCGCCTCGATCCGGTGCTCCGCATAGGCGCCACCCTGCACAACGACGGTCCGCGCCTGCCGGCCCAGATTGACCAGGGTCACCTCGGTCGTCATGTCGCCGAGCGTGTGCACCAGTGCCGCGACATCCTCCGGCACGCCTGCGCGGCGGCGGTCGGGATCGAAATAGCGCAGCCGGCAATGCAGCGGTACGCCGCCCTGCGGGGGGCTCGTCTTCGACCAGGGGGGGCGGGCGATGTGCAGGCCGCCGGTCATCAGCTGGACGAGGCTCTTCACGCTCGCCGGGTTGATGTCGATCGGCCAGTCGGCGAGCCGGGTCTCGGGCGTCGTCGGGTCGGCCTTCGCCGCTGCGATGCGATCGGCGACGTGCTGGAGGTCCGCCGCGAGCGCGGTGGTCGGATAGTCCGGGTTCTGCCCCTCGAGGAACGACACCCAGGGCGTCTCGCCCGCCGCCGCGCGATCGGCGGGGTCCTGCGTCACGTACCAGATTTCGAACCCGTTGGTGCGATAGGCGCCCGGTTGCCAGCCATACCAGCCTTGCGCGCCGTGCATCGTCGGCGTCTGCAGCGTGCCGTCGATCGTTCGCGCGAGACCGTTCAGCCGCGCCGACTGCCTGCGCCAGACGTCGATATAGGCGCGGTCGCCGGTCAGCAGCGTGCCGTTCATGAACGCGGTGATCGATCGGGGGACGCGGTTGCGGTTCTCGCGCTTGCCGGTCTGCGGCACCTTTGGCGAGAAGCCCCAGCCATAGGTGCCCGTCCACCAATCCTTGCCGACCGTCCCGTCGAGCCCGACATGGCTCGGGACGATGTCGTCGTTCTTCGCGGCGCGCGTCACCCAGGCGTCGAGATAGTCGAGCGCCCAGGCGCGATACCGATCGCCGCCGCCCAGCGCATAGGCGTTCAATCCCAGCGTCGTCGCCTGCAGGTTGAGCGGATTGTCGCCGACCACGTCGCCATAATCGGCATAATGCGCGAGCGTCTGCGCATAGGTCGTCTCGCCATGCTCCATGTGGAAGCGCTCGCCCGCCGCGAACGGATCGCCCGCCCAGTCGAGCGCGGTGGCGGCGGTGAGCTTCGGGCCGCGGCTGCCGTTGAGCAGGCTGCGGATGATGCGCAGGCGGGGGTCGTAATTCTTCACCGTCGGATCGCGACCGGTGTAGAAATCGGCATAGCGCCGCGTCCGCTCGAGCAGCTTCGCATCGCGCGGCGCCGACAGCCCCATCGAGTTGAACGTCGTCAGCCCCTCGGCATTGTGCTGCCAGTCCATCTGCACCGGGAATTCGCGGTAGTACATGCCCGCGCGCGCGATCGGCACGTCGACGGTCCGCGCCGCTGTGTATTGCCTGAGGTGGCCTTCCCAGAAGCGCTGCGTCAGCGTCAGAATACGGTCGGACCCGCCGAGCGCGTGGAGCAGCGCCCAGTCGTTGGTCGCCTCCGCCGCGTCGTCGGGCCCGTCATTCGCGCCCCAGCGCGCGAAGACCTTCAGCTGGTCGCGGCCGTCGACATATTTGGCGTAGAACGCCTCGCAGGCCGCCGCATTCGCCGTGAGAAGCCGGCGCTGCAGTACCGCCCATTCGGGTGCCGCCATCGGCGTGCTCACCACCAGCGCGGCGGGTGCGGTCCGCGCGCGGGCGGGGAGGGCGGCGAGCGCGGCGGCACCGCCCAGCAGCATGCGACGATCGATCACTTGGCGAGCTCGACGCGGCGGATGGGGCCGACGATCCCGAAATAGGCGACGATCGTCAGCAGGCAGTGCGCGCCGACGAACACCAGCGCCCAGTCGAACGATCCGGTCGCCGCGACGATATAGCCGATGACGATCGGCGTGACGATACCGGCGACGTTGCCGAACATGTTGAACACGCCGCTGGTCAGCCCCGCCAGCTCCTTGGGCGCGACGTCGGACACCACCGCCCAGCCGAGCGACGCGACGCCCTTGCCGAAGAACGCGACCGCCATCAGCGTGATGATCAGCCATTCCGATCGTACGAACACGCAGGCGATGATCAGGCTCGCGAGCAGCATGCCGACCAGCAGCGGCCCCTTGCGGGCAATGTCGATCGAGCCGGTCCGCCTGAGCAGCAGGTCGGAGACATAGCCGCCGACCAGCCCGCCCGCGAACCCGCACAGCGCGGGCGCGGCAGCGGCGAAGCCGGCGTGCATGATGTCGAACCCGCGTTCCTTGACGAGGTAGATCGGAAACCAGGTCACGAAGAAATAGGTCAGCACGTTGATGCAATATTGGCCGAGATAGATGCCGACCAGCATGCGGTTGGCGAGCAGCTGGCGGATGTTGGTCCAGGTGAACGAGGGTGCGCGGACCGCGACCGCTTCCTCCATGCGGATCAGCCCGCCGCCCGCCTCGATATGCGCGAGCTCGGCGGCGTTGATCTGCGGGTGCCGGATCGGGCTGTGGATATAGGCCAGGAACACGCCCGTCGCGAGCAGCCCGAGCACGCCCATCACGTAGAAGACCGACCGCCAGCCGAAGCTGTGCACCAGCCACCCCATCAGCGGCGCGAACGCCACCAGCGAGAAATACTGCGCCGAATTGAAGATCGCCGACGCGGTGCCGCGTTCGGCGCCCGGGAACCAGGCCGCGACGATCCGCGCATTGCCGGGGAAGGAGGGGGCCTCCGCGACGCCGACCAGGAAGCGCAGGCAGAACAGCGTGGCCAGCACCGAAAGCCCCGGCACCAGCCCGACGAACCCCAGTCCGACGAACCCTTGGGTCGCGGTGAACAGCGACCAGGTCGCGATCGCGACGGCATAGACCCGCTTGGTCCCGAACTTGTCGAGCAGCAGCCCGCCCGGCACCTGCGCGAGCACATAGGCCCAGGCGAACGCCGACAGGATATAGCCCATCTGCACCGGCGACAGGCCGAGTTCGGCGGAGGCGGCGCTGCCCGCGATCGAGAAGGTCGCGCGATCGGCATAGTTGATCGAGGTGATCAGGAAGATCAGCGCGATGACGCTGTAGCGCACGCGCGTCGGGCGCGCCGCGGGCCCGCTGGTGGCGGCTGGACGCGCGGTGCCGGGGACGGCGGTGTCGGTCATGCACTCTCTCCTGCTGGGCGCTGCCCGCTCTGGCGGGGGCATGCGAACTCTGGCCCCGACGCTACCGGGGCAGGGGGCCGCCGTCCAAGTCGAAATCGGCGTCGATCAAGCCAGGACTTGGCACGATGGCACCGAACGGGCTCGGCACGGATCGGTGCAGGATCGGCAACGATCCATGCCTGATTGAGATTGGCGTATCGGCCCCGCGCGGGTCTACCGAGACTCCACGGACCGGCTCGCATCGAAGCCGGCACTGGGCAAAGCGCGATAATGCGCCGCCCCGAGGGGAGTCTGATCGCCATGACCGGCATTCATCGTTTCAAGTCCGTGCTCGCTATCGGCAGTGCGCTATCCGCATCGATGCTGATCGTGTCGGTCGCCCACGCGCAGGCGGCGCCCGAGACCAACGCGCAGAAGGACGCTCGCGCGCCCGGCGACACCACCGACACCGATACGCCGCCGGCATCGCCCGCGCTGCCGCCCGAACAGCCGGTCGCCGGCGCTCCCGGGACGATCGACGCGGCCGCGGCCGACGCCTCCGCGCCCGACATCGTCGTTACGGGCTTTCGCGCGAGCCTGACCAGCGCGCTCGGGATCAAGCGCAACCAGACGGCCGCGGTCGACGTGATCAAGGCGGAGGACATCGCCGAATTCCCCGACCTCAACCTCGCGGAGTCGCTGCAGCGCATTCCCGGCGTCGCGATCACCCGCGTCAACGGCGAAGGCCGCAGCATCGCGGTCCGCGGGCTAGGCCCCGAATATACCCGCGTCCGCATCAACGGCATGGAAGCGATCGGCACCACCGGCGGCACCGACAATTCGGGCGGCGTGAACCGCGGTCGCGGGTTCGACTTCAACATCTTCTCGTCGGACCTCTTCAATAGCCTTGCGGTCCGCAAGACCGCGACCGCCGACGTCGAGGAAGGGTCGCTCGGCGGCACCGTCGACCTGCAGATCGCGCGGCCGTTCGATTACCGCAAACCCACGGCGGTGGTGTCCGCCCAGGCGAGCTACAACGACCTGCGCAAGCGCGCGACGCCCAAATTCTCCGGCCTCATCACCGCGTCCAACCCGGAAAAGACGTTCGGCGTGCTGCTCTCGGTCGCGTACGAGGAGCGCAGCGTCCGCGAAGAGGGCGCGAACATCACGCGCTGGACCTATGGCGGGTTCAACGGCGGGTTCAACGCCGCCTCGACGCTGCCCGGCAAGACGCTCGCACAGATCAACGACGCCAATCCCGAGACCGCGCTCTACCACCCGCGCATCCCCGGGCTGGTCAGCTACGACATCTTCCAGAAGCGCCTCGGCGCCGCCGGGTCGGTGCAGTTCCAGCCGACCTCCAAGACCCTGCTCTCGATCGATGCGCTCTATTCGCGGCTCGACGGCACGCGGAAGGAGTCGCAGCTGCAGGCGATCAGCTTCAGCCGCTCGGGCACCGGCAAGCCGCAGACGACGATCCGCACCGGCGTGGTCGACGGCGACAACAACATCATCAGCGGCACCTTCGACGGCGTCGATCTGCGCACGCAGGCGCGCTACGACGAGCTGACGACCGATTTCTACCAGGTTACGGCCACGCTCGACCAGAAGATCGGCGACAGCATCAAGTTCGGCGGCGTCGTCGGCTATGCGGACTCGAAGTTCAGCAACCCGGTACAGACCACCGTCACGCTCGACGCGGCCAACACAAACAATTTCCAGTACGATTTCACGACGCGGTTCCCGCTGATCAGGCCCGGCGTCGACGTCAGCAACCCGGCGAGCTTCGGCTTCGTCAACGGCACGTCCGAGGTGCGGATCCGCCCGCAGACGGTCGACAACAGTTTCACCAACGCCAAGGGCTTCGTCGAATGGACGGTCTCGCCGGCGCTCAAGCTGAAGGCGGGCGCCGACTGGCGGCGGTTCGAATACAGCTCGACCGAGCAGCGTCGCCTGTCGGGGGAGACCGTGGTCACCACACTGACCCCGGCGCAGGTCGCAGCGGCGACGACATTGTTCTCCGGCTTCGGCAAGGGACTCGACGTCCCCGGCGGCACTCCCACAGCGTTCGTCGTCCCGGACCTGGCCAAGTTCGCCAGCCTCTACGGTATCTACAGCAACCCGCTCTATGCGACCGGCGGCATCGAGAACGCGACCGCACGCGGATCGTTCATCACCGTGCGCGAGGACGATCTGGGCGGCTGGGGGATGGGCGAGTTCAACTTCGCCGACCTGGGCGTGCCGGTCCGCGGCGACCTCGGCGTCCGCTACGTCAAGACCGACCAATATTCGACCGGCTATGCGAGCCAGGGCGCGGCGATCAACCTCGTCGCGGCGGATCGCAGCTATCATCGCTGGCTGCCGTCGGGCAATCTGGTGATGGACGTCACCGACAAGCTGCTCGTCCGCCTCGCGTCGGCCAAGACGCTGGCGCGCGCCGGCATCTCGTCGATCACGCCGGGCGGCAGCCTCAACGTGTCGGGTGGCAACCGCAGCTTCAGCAGCGGCAACCCCGACCTCAAGCCGACCGCGTCGACCAACTACGACGCGTCGATCGAATGGTATCCGACGCGCGGCGCGATCTATGCGGTGTCGGCGTTCCGCAAGGACATCGGCAGCTTCGTCCAGACGCTCAGCACCGGGGTGCCGTTCAGCGCGCTGGGGCTGCCCGCATCGCTGCTGACGGGCACCACCGCGTCGCCGACCGACGTCTTCATCGTCAGCCAGCCGGTCAATTCGAGCGGCGGCCGGTTGCAGGGGTTCGAGGTCAACATCCAGCAGCCCTTCAGCTTCCTGCCCGGCATCCTGTCGAACTTCGGCGTGCTCGCCAACTACACCTATGTGAAGTCCGACATCGATTACCTGATCTCCGCGACGAGCGCCGCGACCGTCACCGAACCGCTGATCGGGCTGTCGAAGCATGCCGCCAACGGCACGCTCTACTTCGAGACCGAGAAATTCTCGATCCGCGGCTCGGTCGCCTATCGCTCGAAATACCTGACCGCGGTCCCGGGTACCGAGGGCAACGCGTATAACGGCACCAACAGCACGACCAATTTCGACGCGCAGATGTCGTATAACGTCACCGACTCGTTGAAGCTGAGCCTCGAGGCCGTGAACCTGACCGACCAGGTCAACGACCAGTTCGTGGACGAGACCAACCGGCTCAACGTGCTGACGCACAGCGGCCGCCAGTTCTTCCTCGGTGCCCGCTACTCGTTCTAGGTCGCGACGCCGCCCATAGTCGTCCCGGATCGACGCGGGCGGCGGCTGCGGTCACGGTGGCGCGCGACCGCGCGCGCGGTTCGGGACCTTGCGAAGAAGTGCGTTGAAGGTTGCCGCCCGGCTTTATACGAGCACCGGATTCGTCCCATCCGTCGCCTCGCGCGTCGCAACCGCGGCGGGCGGCACGGATGACGACAGATCGTCAGGGTTTTGAGCCGCAATGAATTATCGCCATTCCTTCCATGCGGGCAACAGCGCCGACGTCGTGAAGCACAGCCTGCTGATCGCGCTGGTGCGGGCCTTGCAGCAAAAGCCGGGCGCGCTGACCCTGATCGACACGCACGCCGGCTGCGGGCTGTACGATCTCGACGGTGAGGCGGCCCGACGGACCGGCGAGGCCACGCAGGGCGTGCTCAGGGCCTTTGCCGACCCGAACCCCTTGCTGGCAGACTATCGCGCCGTCGTGGAGGCGGTGAATGTCGACGTCCAGCCACGCCTCTACCCCGGTTCGCCGCGGGTCCTGGCGCAGCTTCTGCGCCCGCAGGATGTGCTCGTCTTGAACGAAAAACACCCCGATGACGCCTATACGCTTCGCGGCGTGATGCGCGGCACCGCCGCTGCCGTGCACGAGCGCGACGCCTACGAGCTATGGCTGGCGATGGTGCCGCCGCGAACCGCGCGCGGCGTCGTGGTCGTCGACCCGCCGTACGAACAGCCCGATGAGCGCGCCCGCATCACGGCAACCCTCGCCGCCGCGCACCGCAAATGGGCGCACGGCGTGACGGTGATCTGGTACCCGCTGAAAGAGCGCACCACGCACGAGCGGTGGAAGGACCAGTTGCGCAGGCTCGGCATACCCAAATTGCTGCAGATCGAGCACTGGTTGTACGACAGCGATCAGCCCGACATCTACAACGGTGCAGGCCTTTACATCGTCAACCCACCCTTCGCCTTCACCCAGGCGCTACCGCCCCTGCTGGAAGCGCTGCGCGCCGCGCTGGCGCCGGAGGGGCATAGGGGCGAGATCACGGCGGATTGGCTAGTCTGAAGGGTAAAGGCCTATTGATGATCGGAAGGCCGAGATTGGTAGAAACGAAACTGTCGCCGTACGTCCGGAACCGGGTCAGCGCCGCTGCGAAGTCGGCGGCTCTCTGCTTGCGCTAGTCGTTCAGGGCCGCGATCCCGACCATCCCGTCCTGACCAAATCTGCATAAGTTCCAACGCTGAAACAGTCCGTCCGCTTCGCGATCCCGTCCCAACCCTTCGGTCTGTGACCCTCTTTCCGGAAGCTGTCATAGCATCTGCCAGAGCACATCAAGACGTTGCGCTGCCCTGGCTAGCCAGCGTTGATGGTGTACCTGAGGCCTCTCCACGTATTCCGCTTTCAAGTCCAGCAGACGTCACTTGGCGCGATTTAGATCGCATTAACTGACTAAATCCAAACAAAACAAATCCGTTACAGTCGAGGCTGATCGGGTAGCCCACATTGATAGTCGATTACGGATCAATCAGGCTGGTATTTGCTTCAGTATGATTTGACTCCCGAATTGATCAGTCACACAACACTATTGTGAGCGACTCGATGAGAGCGCCATCAATATATAGGGTGTGTCAACAAGCACGGCTCTGCAGTCTGGGCTACCATCATCTGTTATGGTGGGTGGATTGTTATGCCCGACGCTCGGTAACTGGCGCTATCCTGCGCGGCTATGCCACGCTGGAGAACGTCTTTGCACTTTCAGCGCAGGAGAAAAGCAATGCCAGAATTGTCTATCGCCGAAAGACTGAAGTCTATCGGGCTAGTGCATGACGGGAATCTCGAAGACCTCAACGTCGAGGCCGGAACAACGATAGACCTCGATCCGCGCAACGACCGTTTCAAGAGTTATCTGGACCGCATGACGCTCGATTCGATTCGGCGCGTCAAGCAGGTCATGGGCATTCCCGACGACGCCGTGGAGGAAACCGACCCCCAGGCAAGGCCGCAAACACCAATCCGCCCTACGCTGGGAGACCGCGTGCCCTTGTCGCAGCGCATTCCGCCGCTGGTGTTGGCCGGGGCCGCGGCGCAAGACGTGGCAACCACCAAACGCCTGTACGACATCAGCGCGGAATATGTCTTCGGTGACAGCAAGCGTATCGATCGGAGACAGATCGAAGCGGTCGACAAGTGGATCAAGACCGCCGGTATCAAGATCCAGATCTTTCTGTTCAAGAACATCCATGTGGGCAAGGGTGCGACGCTGAATGTCCAGTCCGCGGCGTTGTTTGCCCATCACATCACCGTCGAGAAAACCGGGCGCATAAAATTCAAGTCCGGCACTCATTCCACCGTGCACGCAGCCAGCTTCAAAGGACTTTGAGCGACCGATTTCAGGAGATTGCCATGTCTTTTAATATCCTCCTCAACGGCACGCCGGGTGCCAACGGAACCAACGGCACGGGTGGCCAGCAAGGCGGCTCGGGCGGACAAGGGCAGAATGCCGCATGCCACTGGGACGGCGACGATGCCGGCACGGGTGGTGGCCCAGGCAACAACGGCTCGCCGGGGTCGAACGGGACGAACGGCTTTGCCGGGCAGGACGGCGGTTCGCTGACCATCTCCGTTTCCGAATTCCTGACCGGCTTCAACGTGGAAGGGTCGGGCGGCGGCGGCGGCAACGGCGGCATGGGCGGCCCGGGCGGAGCCGGTGGCAGCGGCGGCAATGGCGGAAACGGTCAGGGCTGCGAGTCGGACGAGAATGGGGGGCGCGGCGGCGATGGAGCGACGGGCGGCCGCGGCGGAAACGGCGGTAAGGGCGGAAACGGTGGCACCGTCGTGATCCGCTACCAGACCGGGGTTCCGATACCGAGCTATACGGCGGTGATGGGCGGCGGCCAGGGGGGTACCGGTGGCGCAGGCGGTCCCGGCGGTTCGCCGGGGCAGGGTGGCCGGCGCGGCGGCACCGGCAACGCGGCGGCTCAGGGCAATCCAGGAGCTCCCGGCGATACCGGCGCCAATGGCGCGAACGGGTCGCTCGGATCGGCGATCCTGGTGCAGATTCCCTGACGTCGGCCGATCATGCGGGACCCCCTGATAGCCCATGGCGTGTGGTGGCTGGCGGTCGGGTTGAAAGTCCTTATCGGCATGATCTTCCTGAGCGCAGGCGTTTCCAAGGCGATGCGGCGATCAAGCCTAGAGCGGATGGTGCGCCACCACGGGATACACAATCCGCTTCTGGTCCGCTTGGTAAGCAACGGCCTTTTAACGGCGGAGATCACAATCGGCGGGATCCTACTTATCGCGTGGAGCCGGTTGGGCATTAGGATCGGGTCTGCAGGCGCGATTGCGCTACTGTTGATCTTTGCCGCGCTGTCGCTGCGCCTAGCGCTACTGAAGCGGCCCTTCCGGTGTCAGTGCAGTCCGCTGCTTGCCGGCCACACATCGGGTCCAGCCGTGGCGCTGCGCAATCTCGGGCTCGCGGCGCTGACCGGGATGTTGTTCTTCCTCCACCTCGACGAGAGCGGGATCGCTACATGGACGATCACCTGAACTTGCTGCACCATGTCGAGGCCACGGTGCCTGCGGCTCGTGGTGTCCATGCGCTGTTTCGGCAAGTCAGGCCGGACGATGATCCGACGTTATGGCATTCGACCCTCAACAATGATGGCACGCCGTTCCAGATCGCTATTGCCGACACGGGCGACGGACATCGCAGCGTACGATTGATCGTCGATCCGTTTCGTCTGGGCCGCGACGAAGTTGACCGGCAGGGCTCCAATCTTGCCGCCTTTGCCCAGCTTCAGAGTCGGTGCAGCGCCCGTGCAGCCGATCGCTGCCGCCGGTTCATGGCCATGCTCGCACCCTCGTTCGAACAGGTGTCCGAACGCCGCAGCGGCGATATCTGGCTCGCTGCGGATCCAAGCCGTGCAGGGGTGGCCATCTATGTCACAGCACGCAGCCGCAGCCCCGATGAACAGGCCGAGCGGCTGATCGCGGAAGCCAACATCGACCAGCATCGCGCGGCGGTCACAGCGATTCACGCGGTCTGCACCGTGCAGGCGTACAGCATGCAGGGGTCACGGACCGGCAATCTTTCGGTGAACATTTATTGGAAGCCGCCCGTCGGCATGCAGAGCATTCCGCGCGAGATCGGTTTCGATCTGCCGCTCTGGCGGTTCGGAAGCCATGAGGGAGCACTAAGCCGCGCCTCGGCGGGTGCGTTGACCTTTTGCAGCACGTTTGCCGTCACAGGTGACGGGCGCGGTAGCAAGCTTGATCTGTGCAACCACTGCCTCGGGCTGGATGCGCAAGGGTGCCTAGCCACGCTTGATCAGTTCTGCGCGATCTCTTCAGGCTTTGCTGACAACGTTGCGCATGCCGCCGCTGCACAGACAGCCGAAATCGCGTTTCTTGGCGTCAGGATGCGTGCCGGTGAAAACGCCCCCTATGTTTATCTCAAACCCGTTCGCCATGGTGCCACTGCATCTGCAGAGTATTGGCCATGACGGCAGTCAGCGAGATTTATTCGCGGGGTTACTGCGATACCTATGCCGCGCTCTACATCGATCCATGGCCTGCCAAGCACGCGGCCAATCTGAGAATACTCGACTTCTTGCTGGACCGCGGCCCGCAGACCCGTTGGCTCGATCTGGCCTGTGGACAGGCTTGGCATTTTGCTCACCTGGCGGGGCGGGCGCAGATGACCGGCGTGGATGCAAGCGCATCGCAGCTAGCCAAGGCGCGCATTGCCGCGCCTCATGCCACCTTCGTTTGTGATGATCTGCGCACCTTCGAACCGACGCCTGACGCCTTCGATCTGATTACCGTGTTCTGGGGGGCCTATTGCTATCTGGCCGACTGGTCGCAGATCGCCACGCTCCTTACCAAGGCGGTCTCGGCGCTCAGGCCTGACGGATCGATCTATATCGAAGTGCTGCCGATCGAAGCGATCGACACGTTCGACAGCTCCAGCTTCGCCAAGACGACCGGATTTCGCTCTCGCCGTGCCGGGCAGTCGAACCACTGGATCTATCGAGACACCGGCGGTCTTCATCGCATGATGAGTCCGCCGACGCGCTGTTTCGAGGCGCTGTTCGAAGGCCGATTCCACCACGTGCGCGTACATGACGACGGCTGCTTCATGCAGCATCTGGTGGCATACCGTCGGCTAGCGTGCGGAAGGCCCGCGCAGGCAGATCCACCCGGATGAAGGTACGCTACTCCATGCTGCAACTGGAGCCATCTGGAAATCACAGCCCTAGTCACTCCTTCCGGGACGTGAATCCGCGCTTACGTTCTCGAATATCGCATGATCGAGCTTTTCAGCGTTGCACGAACGATGTTCGCGCGTGCGCACCTTGAGGAGCCGCTGCAATCTTAGACTAGGATGGCCCACCGCCGCGCGGATTGTCGGGTGGAAAACCACCCGAGGGAATCATTCGGGATCGCGCTGTGCCTTCGCACGTGCACTGACATTCGCCGTTCCCCTCATTGGACGGATCCTCGACGGCGCAGATTGACCGAAAGTAGAACGCCGCCGTCGCCGAACCGCGCGTAGAGCGTCGGGAGGACGAAGAGCGTCAGCAGCGTCGCCGAGATGAGCCCGCCGATGACGACGGTCGCAAGCGGCTTCTGCACTTCGGCGCCGGCCCCGTGGCCGAGCGCCATCGGGACGAAGCCGAGGCTGGCGACGAGCGCGGTCATCGCCACGGGGCGCAACCGGGCGAGCGCGCCGTCGTGCGCGGCGCGGACCCTTTCCATGCCATTGGCCATCAGGTCGTGGATCGACGACACCATGACCAGCCCGTTGAGCACCGCGATCCCCGACAGCGCGATGAAGCCGACCGCCGCTGAGACCGAGAAGGGCATGCCGCGCAGCACCAGTGCGAGCACGCCGCCGACCAGCGCGAGCGGCACGCCCGTGAAGACGATCACCGCGTCGCGGACCGATCCGAGCGCGCCGTACAGCAGCAGCATGATGACCGCGAAACAGACCGGCACGACGAGCAGCAGCCGGTCGCGTGCCGAGGCGAGGTTCTCGAACTGGCCGCCCCATTCGACATAGGTGGCCGGCGGCATCTTCACCTGCGCGTCGATCGCGGCGCGCGCGTCGGCCACGACGCCGGCGACGTCGCGGTCGCGGACGTTCGCCTGGACGACCACGCGTCGCTTGCCGTTCTCGCGGCTGATCTGGTTGGGGCCGTCGACGACCGCGATGTCGGCGACGGTCGACAGCGGCACGAACCCGCCCGCCGAGGTCGGCACCGGCACCTGCGCCACCTGCGTCAGGTCGGAACGCGACGCCTCGGACAGGCGGATTACGACAGGGAAGCGGCGGTCGCCTTCGAAAATCAGCCCGGCCTCGCGCCCGCCGATCGCTGCCGCAACCGTATCCTGCACGTCCCCCGCAGTGACGCCGATCCGCGACATCGCCATGCGGTTCGGCCGGATGTCGAGCATTGGCAGCCCTTCCGTCTGTTCGACGCGCACGTCGACCGCGCCGCGCGTGCCGCGCAGGACATTGGCGATGCGCTCGGCGGCGGCGTTCATGCCCCCGAAGTCGTCACCAAACACCTTGACCGCGATGTCGCCGCGCACGCCCGCGATCAGTTCGTTGAAGCGCATCTGGATCGGCTGGGTAATCTCGTACGCATTGCCGGGCAGCGTCGAGAGCCGCGTCTCAATCCGGTCGACCAGCGCCTCCTTGGCGAGGCCCGGGTCGGGCCATTCGGCCCTCGGCTTCAGGATGACGAAGGTGTCGGTCGCGTTGGGCGGCATCGGATCGCTCGCGATCTCGGACGTGCCGGTGCGCGAGAAGGCGAAGCGGACCTCGGGCTGGCGTGCGAGCATCTTCTCGACCTGGAACTGCATCGCCTGGCTCTGGTCGACCGAGGTGCCGGGGATGCGGACCGCCTGGACGAGGATGTTGCCTTCGTCGAGCTGCGGAAGGAACTCCTGGCCGAGCGTAGTGAAGGCGACGCCGGCGATGGCGAGCGCGCCGACCGCGATCCCGAGCGTCAGGCCCGGGCGGCGCATCGCCTTGCCGAGCCCCGGCGCGTAGCGGCGGCGTAACCAGCCGACGATGCGGCTCTCCGTCTCGTCGACCGGTTTGCTCAGCCAGATCGCGATGGCCGCGGGGACGAACGTCATCGACAGGATGAAGGCGAAGACGAGCGCGATGATGACGGTCAGCGCCATCGGTTCGAACATCTTGCCCTCGACGCCGGTGAAGGTCAGCAGCGGGGCGTAGACGAGGATGATGATCGCCTGGCCATAGACCGACGGCCGGATCATCTCGCGTGCCGATGCAGCGACCAGGTCCAGCCTGTCGCGAAGCGGCAGCGGTCCGTCACTGCCATGCTGTGCCTCGCCGAGGCGACGCAGCGCATTCTCGACGATGATGACGGCGCCGTCGACGATCAGGCCGAAGTCGAGTGCGCCCAGACTCATCAGGTTCGCAGACACGCCCGCCTTCAGCATGCCGATGCCGGTGAGCAGCATCGTGACCGGGATCACCAGCGCGGCGATTAGCGCGGCGCGGAAATTGCCGAGCAGCACGAACAGAACGACGATGACCAGCACCGCCCCTTCGGCGAGATTGCGGCCGACGGTCGCGATCGTCGAATTCACCAGCTCGGTGCGGTTGAGCACGGGTTTCGCGACGACGTCGACGGGGAGCGCACGGCCGATCTCCTCCAGCCGCTTGCCCACGCCGGTCGAGACGGTGCGGCTGTTCTCGCCGATCCGCATCACCGCGGTGCCGACGACGACTTCGTGACCGTTCTCCGACGCCGACCCCATGCGCAGTGCCTGGCCGGTGCGGACGGTGGCGATCTGGTTGAGCAGGATCGGCACGCTCTCGCGCGTCGCGACGACGGTGCGGGCGAGTTCGTCGGCGTTGCGGACGCGGCCGTCGGCGCGGACCGCGAGACCTTCGCCGTTGCGGTCGACGATTCCTGCGCCGGCGCTCGTGTTGTTGCGCTCGAGCGCGGTGGCGAGGTCCTGCAGCGTGATTGTCATCGCCGCCATCCGCTGGATGTCAGGGACGACGAGATATTGCTTGGTATAGCCGCCCAGGCTGTCGACGCCGGCGAGGCCCGCGCTGCTCTTGAGCTGCGGCGTGACGATCCAGTCCTGCACGGTGCGCAGATAGGTCGCCTTGTCGGGTTCGGAGACGAGATGGTCGCCCTCGGGGGTGATGTAGCTGCCGTCCTTCTGCAGGCCGGGCTCGCCGTTTCGGTGGTTGACCTGGTCGAGCTCGCGATATTCGACCGTCCACATGAAGATGTCGCCGAGGCCGGTGGCGATCGGCCCCATCTCGGGCGTCACGCCGTCGGGCAGATCGGCCTCGGCGGTCCGCAGCCGTTCCGCCACCTGCGCGCGCGCGAAATAGATGTCGGTCTTCTCGTCGAACACGGCGGTGACCTGCGCGAACCCGTTGCGGCTGAGCGAGCGGCTATATTCGAGACCGGGAATGCCGGCGAGCGCGGTCTCGACCGTGAACGCGACCTGCTTCTCGATCTGGTCGGGCGACAAAGCGGGCGCGACGACGTTGATCTGCACCTGGTTGTTGGTGATGTCGGGGACGGCGTCGACTGGCAGCCGCTGGATCGCGAAGACCCCGGCAAGCGCCGCGGCGAGCGTCAGGAGGAGGACGAGCCAGCGCTTCTCGACGGCGAGCGTTACGATGCGGGACAGCATGGCCTAGTCCTCGTCCTTCGCGGCGCTCTTGCCGAGTTCGGCCTTGAGCGTGAACGAATTGGTCGAGGCGATGCGCTCGTCGCCGGTGAGACCGGCGGTGACAGTCACCGCACCGCCATTGGTGCGGCCAAGCGTCACCGGTACGGCCCGGAAGCCGGTCGCGGTACGGACGAACACGTGCGGCCGGTCGCCGATCATCTGCACGGCGGCGGAGGGCACCGCGACGCTGCGGTCGCCGCTGGCCGGGAGCAGGACCGACACGCCGACCGTCTCGCCGACGCGCCACGTGCCGCCCGCATTGTCGATCGTCGCGATCACGGGAACCAGACGCGTGGTCTCGTCGAGAATCGGCGAGACGAAGGTGACGCGTCCGTCCTGGCGGCGGCCTACGGATGTCACCTCGACGCGCGTGCCGGGCTTCACGCGTCCCGCGTCCGCGGGGACAAGCGACATCGTCACCGACACCGTGCCGAGGTTGGCGACGCGGAACAGCTCGGCGTCGGCGGCGATCTGCTGGCCGAGCGTCGCGGACCGCGCGATCACCTGGCCGGCAATCGGTGAGCGCACCGCGATGCGGTTGAGCGCACCGCCGCCGCCACCGGTCGCCGACAGCTGCTGCCGCGCGAGACGTAGCGCGATGCCGGCCTCGGTCGCGGCGGTGCGGGCTGCGACGAGATCCTGTTCGGGCGATACGCGTTCGGCGAACAGGCGCTGTTCGCGCCGCAGGTTCGACCGGGCGAGCGCGGACCGCGCACCGGCCGCTTCCACTTCGGCGTTGAGCGCCGCCGCCTCGCGGCTTTCGATGATCGCCAGCGTCTGGCCACGCCCAATCGACTGGCCGAGATTGCGGGTGAGCGAGACCAGTCGGCCGCCGATCGGGGCGGATACGACCTGCACGCGCTGCGGATCGCCCTCGATCGTCGCCGGCAGCTCGATCGCGCCGGCCACGCCCCCCACCGTCGGGCGGGTCACCTCGATGCCGGCATCGGCGATCTGCTGGACCGACAGACTGGCGACGGCGGGATCGCCTGCGCGCCTGTCCTTGTCATCGTTCGCTTGCGCGCCGGCGTTGCTCTCCTGCTCGGGCGAGCGGCCGCAGCCTGCGACGGCGAGGGCCATGATGACGGGCGCGATCGCCCGCAGGATTGCGCTGTTCATCGATCGGTGTCCTTGGGCGAGGGCGCGGCGGCGGTGAGCCGCTCGAGACGGGCCTGTGCGTCGTGATAGGCGGCGAGCGCATCGATCGCCGCCGTCCGGGTCTCGAGCAGCGTCCGTTCGGCGTCGAGCAGGTCGAGCTGGCCGAACTTGCCTTCGCGGTAGCCGATCCGCGCGATCCGGGCCGCCTCCTGCGCAGCGGCGAGGGCAGGGCCGGCGGCGTTGCGCGCCGTCGTAGCGGCGTTCGCCGCATCGGCCTGCGCGCCGGCGATATCCTGTTCGGCGTCGAGCAGCGCCACGCGCCGCAGCGCGTCCGACTGATCGCCCTGGGCGTCGGCCACGGCGACGGCCGAACGGCCACCGTTGAAAACGGTGAGCGGGATCGAGACGCCGAAGACCGCCGCGACGTCGTTAGTCTGTTCAAGCCTGCGCGCGCTGGCACTGAGCGTGAGGTCCGGCACGCGCTGGCTGCGCGCGAGGCGGACCTGTGCGGTGGCGGTGTCGAGATCGGCGCGGGCGGCGGCTGCGGTCAGCGTGCCCGTCGCGCCGGGCGCCGGGGACTCGCGGACGATATCCACGCGCTGGAACCACGCGTCGTCGAGCACTCCGACGGCTATGCCGAGCAGTCGGGCGAGGTTCGCCGAGGCGACGGCCGCCGACCGTTCGGCGCGCTCCAAGGCGCCATCGGCGGCCACGCGCGCGACATCGGCGCGCTGTTCCTCGAGCGGAGAGGCTCGACCGGCCCGCACCCGTACGCTGGCGACGCGCAGGACCTCGGCAGCGATGCCGCGCTGGTCGCGGGCGATGCCGAGACGGCGCTGCGCGGCGAGGGCGATGACATAGGTCTGCGTGACGCGCAGGCGGAGGTCGGCGCGTGCTATGTCGCCCTGGAGACCGGCGCGGCCGATCTGTGCATCGGCGACCGCGATCCGGGCGCCGCGCTTGCCCCCGCGTTCGAGCGGCAGGGCTAACCCGACGGTGGTTTCCGACGAGCGCAGCCCTTGGTAGATGCCGGTTCCGGCGACGTTCTCGGCCTCGGCAATGATCGACGGGTTCGGGCGAAGCCCGGCGACGCGGCGTTGCGCTTCGGCGGCCCGGACGCCTGCGGATGCCGCATCCTGGAAGGGCGAGGCGGCGCCCGCGCGGGCCAGCGCGTCGGCGAGCGTTAGGACCGGGTCCAAGGCCGGCGGACGGGTCTGGGCCTGCAGCGACGATGCGCAGACCCCTGCGGCCATGACGGCCGCGACGATTCGATGCATGGGAATGCTCCTGACGACGGGGACGAGGGCGCGCACGGCGCACCCGATCGACGTGTCAGGCCTGTGGCGGTCTCAGCGCGGCGTCGGCATCGCGGCCGACGAGTGCGGCGTCGTCGAAGGACACAAGCGTGGAGCCGGCCGGGCCGGTCATGCCGGACAGCGTGTCGGCATCCGGCGCGCTCATATGATGGGCATGGCAGCTGCCGTGATGGTGCGGATAGCCCTTGTCGGCATCGCCCGCGACCTGGTCGCCGTCGCCATCGACATGCGACGCGGCCCCGTACTGGCTGGTCTCGATGCACCCCCCGATCTCAGCCGCATGCGCCACCCCGACCCAGGCGGTCAGGACGAGCATCAGACAGGCAAGGAAGGGCAGGAGCCTACGCATTGCCAAGTGCGATAGCAGAGAATGGCACTGCAGGAACAGGGCGCAGCGGCTCGACCCGCTCATGTCGGGTTCGAGAATGAATGACGGAAGTCGGGGGGCTTCTTGGCGTCCGCCTATGGTCTTGTCCGATGTAGCGACAGGTGTGCCGTCAGCGGTCCGCCGCGCAGAGAACACCTGAAACGTGAGAAGCCGCAAGAGGTCGTTTGGGCTCCCGGCATTGATGCTGGCCTAACGCCGCGCGTCGCGAACCAGAGGAAACGCGACGACCGCCAGCTCTGCCATTCGCGATAGCGCCCGGCAGCGGAAGCTTGGTCCCGAGCCAGGTCGGCGAATCCTGCATCCCCCGCGGACCAAACGCCGTCTGATCCCCGCCGATCAACCCCCGCGCATCTACGAGAAATCGAGCACGACACGCGACGGCACGTCGCCGTGCTCGAGGCGATCGAACACCGTGTTGATGGCGGACAAGGGCTGCAACTCGATGTCCGCCTTCACCTTTCCGTCGGCAGCGAACTGGAGGCATTCGGCCATGTCCTTGCGCGTGCCGACGAACGATCCGCGCACCGTGATGCAATTGGCGACGACGTCGAACAGCGGGACGGGGAACTCGCCCGGCGGCAGGCCGACGAGTACGCAGGTGCCGCGCTTGCGGGTCATCGCGACGCCCTGTTTGAACGCGGCGAGCGAGGGTGCCGTGATCAGCACGCCGTGCGCACCGCCGCCGGTTTCCGCCTTGAGCACCGCTGCCGGATCCTGGGTCTTCGCATTGATGACGAGGTCGGCACCGAGCCTCGTAGCGTGCGCGAGCTTGCCGTCGTCGATGTCGATCCCGGCCACGTTGAGGCCCATCGCCTTGGCATATTGGATCGCCAGATGGCCGAGGCCGCCACATCCCGAGATCGCGACCCATTCGCCCGGCCGGGCCTGGGTTTCCTTGATCCCCTTGTAGGTGGTGACCCCGGCACAGATCAGCGGCGCCGCCTCATGGGCGGTCAGGCCCTGCGGGATATGCGCGACATACTCCGGATCGGCGAGCAGGTAGTCGGCGAAGCCGCCATTCCGCGTATAGCCTCCGAACTCGGCCTCGGCACACACGGTCTCCCAGGCGGACAGGCAATATTCGCAGTGGCCGCAGGCGGAATAGAGCCACAGCACGCCGACCCGGTCGCCGTCCCGGACCGTGGTCACGCCCGCGCCGCATGCAACGACGATGCCGATCGCCTCGTGCCCGGGAATGAAGGGCGGGTTGGGCTTGACCGGCCAGTCGCCCCGGGCGGCGTGGAGGTCGGTGTGGCACACGCCGCATGCCTCGGTCTTGACCAGGATCTGGCCGGGACCGGGCGTGGGGATCGCCAGGTCCCGGAGGACCAGCGGCTGTCCGAAAGCCGTGACGACGGCAGCCTGCATTGTCTTGGCCATGACGGTTTCCTTTTTGGTGCGATGGACGGGAGGCGGGGGAGTCGTGGCGGGATCACGCGCTCCCCTTGAGGAGAGCGCCGGGGCCGATCTACCATGATCGAGCCGTAGCGCGGCGATGGCGAGTGCCAGCACCACCATGATCGGCACCGCCAGCGCGGCCATGCCGACCCAGGGGTAGAGCAGCGCCCCGCATACCGCTCCGGTTGCCAGGCTCAGCCACTGCGCAAGATAGGGTAGCCACGCCCAGCGCTCGCCCCCCGCGGCCGCGCCTGCCAGTCGCTGGCCGAGCTTCACGAGCGTGCCGGTCATATAGGTCAGCCCGATCTGCGTTTCGCCGTCGCGTTCGAAGACGGCATTTTCCGCACCCATCGCCAGCGCCATCGCGATGAACGCGACGCTGCGCCCGCCACCGGCGTGCAACGCGACCGACGCGCTGAGCAAAGCGGCCACGACGAGCAAAACCCAGGTGCGGCGTCGATCGCCCGAGATCCGACTGATCGTGGATCCTAGGACCACGCCGAGGACGAAACAGCCGATCAACCCGGCGGCGACCAGCCCGTCCTGCCCGTGGTCCGCCAAACCGACGCCCATCCGCGTGGTGTTGCCGCTCATGAACGACACGAAGAAGCCGCCGAGCGCGAGAAATCCGACGGCATCGACGAACCCCGCGACCCAGGATGCGACCCCCGCGAAGACCCGTACGCGCGTGGCCAGGCGGTTCACCGGTCGGCGCCTGTACGCAAGCCCGGCATGCACTCGCCCCCAGCTAGCGCGATGCGGCTCATCAGGCGGGGCAGGCGAACCGCCGCCTCACGGGCCATCCGGCGCGATCACCGTCACGGGCGCGCCGGTGCCGGAATCCTTCAGCGTGTCGCGGGTGACCAGCAGGGTGGTGCCGGGCGTGAGCACCGAGTCCAGCAGCTCTCCGAAGCCGGGGGGAAGATGGCCCTTCGCTGCCTCCTCGGGCGAGAGCTCGGTGCCCGCGTCCGGCGCCTGTCCGGGTAGCGGAAGCCGCAGCCAGTGAGCGCCGCCAGCATCCTTGCGTCCCAGCGTGAAGGCCTCGGTCGCCGTTACCGGGCCGTCGATCGCGATCGCGCTCGACCCGATCTCGACGCCGTTGCGCAGAACGATCAGTCGCCGATCGCGGCCGCTCACGACGATCGACACGGGCCCCGTCCGGGCGCGATCGGGGCGCCAGACGAATGGGGTCGCGCTCGGCTCGGCGGCGCCGGACAGGAGCGGCGGGGTCGGGACCGCGACCGGCACCGCGGCATCGTCGGTGATGACGACGGTCATGCCCAGGCGGGTTATCCGATAGAGCAGCGCGGCGAAGGCGCGGGGCAGACGAATGCAGCCGTGCGATGCCGGGTATCCGGGAAGATTGCCGGCGTGCATCGCGATCCCGCCCCAGGTCAGCCGCTGCATGAACGGCATCGGCGCGTCGGCATAGACGTTCGAGACATGGTCGACGTCCTTCTGCAGCACCGTGAAGACGCCGGTCGGGGTCGCATGGTCGGGCGTACCGCTCGAGATCGTCGAGACCCCGATCGGAACGCCGTTGCGATACGCATAGGCGCGCTGCGTCTTGAGGCTGACGATCACGGTGACGGGACCGGCGGGCGCGATCTGCGGCGCCCACAGGAACTCGCCCGGCTTGAGGTGCTCGATCCGCCCATCGACCGTCGCGGGCGCGGCCTGCCCGACCGCGGCCGTGGTGCAACCAAGCGTGAGCAGTATCGCGAGATACCGAACGCTCACCGCGTCGGCCGTGCCGGTGCCGGCATTGTCGCGGCCGCCACCCGGCCACCGGGCCTCGACGCCAGGGCGGTGCGCGGTCGTCCGGCCTGGACCGGCTTCGCAGCCCGCGCGCGGCGCGTCTGGACCAGGACTTCCGCGCGCCTGCGATATCGGACCGCCAGGTCTTGATGGACCTTGCGCGCGCAACAGTCGGCGGCAGCGCGCGCCATCCGCAGCGACTGCGCCATGCGCCGCTGCACGTATCGAAGCTCCGCATCGTCTGGGTCCATGGTGAATTCCCGGCTCGCTGCCGGGGGCGGCGTGCGATCGAGCACCGGATTAGGGGGCAGGGCGCCGATCGTCTGGCATCGGGAAACACGTACCCGATCCCGCTGCACATCGTTCGTTCGGCGCTACGCGCCCTCTCGCGCCAGGATGGCGGCACAGTGGCGGGCGATCTGCGCGTTTTCCCTGGCAGGCACCACGCGGACCGCAAGGTCGCCCACCCATGCCAGGCGCGCGCAGATCGCGGTTCGCACGTGCGCATCATGTTCGCCGATGCCGCCGGTGAAGACGAGCAGGTCGATCCCCCCCAGCGCGGCGATCATGCCGGCAATCTGCTTGCTCGCCGAATAGCAGAACATGTCGATGGCAAGTCGCGCGTCCGCGTCCCCGTCCGCCTTCCCCGCGAGCACGCGCATGTCGCTGGTGCTGCCGGAGATACCCGAGAGTCCGGAATGCTGGTCGATCAGCTGCTCGAGCGCCGTCGCATCCAGCGCCTTCTCGCGCATCAGGAACAGCAGGACGCCCGGGTCGAGGTCGCCGCTCCGCGTCCCCATGATCATCCCGCCCGACGGCGTCAGTCCCATGCTCGTATCGATCGATCGCCCGCCGAGGATCGCGGTGATGCTCGCGCCGTTGCCGAGATGGGCGAGGATCACGCGCTCCGGCAGATCGGGTCCCAGTGCCGCCACTGCGGATTCGCACGACAGCCCGTGAAAGCCGTAACGACGCACGCCGTCGCGCCGCAGCGTGCGCGGGATCGGCAGCGTGTACGCGATTGGCGGCAGGCTCGCGTGGAACGCGGTGTCGAAACAGGCGATCTGCGGCAACGTCGGATAATGCGCGATGGCCTGGTGGATCAGCGCCAGCGAGGCGGGATCGTGGAGCGGCGCGAATATCGCTGCCGCCTCGAGATGCCGCAGCACGACGGGATCGATGAGGCAATGGTCGGTCAGCGCCGGACCACCATGGACGATGCGGTGGCCGATCACGGCCGGCGCGGGCAGTGCGGTCTCGGCGATCAGGCGATCGATCCGCGCGAAGGGGTTGTCCTTGGCGACGGTCTCGAGGTCGTCCGCGAGAAGCTCCGAGACGTCGCGGGCGCCGACCGCGTACAGCCCGATCTTCAGCGACGAGGACCCGCTGTTGAGGACCAGCACGACCGTGCCCGGATCGGCGGGGTTGCCGGTCGTCGTCACGGCCTGCGACGCGCGCCCCGGGCAACCAGGCGATGCGATCTCACGCGACCGCACCCCATGTCCAGCCGCGGATCTCGGGCAGGTCTTCGCCATGCGCCGCGATGTAGCGATCATGCTCGACCAGCGCGTCGCGCATCTGCTGCTTGAGATAGGCGCCCCGGCTGCCGAGCGCGGGCAGTGCGTCGATCGCGTCCTGGACCAGATGGAAGCGATCGATCCCGTTCTGCACGCGCATGTCGAACGGCGTCGTGATCGTCCCTTCCTCCTGATAGCCGCGCACGCGCAGGTTGCGATTGGCGCGGTGATAGGTCAGCCGCTGCACGAGCCCGGGATAGCCGTGGAACGCGAAGACGATCGGCGCGTCGCGGGTGAACAGCGAGTCATAGTCGGCGTCGCTCAGGCCATGCGGATGCTCGGCGCAGGGCTGGAGCCGCATCAGGTCGACGACGTTGACCACGCGCACGCGGAGTTCGGGCAGGTGCTCGCGCAGGATCGAGACCGCGGCCAGCACTTCCAGCGTCGGCGTATCGCCGCAGCAGCCCATGACCAGATCGGGTTCGCCGTCCTGGTCGTTGCTCGCCCATTGCCAGATGCCGATCCCTTGCGTGCAGTGCGCGATCGCCTGGTCCATCGTCAGCCATTGCGGCAGCGCGTGTTTGCCGGCGATCACGACGTTCACATAATGCCGGCTGCGCAGGCAGTGATCGACCACCGACAACAGGCAATTGGCATCCGGCGGCAGATAGGCGCGGACGATATCGGCCTTCTTGGTGATCACATGGTCGAGGAAGCCGGGGTCCTGGTGCGTGAAACCGTTATGGTCCTGTTGCCAGACATGCGACGACAGGAGGTAGTTGAGCGAGGCGATGTCGCGCCGCCACGGCAACTCGGCCGTGACCTTCAGCCATTTCGCATGCTGGCTGACCATCGAATCGACGATGCGGATGAACGCCTCGTAGCTGTCGAACACGCCGTGCCGACCGGTCAGCAGATAGCCTTCGAGCCAGCCCTGGCACTGGTGCTCGCTGAGCATGCCGTCGAGCACGCGTCCCGACCGGGCGAGCGATTCGTCGCCCGCCACGGTCTCTGCGTCCCATTGGCGGTCGGTGACGTCGAACACGCCGCTGAGCATGTTCGACAGCGTCTCGTCGGGCCCGAAGATCCGGAAATTGCGCGTCGCCTGATTGAGGCTGACGACGTCGCGCAGGAAATAGCCGAGCACGCGCATGTCCTGCGCCTCGCATGATCCCGGCGCGTCGATCGTGACCGCATGGTCGCGGAAGTCGGGCATGCGCAGGTCGCGCAGCAACGTACCGCCATTGGCGTGCGGGTTCGATCCCATCCGCCTGTCGCCCCTGGGTGCGAGCGCGGCGAGGTCCGGGATCAGCCGTCCGCTCTCGTCGAACAGCTCGTCGGGGCGATAGCTCTTCATCCAGTCTTCGAGCAGCGCGACGTTTCCGGGGTGCGCGGCGTCGACGATCAAGGGTACCTGATGCGAGCGGAACGTGCCTTCGACCGGCCGTCCGTCGACGGTCTTCGGCCCGGTCCAGCCCTTTGGCGACCGCAGCACGATCATCGGCCAGGCGGGGCGCCGGTCGAGGCCGCTGCCGCGGGCCTCGGCCTGGATGGCGTGGATCCGGGCGATCGCCTGGTCGGTCGCGGCGGCCATCTGCCGGTGCATCGGCATCGGATCGCTGCCCTCGACGAAGATCGGGTCCCACCCGCACCCCCGGAAGAACTGTTCCAGTTCGTCGTGCGGGATCCGCGCCAGCACGGTCGGACTGCTGATCTTGTAGCCGTTGAGGTGGAGTATGGGCAGGACGACTCCGTCGCCCACGGGATCGAGGAACTTGTTCGAATGCCAGGCGGTCGCCAGTGGCCCGGTCTCGGCCTCGCCGTCGCCGACCACGCAGGCGACGATCAGGTCGGGATTGTCGAACACCGCGCCGAACGCGTGCGCCAGCGAATAGCCGAGCTCGCCGCCCTCGTGGATCGATCCCGGCGTCGACGGCGCGACGTGGCTGGAAATACCGCCCGGGAACGAGAATTGCTTGAACAGCGTCTTGAGGCCGGCGACGTCCTGGCCGACATTCGGGTAGACCTCGCTGTACGAGCCCTCGAGATAGGTCTGGCCGACGATCGCCGGGCCGCCATGCCCCGGTCCCGCGACATAGAGCATGGTCAGGTCGTGCGCGACGATCGCGCGGTTGAGATGCGTGTAGATGAAATTCTGGCCCGGGCTCGTGCCCCAGTGGCCGACCACCAGCGGCTTCACATGCGCAAGGGTCAGCGGCTCGCGCAGCAGCGGATTGTCGTAGAGATAGAGCTGCCCGACCGAGACATAGTTGGAGGCGCGCCAATAGGCGTCGAGCCCGTTCAGCTCGGCGTCGCTCAAACCCTCGGGCCGTCGTGCTACGATCGCGTCCATCGGTGAATTCCAACGTGTTGGGACGGCGCCGCGACCCCGAGGTCGAGGCGGCGAGCCTGCTTCAGGATATCTGAGGCTCGACCCTACGCGGCTGCAGAATGGCGAAGCAGCCTCGGGAATTACCTATCCTCATTCGATCACGGTGCGCCGACGCCCGGAGTTCAGTTGGACAGCAACGCGCAGCGATTGCCGCCGAGCAGCATGTCGCGCGTCACGCCGCCGAATGCCCATTCGCGGATCCGGCTGTGGCCATAGGCCCCGGCAACGATCAGGTCGGCGTCGTGTTCGGTCGCGATCGTCGAAAGCCGCTCGGTGACGCTGCGCCCCGCGGGGGACAGGTGCCGGTCCGCGGTGACGCCGTGTCGTTCGAGCCATGCGACGACCTGGCCGACCTCGATATGCGCCTCGCTCATCTCCGCCGTCACGGCCGCGACGACGACACGGTCGGCGCGTTTCAGGAAAGGGAGCGCGTCGGCGACTGCGCGGCGGCATTCGCGCGAATCGTTCCACGCGACCATCACGGTCTCGAACACAGCCGGTGCGGCGGCCGGGGGGACGACGAGCACGGGCCGGCCTGCCCGCAGGACGAGGTCGCCGATGTCCGCATGCGTGTTGCCGATAGTCTCGCTACGCTTGCCGATCCCGGCGATCACGAGGTCGGCGGATCGCGCCTCGGCGGCGACGACATCGGCGATCGGCGCCAGCGTGGGGATCGAGCGCCATTCACGGGCATAGGGCGCGAGCACGGCGCAGTCCCGGAACTCCGACTGCGCCCGTTCGAGCGCGGCATCGACGATGCCGCGTTCGGCGGCCGCAAAGTCTCCGGAATAATAGCCGTCGCATGTCCCGATCTGCACGGGCTGCGCTGCGGCGACCCCGATCACGCCCGCGCCGAACCGCTCGGCCTGCACGGCGGCGGTCGCGAGCAGCGCCGCGTTGGAACAGCCCGCATCCAGATGCACCATCAGCGTAGCGTAGGTCACACGATATCTCCCAAGGGGCCGGTCTCGCCAATGCCCGGTAGCCGGGGTGTCGCAGGGGCGGGGGCACGCCACCAGCGTCGGAAATTACGCAGGCGAGAGGGGGCGCAGGACGACGCAGCCGCTCCCCGCACGCGCGTCGCTTGCGCCATCCACCGCCCTTAGGCTGTCCGGTCGCCCGCTGCGGCCGGGGCCGGTGCGTCCTCTGCCGGTGTACCCGGATCGACGTTCGCACCGTGCACGGTGATGCGGCGCGGTGTCAGCGTCTCGAGCGTCGCGCGGGCGCGTTCCATTTCCGCCGCCGTGCCGTGCGCCATGACCAGGAAGCCGTCGGCGGTCACTTCGGCCTGGTAGATGATGATGCTCTCCTCCGGGATACCGAGGCTCGCGAGACCGGCCGCGAGCGCACCGGCGCCGCCGAATGCGACGGCACCCTCGATCGCGGACACGCCCGCAGCAGCGAGATGGCCGAGCAGCACGACGCCCCCGACCATCGGTACCGTCGCATACAGCCCGCCCATGAACAGCCCCCACAGGCTGCCCCACAGCGCGCCGCGCGATCCCCAAAAGCGGATGCGATCGCCGCTGGTGTAGAAGCCGGTCGCGGTCTCGCTCGTGTGATAGCCCTTGCCGACGACGCTCAGGCGGCGAAACGCGAAGCCCGACGCCGCCAGGGCCTTCACGGCCGCATCGGCTTCGTCGTGACTGTCGAACACGGCGACGATCGAATGGGGGAATTGCATCGGGTGTTCCTCGGATTTGCACGGTCCGAAACCGTAGAAGTCGCGTGAAGCGGTACCAGCGTCGGGAAGTACCTACCGACCCTCGACAATGCCCGACCTGGCGCCGAGCGCCACGGAGTCGATCCGAAAACCACGCGTGGGGTGCCGCGCGCGATCGGGGAGGCGCGCCCGGACGGCCTGCGTAGTTGCCGACGGTGATGCCGCACCCGCGCCTCCGCTATGCTGGATCGGCGTGTCGCTCCCGGTCATCGGGCCGCGATGCCGTCATCACCGGATCGGACGTAGCGATGATCACCAACCGATCGACCGACCCAGCGGCGACGCGCGCGCCATGAACGTGGAGCGTCCTTTCGACGTCGCGGCCGCGAACGGGCCGGTCGCATGGCATGCGATGCCGGCCATCGACGTCGCCGCCCGGCTCGGCACCACCGAGGACGGCCTTCATCCCCGCGATGCCGCCGCACGACTGGCGCGCGATGGACGCAACGCGCTGGCGCGCTCGCCGACGCCGTCGCCGGTGCTGCTGTTCGTCCGCCAGTTCAACAGCCCGCTGATCTACCTGCTGATCGCGGCCGCGGCGATTTCGCTCGGTCTCGGCCATCGCACCGACGCGGCATTCATCGGTGTCGTGCTGGTGATCAATGCCGCCATCGGCACCTTTCAGGAAGGCAGGGCCGCCGCGAGCCTCGATGCCCTGCGCGGCATGATCGGGCACACGGCCACCGTCCGGCGCGGCGGGGTGCGGGGGGTGGTGGACGTGCGCGATGTCGTCGTCGGGGATGTCGCCCTGCTGGAAAGCGGGATGGCGGTGCCGGCCGACATGCGGCTGTCGTCGAGCACCGGGCTGCGTGTCGATCAATCGACCTTCAGCGGGGAATCGCGGACCGTCGCGAAGGACGCGGACGCGGTGGTCGCGGAGCACACGCCGCCCGCCGACCGGGCGACCATGGTGCTGGCCGGCACGATGATCGACCAGGGTCGCGCCGTCGGGATCGTCGTGGCGACCGGCGCCGACACCGCGCTCGGCGCGATCGACGCATCGATGCGGTCGACCCGGGCGACGCCACCGCCGCTCAGCCTCAGGCTCGACCGCCTCGCCCGCCAGATCAGCATCGCGACGATCGCCCTGATCATCCCCTTCGCGGTGATCCTGCTGCTCCAGGGGCGGCCGGGCGACCAGATCCTGCTGCTGGCGGTCGCCCTGGCGGTGTCGGCGATCCCCGAAGGGCTGTCGATCGCGGTCACCGTCGCGCTTGCCGCCGGCACCCGGCGGATGGCCGCGCGCAACGTCATCGTCCGCTCGCTCCCGGCGGTCGAGGGCCTGGGCGCGTGCACGATCATCGCCAGCGACAAGACCGGCACGCTGACGCGGAACATCCTCTCGGTCGAGCGTGTGCTGCTGGCCGACGGATCCGCGTTCGACCGGTCGGACTGGTCGTCGCATACGGACGTGCTCGCCGCGATCGCGCGGGCAAGCGCACTGTGCAACGAAGCGTCGATCGGGGCGGATGGCGCGCCGCTCGGCGATACCGTCGATGTCGCGCTGCTGCGCTTCGCGGCGGATTGCGGCGTCGACCTGCCCGCGCTTCGCACCGCGGCGCGGCAGCCCGCGCTACCGTACGAGCCGGCCAACAAATTCTCCACGGTCGCGATCGACGAGGGGCAGGGCCGCTACGTCTTCGCCAAGGGCGCACCCGAGGTCGTCCGGCCGATGTGCGGTCCGATCGATGCCGCTGCGATCGCGACGGCCAGTGCGATGGCCGGCGACGGCTACCGGATCATCGCGGTCGCGGCGTCCGACGGTGCGACGACGATCGACGCGATGAATCCGACCGGGCTCGTCTTCCTCGGCTGGATCGGGCTGATCGATCCGGTTCGCCCGGAGGTTCCCGCCGCCATCGCGTCGTGCGCGCGCGCCGGGATCGGCGTGCGGATGGTGACCGGCGACCATCCGGGCACCGCGCTGACGATCGCGCGCGGCCTGGGCCTCAGCGTCGACGCGGCACAGGTCGTCACCGGCGCACAGATGAGCGCGCTGAGCGACGCTCCGGCGGATCTGGCCGCGCTGGTACTGGGCGGGCGGGTCTTCGCGCGGATCGAGCCGGTGCAGAAGCTGGAGATCGTCCGCATCCTGGCGGCGAGCGGCGAGCTGGTCGCGGTGACCGGCGACGGGGTCAACGACGCGCCCGCGCTGCGCGCCGCGCATATCGGCGTCGCGATGGGCGTCGGCGGCACCGACGTGGCGCGCGACGCGGCCGATCTGGTGCTGGCGGACGACAATTTCGCGTCGATCGTGGCGGGTGTCGAGGAAGGGCGCATCACCTATGCCAATGTCCGCCGGATCGTCATCATCCTGCTCGCGACGGGGATAGCGGAGATCGGCATGTTCCTGGGATCGGTCGCGCTCGGCCTGCCGATGCCGCTGACCGCGGTGCAGTTATTGTGGCTCAACCTGGTCACCAACGGCGCGCAGGACGTGATGCTGGGGTTCGGCCGCGGCGAGGGCGACGAGTTGCGCCGACCGCCGCGGCGGCCCGACGAGCCGATCCTCGACCGCAGCGCGATCGCGCTGATGATCCCGCCCGCGATCGTGATGACCGGTCTGGCGCTGATCCTGGTCGACGGCATGCACCGGCAGGGCGCGCCGCTCGCCGCGATCCAGAACGCGGTGCTGCTGATGACGGTGCTGTTCCAGAACGTCTATGTGCTGTGCATGCGCAGCGAGCGACGCTCGATCCTGCGCGAGCCGCCCTTCTCCAACCCCTGGCTGCTGCTGGGTGTCGGTGTCGCGCTCTCGCTGCACCTGCTCGCGATGTTCTGGCCGGCGCTCGGGCGCGTCGTCGGCACCGCGCCCGTGTCGGTCGCCACGCTGTGGTTCTGTCTCGGCGCCACCGCCACGACCGTCGTCGTCACCGAAGTGACCAAGCATGTCGTGGCGCGCTGGCGGCGGCCCGTCAGGCCGGCGGGCGCTCCGGATCGATCGTGAGGGGGATGGACAGGCCCTCGCGCGGACCGTCGTCACCGAGGGTGCCGCCGCCGATGCGCGTGCGCCTTGATTTCTGGGTTACCCCGCGGCGTTCCAGCTGCCCCAGCCGCGATCGACCGAGGCGGCGATCGCCGCCACCAGCGGGCGATCGCCGATATTGCGATCGAACACCGTGTCGCCATTCCGGGCCGCCTCGCGCGCGAGGCTGCCGTCGTTGTTCAGGCCGTCGAGCAGGATGCCCTTGCCGCGCCAGCCGCTCGCCCGCATCGCCCGCAGAAGCGCGAGTCCGTCGACCTGGGGCATGTCGGTGTCGACGATGATGCATCCGTAGTCGCGCGAGCGCGGATCGGCCAGCAGTGCGGCGCACGTCGCATAGGCCCGGACGTCGTAGCGTTCCGAGCGCAACATGATCTGGCGGGCATGGCGGATGTCGCTGTCGCCGTCGACCAGCGACACGCCGATGCTCTCCGGCGGGGTAAGATCCTTCATGATGATGCCAAATCCTTGTGAGCCACACGGATCGCATCCAACGCCGTCCATTGTCTGTACGTAGAAGACGAGGGTGGGGCGAGGCTCAGCCCTTCGCGCCCAGCCCCGCCGCAAAGGCGATGCGCAGGACGTCGGACAGGCTGCGCGCATCGACCTTGTCCATCAGGTTCGCGCGGTGGACCTCGACGGTGCGGGTCGCGATCCCGAGATCGAACGCGATCAGCTTGTTGGGACGTCCAAGCACCATGCCGTCCAGCACGTCGCGCTCGCGCGGGGTGAGCGCGGCAAGCCTGACGACCGCCTCCGCGGCCGCCACATGGTCGCGCGCGGTGCGCGCCGCGTGGCGGAACGCCTCGTCGATGGCCGCGAGCAACGCGGCGCGCTCGAACGGCTTTTCGAGGAATTCCAGCGCCCCGGCCTTGATCGCCTGGACGGCCAGCGTCACGTCGCCGTGCCCGGTGAGCATGATCACCGGCAGCCCGATCCCCTGCGACGACAGCCGGCTCTGGACCTCGAGCCCGTCGATCCCGGGCATGCGGACGTCGAGCAGGATGCAGCCCTGCGTCTCGCGGTCGACCGTTCGCAGGAACTCGGTACCCGATGCATAGGTCTTCACGACATGGCCCGCCTTGCGCAGCAGGAAGCCGATCGACTGGCGGATGGCGTCGTCGTCGTCGACGATATGAACGATGGTGGGCGTATCGGTCATTGGTCTTCCCCAGCGAACGGAACGGTGAAGTGGAAGACGGTGCCCCCGGCCGGACCCGCCTCTGCCCATATCCGACCACCATGCGCCTCGATGATGGTCCTGCATATCGAGAGGCCAAGGCCCATGCCGCTCTCCTTGGTGGTCGCGAACGCCTCGAACAGCCGTTCGCGAACCGCGGCATCGATGCCGGCCCCGGTGTCGCCCACGCTAACCCGCGCACAGCCGTCGCGATCGGGCGCGGTGGCGATCGTCAGATGCCTGGTCGGTGCCGTCGCCATCGCCTGGATCGCGTTGCGGATCAGGTTGACCAGCACCTGCTGGATCTGGATGCGATCGACGAAGACCTGGCCCAGGCCCGCGTCGATCGTCATCGTGACGGATATCCCGGCCTCGCGTACCCCGAGCAGGCCGAGACTGGTCGCCTCGTTCACCAGCGCGTCGAGCCGTTCCAGCCGGAACCCGGTGTCGCCGCCGTCGACGAACGAGCGCAGCCGGCGGATGATCTCCCCGGCGCGCAGCGTCTGCGCCGCGGCAAGCTGCAGCGCCTCCGATATCTCGACGAGCAGGCCGTCCTTGCTGTCGCCGATCATGTCGCGCGTGGTCTCGAGATAGGCCGCGATCGCGGTCAGCGGCTGGTTGATCTCGTGCGCGAGCATCGACGCCATCGTTCCCATCGCACTGACGCGCGAGACGTGGACCAGCCTGGACTGAAGCTCGCGCATCTTGCGGTCGTCCTCGCGGCGCGAGGTCAGGTCGCGGATGAAGCCCGTGAAGATCCGCTCGCCCCCGATCGAGACCTCGCCGACGGCAAGCTCGATCGGGAATTCCTCGCCGTCAGAGCGCCGCGCCGTGGTCACGCGGATGCTGCCGATGACGTGGCGCACGCCGGTTTCCAGATAGGTGCGCAGGTGGCCGGCGTGCATCGCGCGTTCGGACTCCGGCATCAGCATGCCGACATTGCGACCGAGGACCTCGGCCTCGCGGTAGCCGAACATCGTCTCGGCGGTGCTGCTGAACGACGATATCGTGCCACTGCCGTTCATCACGATCATCGCCTCGGGCACGGTCGCGAGGATCGAGCGCAGGTGATGCTCGCGACGCGACACCGCCGCGGCGGCGGCCTTCTGGTCGGTGATGTCGCGGATCACCTTGCCGAAGCCGCGCAGCGCGCCATTGCCGCTGCGCAGCGCGGTGATCGTCACGCTGGCGAGGAATTCCGACCCATCCTTGCGGATCCGCCAGCTTTCCTCCTCGATGCTGCCCGCGAGGCTGGCACGCTCCAGGTCGCGCCGTGGCTTGCCCGCCGCGACGTCGCTGGGCGAATAGAAGATCGAGAAGTCCTGGCCGATGATCTCGGCTTCGTTCCAGCCCTTGATCTTCTGCGCGCCGCAGTTCCAGATCGTCACCCGGCCTTCGGGATCGAGCATGTAGATCGCGTAATTGGTGGCGCCGTCGATCAGCAGGCCAAGCTCTTCGAGCATCTCGGCATTCTTCCTGTCGGACTGCTCAGCGCTTGCCGGGGGCAGGGAAGCGTCCCCGGTCACCGGGGAAGGGCCCGGGATGGGCGCGATGCCCATGCGGGCGCGCCACAAGCGGAGTCCGATGGCGTTGCATTGCTGCAATGCTGCCCCGCGTGCCGCCTCGCCATTGTGGTTTCACACATCGGGAACTCCTTGTCGCTGGGATGAGCTGCGTAGTTCCCGAGCTTTGTCGCCGGTGGACCGCATCGATAAGACCGGCGTGGAGATCGCGGTCGGTCGTCGTGACGGACGGTCGCCTCGCTTATGCTCTGGAGATTTCCGTATGGTCCCATCGGCCGGACATTACGAGCGGCACGCGACGCAGGACGTCGGATGGCTGCGGGCGGCCGTGCTGGGCGCGAACGACGGGATCCTGTCCACCGCGAGCCTGATCCTGGGTGTGGCGGCCGCACACGGTACGCGCCAGGCCGTCCTGACCGCGGGAGCGGCAGGACTGGTCGCCGGCGCGATGTCGATGGCGGCGGGGGAATATGTCTCCGTCCATTCGCAGGCGGATGCCGAGAAGGCCGATCTGCGGCGGGAACGCGCCGAGCTTGCCGCGGACGCGGTCGGCGAACGGGGTGAACTCGCGGCGATCTATGTGGGCCGCGGCCTCGACCCGGTTCTGGCCGCGACGGTGGCGGATCAGTTGAGCGCGCACGACGCGCTCGGCGCGCATGCCCGCGACGAGCTCGGGCTCTCCGACGCGTTGCGCGCCCGGCCGATCCAGGCGGCGCTCGCCTCGGCGGCAAGCTTTGCGGCCGGGGCGGGGCTTCCCGTGCTGGTCGTTCACTTTGCCGCCGGCGCTAACCTCATCGCGTTCGTCGCGCTGACCTCGCTGCTGTCGCTGGCGCTGCTGGGCGCGCTGGCGGCGCAGGCCGGCGGCGCGCCGGTCGTGATCGGCGCCGTGCGGGTGACCTTCTGGGGGGCACTGGCGATGGCGGTGACCGCCGGCGTCGGCGCGCTGTTCGGAACAGCGGTCTGACGCGCACCCCCGGCCGGCGTGCCCGCACGAGCCGTACGTAGTTCCCGACGCTTCGCCCGGCACCTTATCCTCGTCACATGCGGCGACCCCGTGGTCGGCGACAGCGCGGCACGCAGGTCCCTCGTTCCGCGATCCTCCCTCCCGTCAGGTGCGTATCCCATGAGCCATTATTATTTCGTCGGCAGCGGCATCGCGGCGCTCGCGGGGGCGGTCTTCCTCATCCGGGACGGCGGCGTGTCGGGCAAGGACATCGTGATCTTCGAGGAGAGCCACGCATTCGGCGGCGCCTTCGACGCGCATGGCGATGCCGAGCACGGCTATTTCATGAGCGGCAGCCGCATGTTCGAATCGATGTACCAATGTACCTTCGACCTGCTGGCGTCGATCCCGTCGGCGACCAACCCGAACATCTCGGTCAAGGAGGAAACCGACCAGGCCAACGCCAAATGGCCGTGGCACAACAAGGTCCGGCTGGTCGACCGCGACGGTCGCGTCCCGGATTTCCACACGATGGGGTTCAGCGAACGCGACCGGATCCAGCTCGTCGCGCTCATCGCCGAGCCCGAGGCGCTGCTCGACGGCAAGCGTATCACCGACTGTTTCGGCGAGCATTTCTTCGAGACCAATTTCTGGTTCGAATGGTGCACGCTGTTCGCGTTCGAACGCTGGCACAGCGCGATCGAGTTCCGGCGGTATCTGCGGCGCTTCGTCCACCATTTCTCGACGATCGACACGCAGGACGGCATCTACCGGAGCCTCTACAATCAATATGACAGCTTTGCCGTACCGCTGAAGACCTGGCTGACCGATCGCGGCGTCCGCTTCCACTTCGGCGTGCGGGTCGACGACCTGGGCTTCGCGTCGGGAAGCGATGCGATCACCGTCACCGGGCTGGTCACCAGCCGGGGCGGCGTCACCGAGCGTATCCCGGTCAGGACCGGCGATCTGGTGTTCGTCACCAACGGCTCGATGACCGCGGACAAGCGGTTCGGTTCGATGACCGAAGCACCGGGTATCGAGCGATACGGGGCATCGGGCGCATGGCGTCTCTGGGAGAAGCTGGCGCAGGCGCGCCCGCAGTTCGGCAACCCCGCGGCGTTCAACGGCGTGATCGCGGAATCGTCCTGGATTTCCTACACGGTCACGGTCCGCGATCCGCTGTTCCTCGACCTGATGGAAGCCTTCAGCGGGCAGCCGGCCGGCATGGGCGGCCTGATCACGTTCAAGGATTCCAACTGGCTGATCACGATCTCGATCTACCACCAGCCGTTCTTCCCCGACCAACCGCAGGGCGTCGCGGTGTGGTGGGGCTATGGGCTGTTCCACGATCGTCCGGGCAATTTCGTCAGGAAACCGATGGCCGACTGTAGCGGCGCGGAGATCCTCGAGGAGGTGCTCGGCCATCTGCATTTCGCGCAGGCCGACCAGGACACCATCATCGCCGCGTCGACCTGCATCCCGTGCACCATGCCCTATATCACCAGCCAGTTCATGGTCCGGTCGGGCGGCGACCGGCCGCTGGTGGTACCCGACGGTTCGACCAATCTCGCCTTTCTCGGCCAATTTGCCGAACAGCCCGACGACGTGGTGTTCACGGTCGAATATTCGGTGCGGAGCGCGATGACCGCGGTCTACGGCTTGCTCAAGCTGAACAAGGCGCCCCCCCCCGTCTACCAGGGGCTGCACAGCCCGCAGGTGATCGTCGACGCGATCCGGACGCTGCACCGGTAGCGGCCGATCGCGCCCGATGCCCATCGGAAACTACGCAACTACACGGTGCGCGATGGGCGCTAACCGAGGCCGAGGCACAGCCGCATCCGCAGGGTCCCTTGCCGGGTGTTCGGGCGGGCAGACCGGGAAGACCCACATGGACGACTGGAACCGACACCTGACGACGCGCACCGGCTTCCGGATCCATGTCCGCCCCGCGCAGCCGGCGGACACCGCGACGGTCGCCGAGTTCTTCACGCACGTGACCCGAGAGGATCTCCGGTTCCGGTTCCTGACCGGGCTGAACGTCGTGGGTGAAAGCCAGATCACCGCGCTGACGCATGTCGACCATCGCCAGACCGAGGATTTCCTGGCCTTCACCGCGGACGGCGCGACGATGGTCGGGACCGCCATGCTCGCGTGCGATGCCGCGATGGCGCGCGGCGAAGTGGCGATCGCGCTCCACAAGGACTTCAAGAACAAGGGGCTGGGGTGGACCCTGCTCGACCATATCGCGCGCTATGCCGCGGCGAAGGGCATCCGGACGCTGCAATCGATCGAGAGCCGCGAGAACCACGGCGCGCTCGCGGTCGAGCGCGACATGGGGTTCACGGTATCGACCGACCCCGACGACCCCTCGAACGTCATCGTCACCCGCACCCTGACACCCGCCTCCGGATCCGATCCGGCCATTCCGGACTGGGCGTGAGGCCGGGGGCGGGACCGCGCGGAATCGCTTCGGAGTGGCCGAAACCGATCTTCCAAGGGGGAGCACGAGGTCGTCGGCCAACCCTCGCCTGACAAATCTCCGGGAAACGCCAAGCGTCCGGCGCGTTCGGTAGCATTACCCCTATCGCCGGAGATTTCATGAGCATCGCATCCGCCCTCGGGCTGACCAGGAAAGTCCGCTACGCCGTCGTTGGCGCCGGCGACATCGCGCAGCGGGCGATGATGCCGGGCATCGCGCACACGGGCAATTCGGAGCTGACCGCGATCGTCACCAGCGACCCCGAAAAGGCGCGCGTGCTGGGCAAGCGCTACGGCGTCGCGCACACCTATGCCTACGAGCAGTTCGACGCGTTGCTGGCGTCGGGCGAGATCGATGCGGTGTATCTCGCCACGCCCAACTGGCGCCACGCCGAGTTCGCGATCCCCGCGCTCGCCGCCGGGATCCATGTGCTGAGCGAGAAGCCGCTCGAGATCTCGGTCGCGCTGGCGGAGAAGATCCGCGTCGCGGCGGAGGCGTCGTCGGCCAAGCTGATGGTCGCGTACCGGCTGCACTTCGAACCCGGCACGCTCGACGCGATCGCGCGGATCCGCGCCGGCGAACTGGGCGAGCTGATCGCCTTCACCTCGTGCTTCACGCAGAAGGTCGATCCCGCCAACCACCGCGCGCAGAACGGCATCCAGGCCGGCCCGCTGTTCGACATGGCGCCGTACCCGATCAACGCGATCCGCTATCTGTTCGGCGCGGAGCCGCTCGCGGTCGAATCGGCGGTCGGCGTGCGGCACGCGGACTCGGGGCTGGGCGATTTCGACGACACCATCGCGGTGACGCTGCGGATGCCGGGCGACAAGCTGGCGCAGTTCACGGTCTCCTATTACGCCAACAATGTCGACAGCCTGACCATCGCGGGCACCAAGGGCAGCATCCACATGGACCCGGCCTACGGGTTCGGCGACGGCATCGCCCAGACCCGCCGGATCGGCGAGAAGACCTCGCAGGAGACGTTCAAGGCGACCGACCAGTTCGGCGGCGAGATGCGCTATTTCTCCGACTGCATCCTCGACGATCGCGACCCCGAGCCCGATGCGGAGGAAGGCGTCGCCGACCTGCGTGTGATCGAGGGGATCGTCCGCGCGCTGAAGAGCGGCACACGCGAGGCCTTGCCGCCGTTCGTCCGGACGCGCCGGATCGACCCTGACGCACAGCGCCAGACGCTGCGCGCGGTCTCGCCGCCCGACGACGTCAACGCCGCGAGCCCGACCGGAAAGTAGCACGCGTCAGCGGTCGTCGAGCCAGCGCTTGACGACCGCCAGGAACGCAGGCGCCGCATCGATCGCGCCTGCCATCTGCAGGAAGGCGTGGATCATCCCCGGCACGCGGTGATGCTCGACCGCGACTCCGGCCTCGCGCAGTCGCCGTGCGTAAAGCTCGCCCTCGTCGCGTAGCGGATCGTTCTCGCAGGTCGCGATCAGCGTAGGGGGCAGGTCCGCGAGCCTGTCCGCGAGCAGCGGCGAGGCGGCGGGATCGTCGCGGTCGGCAGGCGATCCGACATACAGCGCGATCTGCCGCTCGAGGTCGTCGCGCGCGATGATCCGTCCGTCCTCGCTGCGCCGCGACGGATAGTCCGCGCCGCGCCGCAGGTCGGTGTTCGGGTAGAACAGCAGCTGCCCGGCCAGCATTGATCCACCGGAGTCGCGCACGCGCATCGCCAGCGCAGTTGCAAGCGTCGCGCCGATGCTGTCCCCCGACACGACGATCCGCCGCGCCGGCACCTGTGCCTGCGCGGCGAGGAGGGCCGCGTGGCAATCGTCGAGCTGCGCCGGGAAGCGGTGCTCGGGCGCCAGCCGATAGTCGGGCGCCATGACGGTCCAGCCGGTCCGCGCCGCGAGCAGCCGCAGCATCGGGTCATGCCCGTCGAGCGACCCGGCGATCCCGCCCCCGCCATGGATGTGGAACAGCAGCCTGCCGTCGGCCGGGCCAGGGCGAAAGACGCGGACCGGCACCCCGCCGAGCGTGTCGAGCGTGATCGCGGCCATCGGCTCGGGCGCACCGCCGAAACCGCGCAGCAAGGCCGTCTGGTAGCGGAACGCGGCAAGCCACGCCGCGTCGTCGGCATCCGGCGTCGTCTCCGGCGCGAGCGCGTCGAGCGTGTCGAGTACAGAATGCGCCTGCTTGTCCATCGTCGCTCCTTGCCGCCTTGCCGTGGCTGCGCATGATAACGCCCATGTCCGGGCATGGCTGCGGAACCCCAGGCCGTGCCGGCTCTTCTTGTGCCGAACGCAGGAGACACGGCATGGATTTCGGCATCAAGGGGCGCATTGCGCTGATCAGCGGCGCGGATTCGGGTATGGGCAAGGAGACCGCGCGGCTGCTGCTCGCGGAAGGTGTGCGCGTCGCGATCACCGACAAGCCCGGCGGCGACCTGGCGAAGAGCCTCGCCGACCTGTCCTCGCTGGGCGAGGTGATCGCGATCGAGGCCGACGTGACCAAGCTCGACGACGTTCGCCGGCTGTTCGCCGAGCTCGAGGAGCGGATGGGCGCGCCCGACATCTACGTCAATTCCGCGGGCGTCACCGGCGCGACCGGCGATTTCCTCGAGGTCGACGATGCCGGCTGGCAGGAGACGCTCGACATCAACCTGATGGGCGCGGTGCGGATGTGCCGCGAGGCGATCCCGGCGATGCGCGCAAGGGGATGGGGGCGGATCGTGCTGCTGGCATCCGAGGACGCGGTGCAGCCCTATGTCGACGAGCTCGCCTATTGCGCCTCCAAGGCCGGGATCCTCAACCTCGCGAAGGGCCTGTCCAAGGCCTATGGCTGCGACAACGTGCTGGTCAACAGCGTCTCGCCGGCGTTCATCGAGACGCCGATGACCGATGCGATGATGGAAAAGCGCGCGGCGGAAAACGGCACGTCGATGGACGAGGCGATCGAAAGCTTTCTCGAGGAAGAGCGCCCCGGCATGACGCTCAAGCGCCGCGGCCGCGCGGACGAGGTCGCCGCCGCGATCGTGTTCCTGTGTTCGGAGCAGGCGAGCTTCATCAACGGCGCCGGGCTGCGCGTCGATTCGGGCTCGGTGATGACCGTCGCGACGTAAACTCGCGCCGTGCGCCGCTATCGCTTTGCCTTGCTCGGCTTGGGCAGCGGTAGCGCCGCGGCGGTGAGGCGGACGAGTTCGCCCAGCCAGTCGCTATCGTCCCATCGGTCGGGATCGATCACCAGGCACGGCTTCGCGCCGGGATAGGGCGATGCCTCCTCGACCGCGCCCGCAAACGCGCGCCCGGCGTCGGTCGGCTTGAGAAACAGCCGGTCGTCGCACACCATCGCGACCATCCGGCCGTCGCAATACAGGCCATATTCGCCGAACATCGGTTTTGCGGAAACGCCGGCCGATGCCAGCTGGTCGACGATGAAGCCGACGGTGCGCGTGTCCGATGCCATGCCACAGCATGCCGCATCCAGACGATGCTCGCCAGTCGAAGATTCAAGGGGGCGGGGCCGCGACAATCGCCGCGAAATTCAGCATCAGGCGGGCGCTGCGCGACCTGATGCAAATGGTGCCCGGAAGAGGACTCGAACCTCCACGACCTTGCGATCGCCAGCACCTGAAGCTGGTGCGTCTACCAATTCCGCCATCCGGGCACGGGGTAGGAGGGCGCCTCTAGGGGAGGGTCTCTATGCTTGTCAACACGCCGTTCGCTCGGCAAGGGAGCGAAACGGTCAAGGGACGGCCAAGAGGACGAGTACGATGAACGACAAGCTGGTGACGCTGATCGGTGGCGGAGGCTTTTTGGGCCGATACGTCGCACAGGCCCTGCTCAAGCGCGGCGCCCGCGTGCGGATCGCGCAGCGCGATCCCAGACAGGCGGTGTATCTCAAGCCGCTGGGTGGCCTGGGGCAGACGCAGTTCGTCGGCGTCGACGTGACCAAGCCCGATACGATCGCACGCGCGGTGCAGGGCTCCGACGCGGTCGTGAACCTCGTCGGCGTGCTCGCGGGCAATTTCCAGGGCGTCCATGTCGATGGCGCCGCCGCGGTGGCGAAGGCGGCCGCGGCGGCCGGCGTCGAGGCGCTCGTCCATATTTCCGCGATCGGTGCCGATTCGCGTTCGGCGTCGGCCTATGGCCGCTCCAAGGGCGACGGCGAGGCGGCGGTGCGCGCGGCGTTCCCCGCAGCGACGATCCTGCGCCCGTCGATCGTGTTCGGGCAGGAGGATGCGTTCCTCAACCGCTTCGCCGGGATGATCGCGAAATCGCCGGTCGTTCCCGTGCTGCGCGCCTCGGCGAAATTCCAGCCGGTGTTCGCCGCCGACGTCGCCGATGCGATTGCCGCCGCGATCGCCACGCCCGAGGCCTATGCGGGCGAGACCTTCGACCTCGGTGGTCCCGACGTCATCACCATGGGCGCGCTCAACCGCTGGCTCGCCAAGACGATCGGCCGCGACGTGTCGATCGTCGAGATCCCCGACGCGGTCGGCGCGCTGATCGCGCGCGCGGGCTTCCTGCCCGGCGCACCGATCACCTGGGACCAGTGGCAGATGCTGCAGGCCGACAATGTCGCGGCGCCCGGCGCGCGCGGGCTCGAGGCGTTCGGCATCACCGCGACACCGCTCGACGCGGTCGCGCCCGGCTGGCTGGTGCGGTTCCGCAAGGCCGGGCGGTTCGGCCGTCGCGCAGAGACGCACGCGGCGTGAGCGAACTCCTCACGATCATCCTGCTCGGCATCGTCGAGGGGGTGACCGAATTCCTGCCCGTCTCGTCGACCGGCCACCTGATCCTCGCGACGCGCCTGCTCGGCTATGACGCTGGGCGCTGGGAGGTGTTCAACGTCGTCATCCAGCTGGGTGCGATCCTCGCCATCGTCGTGCTCTACTGGCGGACCTTCTGGGCGGTCGCGATGGGGCTGGTGAAGCGCGAGCCCAAATCCTGGCTGTTCCTGCGCAACCTGGTCGTCGCGTTCATCCCCGCCGCGGTCATCGGCCTCGCGCTCCATAAATATATCGAGGCCTTGCTCGGCAATGCCGAGGTCGTCGCGATCGCGCTGGTCGTCGGCGGCTTCGCGATCCTCGCGGTCGAGCGGTTCGCGCCGCGCAGCGACGTCAGCGGCGTGGCGGACCTGCCGCTCAGGACCGTGGTCGGCATCGGTTTCCTGCAATGCCTGGCGATGGTCCCCGGCGTCAGCCGCTCGGGCGCGACGATCCTCGGCGCGCTGGCGCTCGGCGTCGAGCGGCGCACCGCGGCGGAATTCAGCTTCTTCCTCGCCATCCCGACGATGCTCGGGGCCAGTGCGCTCGAACTGATCAAGAACCGCGACACGCTCGCGAGCGGGCAGGGCGTCGGCGTCCTCGGCATCGCAGTCGGCTTCGCGGTCGCGTTCGTCGTCGCGCTGCTCGTGGTGAAATGGTTCGTGGGGATCGTGACGAAGCACGGGTTCGTACCGTTCGCCTGGTACCGAATTGCGGCCGGGTCGGCAGCCCTGGTCTGGCTCCTCACCAAGTAGGTCCGGCACGGTATCAATATAGTGGATCATATTTGGATCGAAGCAAGACCAACCCGCTTCACCAATTAAATATGTCAGTAATAGTTACGTAAATGCCGTTTTCCGCCGTGACAAAGCCTCCAGCGCGCAATATTGGCGCAGGTGGAGGCGCACATGGCGAACGAATCTATGTTGAAATTCGTCGGGCGGGAGCAATCCTACCCCGGCAAGCGGGAAGCTGAGATCCGGGCGGAGGATTTCCGCGAGATCGCCGATCGCTATGCCGTCGTGCAGGCGGAGGACCAGGCCGGGCGCTGTTCGCAATGCGGCGTCCCCTATTGCTCGGTGCACTGCCCGCTCCACAACCATATCCCCGACTGGCTCCGGCTCACCGCCGAAGGGCGCCTGCGCGAAGCCTATGAGCTGAGCAACGCGACCTCGACGATGCCCGAGATCTGCGGCCGCATCTGCCCGCAGGACCGGCTGTGCGAGGGCAATTGCGTCATCGAATTCACCGGCCACGGCGCGGTGACGATCGGATCGGTCGAGAAGTTCATCACCGACACCGCGTGGGAGAATGGCTGGGTCGAGCCGCTGGTCCCCGGCACCTCGCGCGGCCAGTCGGTCGGCGTGATCGGCGCGGGGCCTGCAGGCCTGACTGCGGCGGAATATCTGCGCGGGCATGGCTACGACGTCCATGTCTATGACCGCTACGACCGGGCGGGCGGGCTGCTCACTTATGGCATCCCCGGCTTCAAGCTCGAAAAGCCGATCGTCATGCGCCGCGTCGAGCGACTGAAGGCGGCGGGCATCGTCTTCCACGAAGGCTTCGCGGTCGGCGACGATGCCAGCCTCGACGATCTGCGCCAGCGCCACGATGCGATCCTGATCGCGACCGGCGTGTACAAGGCGCGCGCGATGGACCTGCCGGGTGCGGGCTCGAACGGCGTGGTCGCGGCGCTCGACTTCCTCGTCGCGTCGAACCGCAAGGGCTTCGGCGATGCCGTCCCCGCGTTCGACGACGGCAGCCTCAATGCCGAGGGCAAGGACGTTGTCGTGATCGGCGGCGGGGACACCGCGATGGACTGCGTCCGCACCGCGATCCGCCAGGGCGCCAAGTCGGTGAAATGCCTCTATCGCCGCGACCGCGCGAACATGCCCGGTTCGCAGCGCGAGGTCGCCAACGCCGAGGAAGAGGGCGTCGAGTTCGTCTGGCTGTCGGGCCCACAGAGCTTCGACGGTGGCGACACGGTGTCGAGCGTCACGGTCCGCAAGATGCGCCTCGGCGCCCCCGACGCCAGCGGCCGCCGCGCCCCCGAACCCGATCCCGCAGGCGACTACGCGGTCGATGCCGATCTGGTCATCAAGGCGCTCGGCTTCGACGCCGAGGACCTGCCGACGCTGTTCGCGACGCCCGAACTGGGTGTGAGCCGCTGGGGCACCGTGCTGGTCGACGGCAAGACGCTGATGACCTCGCTCGACGGCGTGTTCGCCGCCGGCGACATCGTCCGCGGCGCGAGCCTCGTCGTCTGGGCGATCCGCGACGGCCGCGACGTTGCGGCAACGATGCACAAATGGCTGAAGGCGAAGGCGGCGAGCGCAAGGCACGCGGCGTGAGGCTCAAACCCGAAGAGGTCGATGCGATCAAGGAGACCGCCGCGGAAACGTTCGGCGACTCTGCGGTCGTGCGCCTGTTCGGAAGCCGAATCGACGACGCCGGACGCGGCGGCGATATCGACCTCCACATCGAGGTCGATGCGATCGCCGACGAAGGGCATGTCCGTTGGCTATTCGAGCACAGGCTGTTCCAACGGATCGACCCGCAAAAGGTCGATGTCGTGCTCACGATCCGTGGCGGTACGCCGCGCGGGTTCGAACGGATCGCCTACCGTGACGGTATCGTGCTGTGACGACGCCCGAAGACGATATCCTGGCGGTCATCTGTGACCGCGTGCAGGCACTTACTGTCGCCCTCGACGAGGATATGCGGCTGCTCGGTACCGTGCCAACCGATCTGACCGCGTTCGAAGCTATGACGGAACACGGGCGTGTCGGATCACGCGCTTTGCTGAAAACGGTCGAGCAGCTCGAAGACCAGTTGATGCGGCTGTTCCGGACCATCCTTCAGGCGCGCGCCGTGAATACCAAGGACATGTACGCCCGCGATGTCGCCAACCGGATGGAATCGCTGCGGATCATCGACAGCGCCGACGACTGGATGATGGTCGTCAAACTCCGCAATCGTCTGGTCCATGATTATCCGCTGACCAGCGAAGCGCGGTTCGCCAAGCTGGTCGAGGCGGCCCATTCGACCCAGATTCTCCGCGCCGCCACACAGCGCGCGCTCCAATACGTCGACAAGAAGGAATGGTTGGCATGACCAACGAAACCGAACGCGCCCGTCTCGCCGAACACGGCATGTACCGCCCCGAATACGAGGGCGATGCGTGCGGCGTCGGCCTCGTCGCCGCCACCGACGGCCGCGCCTCGCGCCGCGTCGTGCAGTCGGCGGTCGATGCGTTGAAGGCGGTCTGGCATCGCGGCGCAGTCGATGCCGACGGCAAGACCGGCGACGGCGCCGGGCTCCATATCGACCTGCCCGTGCGTTTCTTCGACGATGCGATCGCGGCGTCGGGGCACAAGGTGCGTCAGAACCGCCTCGCGGTCGGCATGATCTTCCTGCCGCGCACCGATCTCGGCGCACAGGAGGCGTGCCGGACGATCGTCGAGAGCGCGATCATCGAGGAGGGGTACACCATCTATGGCTGGCGCCAGGTGCCGGTCGACGTGTCGGTGATCGGCCAGAAGGCGCAGGCGACGCGTCCCGAGATCGAGCAGATCATGATCGCCGGGCCGATGCCCGAGGAGCAGGACGCCGCCGAGTTCGAAAAGACGCTCTACCTCGTCCGCCGGCGGATCGAGAAGCGCGTGATCGCCGCGCAGATCCAGGGATTCTACATCTGCAGCCTGTCGTGCCGCTCGATCGTCTACAAGGGGCTGTTCCTCGCCGAATCGCTGTCGGTGTTCTTCCCCGACCTGACCGACCAGCGCTTCGAATCGCGCGTCGCGATCTTCCACCAGCGCTATTCGACCAACACCTTCCCGCAATGGTGGCTGGCGCAGCCGTTCCGCTGCCTCGCGCACAATGGCGAGATCAACACGATCCGCGGCAACAAGAACTGGATGCTCTCCCACGAGATCCGGATGGCGAGCCTCGCGTTCGGCGACAATTCGGAGGACATCAAGCCGGTGATCCCGGCGGGCGCGTCCGACACCGCCGCACTCGACGCGGTGTTCGAGGCGATCTGCCGGTCGGGCCGCGACGCGCCGACCGCCAAGCTGATGCTCGTCCCCGAGGCGGTGCAGCCCGGCGGCGACGCACAACATGCCGCGATGTACCAGTATCTCGCCAGCGTCATGGAGCCGTGGGACGGTCCCGCCGCGCTCGCAATGACCGACGGCCGCTGGGCGGTCGCCGGCATGGACCGCAACGCACTGCGTCCGCTCCGCTACACGCTGACCTCCGACAAGCTGCTGATCGTCGGCTCCGAGAGCGGGATGGTCGTCGTCCCCGAATCCACCATCGTCGCCAAGGGGCGTCTGGGACCCGGCGAGATGATCGCGGTCGACCTCGACGAGGGCGTCCTGCTCCAGGACCGCGCGGTCAAGGATCGCATCGCGGGCGAGGCCGACTATGCCGCGATGATCGGCGAATTCCACACGCTCGCCGACCTGCCGGTCGTCGAGGAAAGCGTCGTCCGCTACGACCGCGCCGAGCTCGCGCGCCGCCAGGTCGCCGCCGGCCAGACGCTCGAGGACATGGAGCTGATCCTGTCGCCGATGGTCGAGATGGCCAAGGAGGCGATCGGATCGATGGGCGACGACACCCCCCTCGCGGTCATCTCCGACAAGCCGCGCCTCATCAGCCAGTTCTTCCGCCAGAATTTCTCTCAGGTCACCAACCCGCCGATCGATCCGTTGCGCGAGCGTCACGTGATGTCGCTGCGCACCCGCTTCGGCAACCTCGCCAACATCCTCGACGTGCGCGACCAGCGCGAGCGCGTGCTCGTCCTCGATTCCCCCGTGCTCACCGGCGAGCATTGGTCGCGGCTGAAGGCGCATTTCGGGTCGGCGGTCGCCGAGATCGACTGCACCTTCGACGCCGGCGGTGGCCCGGAAAAGCTGCGCGCCGCGATCCAGCGGATCCGCAACGAGGCCGAGCAGGCCGTCCGCCAGGGCAAGAGCGAGATCTTCCTCACCGACGAGGCGATCAGCGAGGACCGCGTCGCCATCGCCGGCGTGCTCGCGGTCGCTGCCGTCCACACGCATCTCGTCCGCCGCGGCCTGCGCTCCTACGCGTCGATCAACGTGCGCACCGCCGAATGCCTCGACACGCATTATTACGCGGTGCTGATCGGCGTCGGCGCGACCACTGTGAACGCCTATCTGGCCGAAGCTGCAATCGTCGATCGTCAGGCGCGCGGGCTGTTCGGCGACCTCGACCTCGCCGAATGCCTGCGTCGCCACCGCACCGCGGTGGAGGAGGGGCTGCTCAAGATCATGTCGAAGATGGGCATCGCGGTCATCTCGTCCTACCGCGGCGGCTACAACTTCGAGGCGGTCGGCCTCAGCCGCAGCCTGGTCAACGACCTGTTCCCCGGCATGCCCGCGAAGATCTCGGGCGAGGGCTATGCCTCGCTCCACGTCAATGCGACGCAGCGCCACGAGGCGGCGTTCGACCATGCGCTCGTCACGCTGCCGATCGGCGGCTTCTACCGCCAGCGCCACACCGGCGAGACGCATGCCTATTCGGCGCAGCTGATGCACCTGCTGCAGACCGCGGTCGCGACCGACAGCTATACGAGCTATCTGCAATTCTCGCGCGGCGTCGCCGACCTGCCGCCGGTCTATCTGCGCGACCTGCTGCAGTTCAACTTCCCCGCAGAAGGCGTGCCGGTCGACCAGGTCGAGGCGATCACCGAGATCCGCAAGCGCTTCGTCACCCCGGGCATGTCCTTGGGCGCACTGTCGCCCGAAGCGCACGAGACGCTCGCGATCGCGATGAACCGCATCGGCGCGAAGGCGGTGTCGGGCGAGGGCGGCGAGGACAAGTCGCGTTTCAAGCCCTATGCGAACGGCGACAACGCCAACTCGACGATCAAGCAGATTGCGTCCGGCCGGTTCGGCGTCACCGCCGAATATCTGAATGCCTGCGAAGAGATCGAGGTCAAGGTCGCCCAGGGCGCCAAGCCCGGCGAGGGCGGTCAGCTGCCCGGCTTCAAGGTCACCGAATTCATCGCCAAGCTGCGCCACGCGACGCCCGGCGTGACGCTGATCTCGCCGCCGCCGCACCACGACATCTATTCGATCGAGGATCTCGCGCAGCTCATCTACGACCTCAAGCAGATCAATCCGCGTGCGCGCGTCTGCGTCAAGCTCGTCAGTTCGGCGGGCATCGGCACGGTCGCGGCAGGTGTGGCGAAGGCGCATGCCGACGTCATCCTGATCGCCGGCCATGTCGGCGGCACCGGGGCGTCCCCGCAGACCAGCATCAAATATGCCGGCACGCCGTGGGAAATGGGGCTGTCGGAGGTCAACCAGACGCTCACGCTCAACGGCCTGCGCGGCCGCATCAAGCTGCGCACCGACGGCGGGCTCAAGACCGGCCGTGACATCGTCATCGCCGCGATCCTCGGCGCGGAAGAGTTCGGGATCGGCACGCTCAGCCTCGTGGCGATGGGCTGCATCATGGTGCGCCAGTGCCATTCGAACACCTGTCCGGTCGGCATCTGCACGCAGAACGACGCGCTGCGGCAGAAATTCGTCGGCACTCCCGAAAAGGTCATCAACCTGATGACCTTCATCGCAGAGGAAGTCCGCGACATCCTCGCGCGCCTCGGGTTCAAGAGCCTCGACGAGGTGATCGGCCGCACCGAGCTGCTCCGCCAGGTCAGCCGCGGCGCCGAGCATCTCGACGATCTCGACCTCAACCCGATCCTCGCCAAGGTCGATGCGACCGATGCCGAGCGCCGCTTCTCGCTCTCGACCTTCCGGAACGAAGTCCCCGACAGCCTCGACGCGCAGGTCATCAAGGATGCCGCCGCCGTGTTCAGCCGCGGCGAGAAGATGCAGCTGACCTATTCGGTGCGCAACACGCACCGCGCGGTGGGCACGCGTCTGTCGTCCGAGATCACGCGGAAGTTCGGCATGTCGACGCTCGCCGACGGCCACGTCACGATCCGCCTGCGCGGCTCGGCTGGGCAGAGTCTCGGCGCGTTCCTGTGCAAGGGCATCACGCTCGAAGTGTTCGGCGACGCCAACGATTATGTCGGCAAGGGGCTGTCGGGCGGCATCATCGTCGTCCGCCCCGCGGTGTCGTCGCCGCTCGCGAGCCAGGACAACACGATCGTCGGCAACACCGTGCTCTACGGCGCGACCTCGGGCAAATTGCTCGCGGCGGGGCAGGCGGGCGAGCGGTTCGCGGTGCGCAATTCGGGCGCGACCGTGGTCGTCGAGGGCTGCGGCGCGAACGGCTGCGAATACATGACCAACGGTGTCGCGGTGATCCTCGGCGAGATCGGCACCAATTTCGGCGCGGGCATGACCGGAGGGATGGCGTTCGTCTACGATCCCGCGGGCGTCTTCCCGAGCAAGGCCAATCCGGAGAACATCACCTGGGCGCGCGTCCGCTCGCTGCACTGGGCCGACACGCTGCTCGACCTCGTCCGCGACCATGCCGATGCGACCGACAGCAAATGGTCGAAGGGCCTGCTCGAGGACTGGGACCGCGTCGCCGGCGATTTCTGGCAGATCGTGCCGAAGGAAATGCTCACCCGCTTGCCCCACCCCCTCGACGACAGCGCCGAACTGGTCGCCGCGGAATAACGACTGCTCCCCTCCCTGAAAGGGAGGGGCTGGGGGTGGGTTCGCCTGGGGCAGGCGCTAGGGATTCCAACGAGCCGACCCACCCCCGACCCCTCCCTTCCAGGGAGAGGAGGCGCATGGCACACTCCCACGTCGTCGTGCGGCCGTGAGCGTTGAGAGGGTTCACGCGGAGGCGCGGAGACGCGGAGGTGGCGCGCTCGTCGCGAAGCGACCTTCACCCAATGCACGTTGCAAGGAGGAACGCCCGTTCCGGGCGAACCCTCCTCCGCGTCTCCGCGCCTCCGCGTGAACCAAATCACCCCATCCGCGAACGCACCGCATGGACACCCGCACCCCCCACCGCCTAAACGTGCGCCATGTGGCAGCTCTATCAATTCCCCCTGTGTCCCTTCTCGCGCAAAGTCCGCCTGCTGCTCGGCGAGAAGGGCGTCGGCTATGAACTCGTCCGCGAATCGCCCTGGGAGCACCGCGACGAATTCCTCGACATGAACCCCGCCGGCCAGACCCCGGTGATGGTCGACAAGGCGCGCGGCGTAGCACCACTGATCGATTCGATGGCGATCTGCGAATTCTTCGAGGAAACCGTCGAAAAGGCGGCGATGATCAACGGCACCGCGACCAACCGCGCCGAGACGCGCCGTCTGGTCACCTGGTTCGACACCAATTTCTACCGCGACGTCACCGGGCCGCTGCTCCACGAACGGATGGTCAAGCGCCTCGCGCACCGCACCGCGCCCGACGCCAAGGGCCTGCGCGAGGCGATGAAGGCCGCGGTCGGCCATCTCGATTACATCGATTACCTGCTCGACCATCGCAACTGGCTGGGTGGCGCGACGATGACGCTCGCCGATCTCGCCGCGGCCGCACAGATCTCGGTCACCGACTATCTCGGCGGGATCGACTGGAAGGGGCACGAGCAGACCGCCCGCTGGTATCGCGGCCTGAAGAGCCGCCCGAGCTTCCGCCCTTTGCTCAGCGAGCGGATGGAGATGATCAACCCGCCGGCGCATTACGACAATGTCGATTTCTGAGGGGATCGCTGCGCAGATCGTCTTCGACGACTTCGCGCGCGTCGACATCCGCGTCGGCACGATCGTCGAGGCCGAACCCTTTCCAGAGGCGCGCAAGCCCGCGTTCAAGCTGCGGATCGATTTCGGCCCCGAGATCGGCGTGAAGCGATCCTCCGCGCAGATCACCGAGCATTACACGCCCGACACGCTGGTCGGCCGCCAGGTCGCCGCAGTGGTCAATTTCCCCCCGCGCCAGATCGGCCCGGTCAAGTCCGAGGTCCTGACGCTGGGGTTTCCGGACGAGAACGGCAAGGTGGTATTGATCGGGCCGAGCGTGCCCGTCCCGAACGGCGGAAGGTTGTTCTGATTCTGCTCCCCTCCCTGAAAGGGAGGGGCTGGGGGTGGGTAGGCTCGGGGCTGGCGCTGCGTTTTGCAACGGGCCAACCCACCCCCGACCCCTCCCTTCCAGGGAGGGGAGGTTTGCCTCGACGTGGCTACCCCTCCAGGCTCTTCGACGCCTGCTCGAACACATCCTTCGACAGCCCCGGCGTCGCCACGATCCGCTCCAGCTCGGCGCGCATCAGCCCCGACCGCGCCGCGTCGAACCTCCGCCGGCGCCCCAGCGGCGGCAACAGCTTCGCGGCGGTCTGCGGGTTGAGCCGGTCGAGCGCGATCAGCTGGTCCGCGAGCAGTCGGTACCCGCTGCCGTCGGCCGCATGGAAGGCGCGCTGGTTCGCCGAGAACGCCCCCACCAGCGCCCGCGCCCGGTTCGGGTTCGCCAGCGTGAAGTCCGGGTGCCGCGTCAGCGCCGCCACCACCGCGCCGGTGTCGTCGCGCGACGCCAGCGCCTGCACCTGGAACCATTTGTCGAGCACCAGCGCGTTGTCGCTGTACCGATTGTAGAAGATGTCGAGCGCCGCGATCCGCAGGTCCGACGTCCCGCTGACGAGCGTCGTCAGCGCCCCCTGGCGGTCGGTCATGTTGTCCGCCGCCTCGAACTGCGCGAAGGCGAGCTCGGCCGCGTCCGCCGCGCCGCTCGCCGCGATATAGCCGAGCGCCACGCTGCGCAGCCGCCGGAACCCCTTCGCCTCGGGCGTGTAGGCATAGGGCGCGACGCCCTGCGCCAGCGCGCGCCGCCACTGCGCATCGAGCCGCCGGCCGAGATCGCGGCGGAGTGCCTCGCGCGCGCGGAAGATCGCGTCGGGGTCGACCACCGCCATCTGGTCGCCGATGAAGCTCTCGGACGGCAACAGCACCGCCTCCGCGACGAACGCCGGATCGAGCCCGGCATCGTCGAGCGTGTTCGCGACCGCCGCGATCACGCCTTCGTGATCCGCGCGGCCGTGCACCGCGCTCGCCACCAGCGTGTCGAGCATCAGCTGCTGCATCGCCTCGTACCGCGCGAACGGATCGTCGTCATGCGCGCTCAGGAAGGCGAGGTCCGCCGCCGACCGGTCGCTCTCGACGATCACCGGCGCGGAGAAGCCGCGATTGATCGACAGCACCGGCCGCTCGGCCAGCCCCTCGAAAATGATCGTGTCGCGCGCGCGGTCGAACAGCACCAGCCGCTCCTCGGTCAGCGCGGTGCCGCTCTCCGCCCCGAACAGCTTGACGCGCAACGGGAGCACCATCGGCGCCTTGTCGCTCTGGCCCGGCGTCGGCGGCACGTGCTGCTCGAGCGTCAGCGTGGCGCGGCTGCCGACGGAATCGAGCGTCGCCGACACCCGCGGCGTCCCCGCCTGCGCATACCAGAGCCGGAACTGCGTCAGGTCGACGTCGCCCGCCTCCTCCATGCACGCGACATAATCCTCGCAGGTCGCCGCCGTCCCGTCGAACCGGTCGAAATACAGGTCGGTCGCCGCGCGGAATGTCTCCGGCCCCAGGATCGACGCCATCATCCGGATCAGCTCGGCGCCCTTGTTGTAGATCGTCGCGGTGTAGAAGTTCGAGATCTCCTGGTAGGATTCGGGTCGCACCGGGTGCGCGAGCGGCCCCGCATCCTCGGGGAACTGCGCCGCGCGCAGGCCCCGGACATCCTCGATCCGCTTGACCGCACGGCTGCCCTGGTCGGCGGAAAATCCCTGGTCGCGATAGACCGTGAAGCCTTCCTTGAGGCTCAGCTGGAACCAGTCGCGGCAGGTGATGCGGTTGCCCGACCAGTTGTGGAAATATTCGTGCGCGACCACCGCGGCAATCGCGTCGTAATCGTAATCGGTCGCGGTATCCGGGTCGGCCAGGATGTAGCGCGAGTTGAAGATGTTAAGCCCCTTGTTCTCCATCGCGCCGAAGTTGAAATCGTCCACCGCGACGATGTTGAACACGTCGAGGTCGTATTCGCGCCCATAGACGCGCTCGTCCCATTCCATCGCGAGTTTCAGCGCGTGGAGCGCATGATCGGTCTTGGCCAAATCGCTCTCGCGCACCCAGATGCCGAGCTCGACGACGCGCCCCGACATCGTCGTGAAGCTGCCGCGGTTGACCGCCAGGTTGCCCGCGACCAGCGCGAACAGATAGGAGGGCTTGGGGAACGGATCGTGCCACGTCGCCCAGTGCCGCCCGTCCGCCAGCTCGCCGCTCTCGACCGGGTCGCCGTTCGCCAGCAGCACCGGGTACAGCGCCTTGTCCGCGGTCATCCGCACCGAATAGACGCTCAGCACGTCGGGCCGGTCGGGGAAGAAGGTGATCCGCCGAAACCCCTCCGCCTCGCACTGCGTGCACAGGTTTCCGCCCGACGCGTACAGCCCCATCAGCTGCGTGTTGCGCTCGGGCGCGATCTCGACTTCGGTCTCGATCACATGCGCGGCGCCGGTCAGCGGCACGACCAGTTCCTCGCCCTCGATCCGCCAGTCGTTGACCGCGACCCCGTCGACGCTCACCGACAGCGGCCGCTGCCCCGCGCCGTCCAAGCGCAGCGGCCGGTCGTGCGCGCCGTTCCGCGTCACCGACAGCCGCGCCCGCACCCGCGTCGCGGCGGCGGCCAGCGCGAAATCGAGCGCGACCTCGGGGACCAGCCAGTCGGGCGCCGCATAGGCCTCGCGACGGATGACGATCGGCTGGGCGAGGCTGGTCTGGATATCGAGCATAGCGTCCGAATATAGGCGCGATTGCCGTTGTCGCCAGCAAAGCTTGCGGAGGCAGGCCGGTCTGCTAGTCCGCCCCCACTCCGCCATCCTGACGAACGTCAGGATCCAGAGCCACGAGCACCCCGCGGGGTAACCCTGGATCCTGGGTCGAGCCCAGGATGACGGAAAGACAAGGAACCGCCATGTCCCGACCCCGCGCCCGATGAGCCGGCTCCTCATCCTCGGCCTCGGCTACACCAGCGGGCGCCTCGCCGCGCGGCTGGCGGGCGAGGGCTGGCACGTCGTCGGCACCACGCGCGACGGTCGCGACGGCACGCTGCGCTTCGACGACGGCCCCGCCGTGCTCGCTGAGATCGCCGCGGCGACGCACATCCTGTCCTCGGTCCCTCCCGAGGGCGAGTCCGACCCCGTGCTGGCCCGCTACGGCCCGGCACTCCTGCGCAGCCGGGCATGGCGCGGCTATCTGTCCTCGACCGGCGTGTACGGCGACGCCGGCGGCGCGTGGATCGACGAGACCGCGCCGACCGGCGGCCGCCGCCCGCCGCGCACCCGCGCCGATGCCGACTGGCTGGCACTCGGCGCGCACGTCTTCCGCCTGCCCGGGATCTACGGCCCCGGCCGCTCCGCGCTCGACCGCGTCGCCGAGGGCAAGGCGCACCGCATCGACCTGCCCGACCAGGTGTTCAGCCGCGTCCATGTCGACGATATCGTCGCGGGCGTCATCGCCGCGTTCGATGTGCCTGCGGGCGCATACAATCTCGCCGACGACCGCCCCGCCTCGCAGAACGACGTCGCCGCGTTCGCCGCCTCGTTGCTGAAGCTGCCGCCGCCGCCGTTCGTCGCGCTCGAGACGCTGTCGCCGATGGGGCGCAGCTTCTATGCCGAGAACCGCCGCGTCGCGAACGGCAAGGCCAGGCGCGTGCTGCGCTGGACCCCCGCCTTCGCCGACTACCGCGCCGGCCTGCGCGCCCTCAGCGCGATGACCAGCCCGATCCCCGCCAGCACCGCGCCCGCCGCCGCCAGCGTCGACCAGCGATAGCCCTCGAACACCGTCGACAACAGCATCGCGATCACCGGGGTCAGCACGCCCGAATAGGCCGCCTTGGCGGGCCCGATCACGCGGATCACGCTGAAATACAGCGTGAACGCGATCGCCGACGCGAACACGCCGAGATACAGCACGCCGACGAGATAGCCGAGGCGCATCTCGATCACCGGCGGCCCCGCCGTGCCCCAGGCATAGGCCGCGTCCATCGCCGCGCCGATCAGCATCGCCACCGCCAGCATCGTCGCCATCGGGTAGCGCCGCGCGCTCTCGGTCCCCTGCATGACGTTGGCGGTCGACGCCGACAGCACCGCGCACAGCGTGAAGCCGATCCCGATCAGGGCTGAGGTCGATCCATGCGGATCCACCCGCGCCTCGTTAACGAACAGCAGCGCGACGCCGGCCATCGCCACGGTCGACCCGACGATGAACTGCCGCCCGACCTTCTGCGCCAGGAAGATCCGCCCGAAGATCGCGTTGGGCACCACCAGCAGCGCGAACACCACCGCGACGAGTCCCGAGGTCACATGCGCTTCGGCACGGTAGACGAAGTTGAAATTGCACACGAACTGCGCGGCGGCCAGGATCGCGGCGAAGCGCCAGCCGCGCGCATCCATCCGCAACCGCTCGCCCTTGGCCAGCGCGAAGGCGAGCATCGTCAGCCCCGCCACCAGGAAGCGATAGCTGACCGACCAGCTGGCCGGCACCACGCCGATCTGGTCGCGGATCACCAGCCAGGTCGACCCCCAGATCAGCGTCACGATCCCGAGCGGGATCAGGATCGCCGGGCGCGTCGAATTGGGCGCCCCATAGGCGGCCGGGCCCGGGGTCACGACCGGTCCGTCAAAGCGCGGCGATCGCATCCGCGAGCGCGTCGACCGCCTCGGCCGGGCTGTCCCACGCGGTCACCAGCCGGATTTCACCCTCGGCCCAGTCGTAGAAGTCGAACCCGCGCGCGCGCAACGTCGCGGCCTCTTCGGGCGTCGCGCGCAGGAAGACCTCGTTCGCCTCGACCGCATGGATCACGCGGTCGCCACCCGCCGCCGCGAGCTTGGCCGCCGCGGCATTGGCGGCACGGCCGTTCGCGATCCATAGATCATCGTCGAGCATCGCCAGGATCTGCGCCGCCAAATACCGCCCCTTCGACAGCAACAGCCCCGCGCGCTTGCGCCGATACTGCGTCACCGCGGCGAGTTCGGGCTTGAAGAACACCAGCGCCTCCGCGCTCATCGCGCCGTTCTTGACGAACCCGAAGCTCAGCGCGTCGACGCCCGCGCGCCAGGTGATGTCGGCGGGCGAGCAGCCCAGATGCGCGACCGCATTGGCGAACCGCGCACCGTCCATGTGTAGCCCGAGCCCGCGTGTCCGGGCGAGCGCCCCGATCGCCGCGACCTCGGCGACGGTGTAGACCCGGCCATATTCGGTCGCGTTGGTGATCGAGATCGCATGCGGCTGGACGCGGTGGACGTCGTTGGCGATCGCGTCGATGACGCCGCGGATGGTGTCCGGCGTCATCTTCGCGCCGTTGCCCTCCGCCAGGAACAGTTTCGCGCCATGCGTGTAGAATTCGGGCGCGCCGCCCTCGTCGTTCTGGATATGCGCGTCGCGGTGGCAGACGATCCCGCCATGCGGCGGACACAGCGCGGCGAGCGCCAGGCAGTTCGCCGCGGTGCCGGTCGGCACCCACAGCACCGCCACCTCGGTCTCGAACAGCGCCGACAATCGCGCGTCGAGCTGCTTCGACCATGCGTCGCCGGCATAGGCGGTATCGAGCACATCGGCGGCGGCGATCGCGGCCATCACCTGCGGGTGGACGCGTGCGGCATTGTCGGAGAAAAATCGCATGCCGGTTCAATGCTGCGCCGCGGTGCGGCGGTCAACCGACACGCGCCGACCAGCCACAACGAACGCCCCTTCCTGGAAGGGGGGGCAGGGGGTGGGTTCGCCCAGGGCAGGCGCAACGATCCCTCGCGGGCCAACCCACCCCCAACCCCTCCCTTCCAGGGAGGGGCGAGAGATTGCCGCGCCGCCACGCGCCCTCCATTCGTCACCCCAGCGCAGGCTGGGGTCTCCCGTTGGGAAGCGTTGCGCCCGCCCCGGGGAGATCCCAGCCTACGCTGGGATGACGAATTGGCGGGGGGCACTACCCCACCCGTCACCCCAGCAAGGCTGGGGTCTCCCCGTTGGGATACGCAGCACGCGCTCCGGGAAGATTCCAGTCTTCATTGAGGAACGGATCGGTGCCAGGATCCTCCCCCGCCAGGGGGAGGTGGCACGCGTAGCGTGACGGAGGGGGCGGATACGAGGCGGTCTTTTTTGGAGCGCGGCGCTTACCTCCCCCTCCGTCGCCTTCGGCGCCACCTCCCCCTTGCGGGTGAGGATTTGTCGCTGCCCCTAATTCTCCTCGCCCGGCCCTTCGTCCTCGGGCAGCCGCCGATCCTCGCGCTCCAGCGCCCGTCGGTCCTCGCGCTCGATCGGCGGGCGTTCCTCGCGGTCCCGCGACGGGCCGACTGTGATCGTCCCGTCCGGGCCCATCTTCAGGTTCAGCCCCATTCCGTCGATCTCGCCCTCGGGCAGCGCGAAATTGCCGTCCTCGCCCTCGGGGAGCGCATCGGGATCGACCGCCTCGACCACCGGCTCTGGCGCCACCACCGGTGCGATCCCCAGCGCCGACTGCATGAAGTCGCGCCAGATCCGCGCCGGGATGCCGCCACCCGACAGCCCCGGGTTCGAACTGTTGTCGTCGTTGCCGACCCAGACGCCCACCACCAGGTCCTTGGCGAACCCGACGAACAGCGCGTCCTTGTTGTTCGAGGTCGTGCCCGTCTTGCCGTACGCGTCGACCGTGATCCCCGCGCCGCGCCCGGTGCCGTGGATCGATGCGGACAACAGGTCGAGCATCTCGTCGTGCACGCTGTTCGGCATCTTGGTCGCGCCGCCGGTCAGCGACTGGTACCAGCCCTTCTCGCGCACATCGGCGAGACCGCGCGGCTGGACCGGATATTGCGCGCGGGAAATCGCCGCATAGGCCGCGGTCAGCTCGAGCAGCGACACCGTCGACGTCCCGAGCCCGATCGTCGCCTCGTTGGCGATCGGCGTCGATATCCCCAGGTCGCGCGCCGCCTTGATCACCGCCTTGACGCCGACCTGCTGCGTCAGCCGTGCCGCGGCGACGTTGGACGACCGCGCGAACGCTTGGCGCAGCGTGATCGTCCCCTGATAGCGGCCGTCGCTGTTCTTGGGCTTCCAGTCGCCGATCGTGACCGGCGTGTCCTCGATCGTCGAATCGGGCGTCATTCCCGCGCGCATTGCCGCGAGGTAGACGAACAGCTTGAACGTCGATCCCGGCTGGCGCCGTGCCTGCGTCGCGCGGTTGAACGGGCTCTTCGCATAGTTCTTGCCGCCGACCATCGCGACGACGCGGCCATCGGGCCGCATCGCCACCAGAGCGACCTGCGCCTGGCGCAGGCCGGCGCGCGCCACGACGCGCTCCGCCGCGCGCTGCAGGCGACGGTCGAGCGTGGTCTGCACGGTCGTCTCGGTCTTGACCTCGCCCGCCTGGTCGCGCGCCTCGGGCAGCACCCAGTCGGCGAAATAGGTGCCGTTCGGCAGTTGCGCGGGCGCGCTCGACAGCACGCGCTGCGGCTTGACCATGTCGCCCTCGCGCGGGGTCAGGAACCCGGCCGAGACCATCGCGCCGACCACCACCGCCTCGCGGCGCCGCGCACCGTCCAGGTTGCTCGTCGGGGCGAGCCGCGACGGCGCCTTGACCAGGCCCGCCAGCATCGCCGCCTGGCCGATGCTCAGGTCCTTGGGCTTGCGCCCGAAATAATGCTTCGACGCCGCGGTCAGGCCGTAGCAATTGTCGCCGAAATAGACGTTCGACAGATAGCGCGAGAGGATCTCGTCCTTCGACAGCCACGCCTCCAGCCACAGCGCGATCATCGCCTCGCGGATCTTCCGCGCGGCGGTGCGGTCCGAATCGAGGAACGCGTTCTTCGCGAGCTGCTGCGTGATCGTGCTGCCGCCCTGGCGCACGCCGCCCGATCCCATGTTCGCCCAGGCCGCGCGTGCGATCCCGCGCGGGTCGATGCCCCAATGCGAATAGAAGCGGCGGTCCTCGATCGCCAGGAACGCCTGCACGACATGCGGCGGCAGCGTGGCCGCATCGACCGGCGCGCCGATGATCGCGCCGCGCCGGGCGATCGGCGTGCCGTCGTCCGCGGTCAGCGTGATCGAGGGCGGGGTGGGCGGCAGCAGCGACTTCGACAGCGGCGCGGTGATCGCCAGCCACGCGATCGCGATTATCAGCAGCACGATTCCGACGCCCAGGCCGCGCACGATCCAGCGGCCGACGGACGTCTTCCGACGCGGTTTCGGCTCGGGCGCGAGGTCGTCGAGGTCCTGCGACACCAGCCGCTCGACACGGTCCGCGTCATACGCCGCGCGCAACCGGTCGCGTTCGCTCGATGACGCGGAAGGCGGGGCTGGATCGGAGGAGGGGCGGGGAGTCCAGCGGTCGGCCATCAGCTGTGTTACTTCACTAGAACAGTCGGTACAAGCCAGCGATAGCGCATCTTGCCGCAACCTTCACAATCTTTCGCGTCGCTGCCGGTTGTCATCGGCGCGCGAAACGGGAAAGAGCGTGCGGGCAGCAACCGGGGTATTCGCGTGGCACTTCCTCTCGTCGTCGGCATCGGCGGTACCATCGGCGGCGTCTCCTCGACCGAACGCGCACTGCGCATCACGCTCGATGCGGTCGAGGCCGAGGGCTATCGCACCCGGATGTTCGGCGGCGCCGACATGGCGCGGCTTCCGCTCTACGATCCCAAGGCGACGACGCGCACGCCCGACGAACGCGCCTTCGTCGATGCGATCCGCGAGGCCTCGGCGGTTATCATCGCGAGTCCCGGCTATCACGGCAGCATCTCGGGCGTGGTCAAAAACGCGCTCGACCTGCTCGAGGAGACCGCCCGCGACGAGGGGCGCGCCTATCTGGCGGACATGCCGGTCGGGCTGATCGCCACCGCCTATGGCTGGCAGGCGACCGGCAGCACGATCGCCGCGCTGCGCTCGATCGTCCACGCGCTGCGCGGCTGGCCGACGCCGTTCGCCGCCGCGATCAACACGCAGGTGACCAAGTTCGACGACGAAGGCGGCGCCAACGACCCCGCCGTGCTCGAACAGCTCCGCCTCGTCGGCCGCCAGGTCGCGCGATTCGCACCGCTCAGCGAACCCGCCAACTGACCCACTATCCTCCCCCGCCAGGGGGAGGTGGCAGGCGCAGCCTGACGGAGGGGGAGGAAGAGGCAACCGCGGTTCCGTGTCCTCCCCCTCCGTAACCTCCGGCGACACCTCCCCCTGGCGGGGGAGGATTTCGTCGGCGCCCTACTTCAACCCGCCGCCTAGCGCGCGGTACAGCTCCACCGCATTGGTATCGTGCGTCAGCCGCGTCGCGAGCAGGCTCTGCTGCGCGGTGTACAGCGACCGCTGCGAATCGAGCGTGTTGAGGAACGGGTCGATCCCGGCGCGGAAGCGCAGCTGCGACAGGTTGAACGCGCCTGCCGCATTGTCGCGCAGCGACGTCTGCGCGCTCAGCTGCGCGCCGATCGTGCCGCGCCGCGCCAGCGCATCGGCGACCTCGCGGAACCCCGTCTGCACGGTGCGCTCATAGGTCGCGACCAGTTCGTCGCGTTGTGCCTGCGCCAACCGCAGATTGCCCTTGTTGCGGCCGAAGTCGAACAGCGTCTGGCTGACCGACGGCGCCACCGACCAGGTCTGGCTGCCGCTGCCGAACAGGTTCGACAGCCCGAGGCTCAGCGTCCCGAACGCCGCGGTCAGCGAGATGTTCGGGAAGAACGCCGCGCGCGCCGCACCGATATTGGCGTTGGCACCCCTCAGCTGATGCTCGGCCGCCGCGATGTCCGGGCGCCGCAGCAGCACCTCGGACGGCAGGTTCGCCGGCAGCGTGTCGAGCGTCGCTGGCCGGTCGAGCGCCGCCGGCAGCACCGCGTCCTCCAGCGTCGTGCCCGCGAGCAGGTTGAGCGCGTTGCGATCCTGCGCGATCAGAGTCGTCGCGTCGGCGATGTCGGAGCGCGCCTGGTCATAGGTGGTGCGCGCCTGCCGCACCTCCAGCTCGGACGAGATGCCGACCCGGAAGCGCTGCTGGGTCAGCTCGACGGTCTGGCCGAACGCCGCGGCGGTATCGCGCGCGATCTTCAGCCGGTCCTGGTCCGCCGCCATCGTCAGCCACGCGGTCGCGACCTCGGCGATCAGCGCGACCTGCGCCGCGTTGCGGTTCTCCTGCGCGGCGAAATAGGATTCCTGCTGCGCCTGGGTCAGGTTGCGGACCCGACCGAACAGGTCGATCTCCCACGCCGAGATGCCGAGGTTTGCGGAGTAGATGTCGGTGCGGCCGCTGGCGACCGCGCCGCCCCCGACGCCGGTTCCGCCACCCGTCCCGGTGCCGCCCCCGCCGACGCCCCCGCCAACACCGCCCCCGGTGCCGGTCCCGCCGGTCACCTGGCCGAAGGGCGACTTCTGGTAGCTCGCGCTACCCGTGGCGCCGAGCGTCGGGAACAGGTCGGCACGCTGCACGCGGTACTGCGCGCGGGCCTGCGCGACGCGCGCGACCGAGATGCGCAGGTCGCGGTTGTTGGCGAGCGTGGTGCGGATCACACCGCGCAGCCGGTCGTCGGTGAAGAACGTCTCCCACGCGGTGTCGGCGGGGATGATCGCCCCCACCGCGTCGGTGGCGGCATAGGCCGGCCCCGACGGAGTCGCCGGCGGTACCGGCAGCTCGGGACGCACATATTTCGGCGCCAGGTTGCAACCGGCGAGCGTCAGCCCGGCCGCGAAGGTGAGGGCGATTTTCCGGGGGAACATTCTCAAGCCTCCTGCGGCCGCTGCGGGCCGGGCGCGTCGGTCTCGACGGCACGATTATGGTCGGTCGGGGCGTGCGCCTTGTCCTGCTTGAACAGGCGCTTCACCAGCAGGAAGAACATCGGCACGAAGAAGATCGCGAGGATCGTCGCCGTGAACATCCCGCCGACCACCGCGCGGCCGATGGCATTCTGTCCGCCGGCACCGGCCCCCGTCGAGATCGCCAGCGGGAACACGCCGAAGATGAACGCGAGGCTGGTCATCAGGATCGGCCGCAGTCTGAGCTTGGCCGCCGCGAGTGCCGCGTCGAACGCATTCATGCCCTCGGCCATCCGTTCCTCCGCGAACTCCACGATCAGGATCGCGTTCTTCGCCGACACGCCGATCGTCGTGATCAGCCCGACCTGCAGGTAGATGTCGTTGCCGAGCCCGGTCAGCATTGCGGCGAGCAGCGCGCCGACCACGCCCAGCGGCACCACCAGCAGCACCGACACCGGGATCGACCAGCTCTCGTACAGCGCGGCGAGGCACAGGAACACGATCAGCAGCGACAGCCCGTACAGCGCCGGCGCCTGACCACCCGACAGACGTTCCTCATAGCTGAGGCCGGTCCATTCGAGCTCGGTGCCCGGCGGCAGCTTCTTGTGGATCGCCTCCATCGCCGCCATCGCGTCGCCCGACGACACGCCCGCTGCGGGCGTCCCCAGGATTTCCATCGACGGCTGGCCGTTATAGCGCGTCAACTGCGTCGGCGCCTGCGCCCAGCTGAGCGTGGTGAAGGCGTTGTAGGGCGCCATCGTGCCGGTCGCACCGCGGACGAAGAAGTTGCCGATGTCCTCGGGCGCCTGGCGATAGGGCTCGTCCGCCTGGATATAGACGCGCTTGACGCGTCCGCGGTCGATGAAGTCGTTGATGTACGACCCACCCCAGGCGGTGCTGATCGTCTGGTTCACGCTGGCGAGGTCGAGACCGAGCGCCCGCGCCTTGTCCTGATCGACCGTCACCTTCAGCTGCGGCGCGTCGTCGAGCGAGTTGGGACGCACGCCCGCGAGCGACTTGTCCTGCGCCGCCATCCCCAGCATCATGTTGCGCGCCTCGAGCAGCTTGGCATGCCCGATCCCCGTGGTGTCGACGAGCTGGAGGTCGAAGCCGGTCGCATTGCCGAGCTCCGCCACCGCCGGCGGCACCACCGCGAAGATCATCGCATCCTTGAACTGCGACAGCGCACCCATCGCGCGGCCGGCGACCGCCTGGGCCTTGTTCTCGGCGCCCTTGCGGTCTTCCCAGTCCTTGAGCGGCATGAACGCGATGCCGCTGTTCTGGCCGGTGCCGGTGAAGCTGAAGCCGTTGATCGTGTAGACGCCCTTCACGTTCTTGCCCTCGGCGCCGAGGAAGTGGTCGCGAACCGCGTCGAGACCCTTTTGCGTGCGCGCGCTGGTCGAGCCCGCAGGCCCCTGGACCAGCGCGATCATGATGCCCTGGTCCTCGTCGGGCAGGAAGCCCGTCGGCAGCCGCACGAACAGCACGGCCATCCCGATCACGATCAGCGCATAGACCAGCACCGACCGCTTCCAGCCGTTGACGGTATGGCGCACGCCGTTCTCGTAGCGCGCCTGGCCACGGTCGAACTTGTCGTTGAACCAGCGGAAGAAGCGCGCGAACAGGCCGTTGCCCTCGGTCTTGTCCGGATTGTGCGGCTTGAGGATGGTCGCGCACAGCGCCGGCGTCAGGATCAACGCGACCAGCACCGAGAGCACCATCGCCGAGACGATCGTGATCGAGAACTGGCGATAGATCACGCCGGTCGAGCCGCCGAAGAACGCCATCGGCAGGAACACCGCGGACAGCACCAGGCCGATGCCAACCAGCGCGCCGCTGATCTCGGACATCGACTTGCGCGCGGCGTCCTTGGGACTGAGATGCTCGGTCTGGATCAGGCGTTCGACGTTCTCGACGACGACGATCGCGTCATCGACGAGCAACCCGATCGCCAGCACCATGCCGAACAGCGTCAGCGTGTTGATCGAATAGCCCGCGAGCGCGAGCACGCCGAACGTGCCGAGCAGCACGACCGGCACCGCGATCGTCGGGATCAGCGTGGCACGGAAGTTCTGCAGGAACAGGAACATCACCAGGAAGACGAGCACGACGGCCTCGACCAGCGTCTCGATCACCTGCGTGATCGACAGGCGCACGAACGGCGAGGTGTCGTACGGGAAGATGACCTTCACGTCGGGCGGGAACGTCTTGGCGATCTCGGTGACGCGCGCCTTGACCGCGGTCACGGTGTCGAGCGCGTTGGCACCCGGCGCCAGCTTGATGCCCAGGCCCGAACCCGGCTTGCCGTTCCACTGCGTCGAGAAGCCGTAGTTCTCGGCACCGATCTCGACCCGCGCGACGTCCTTCAGGCGGACGATCGAACCGTCCGCGTTGCTCTTGAGGCTGATATTGGCGAACTGGTCCGGGGTGGTCAGGCGCGACGAGACCGAGACGGTCGCGTTGAGCATCTGCTCCTTGGGAGCCGGCTGCGCGCCGATCTGCCCGGCGGAAACCTGTGCGTTCTGCGCGGTCACCGCCGCGGTGATGTCCGCCATCGTCAGCGCGTAGTTGTTGAGCTTCAGCGGATCGACCCAGATGCGCATCGCGTATTGCGACCCGATCACCAGCGTGTCGCCGACCCCGTTGACGCGGCTCAGCGGATCCTGGAGCTTCGACACGATATAGTCGGACAGGTCGTCGCCGTTATGCGCGCCGTTCTCCGAATACAGGCCGACGAACAGCAGGAAGTTGGCGGTCGCCTTGGCGACCTGGATGCCCTGCTGCTGGACTTCCTGCGGCAGCAGGGGCGTCGCCGCCTGCAGCTTGTTCTGGACCTGGACCTGCGCGATGTCGGGGTCGGTGCCCTGCTCGAAGGTCAGCGTGATCGTGACCGTGCCGGCCGAACTCGACGCCGCCGAGAAGTAGCGAAGGTGGTCGAGCCCCTTCATCTGCTGCTCGATCAGCTGCGTGGTGGTCGCCTCCAGCGTGGCGGCGTCCGCACCCGGATAGGTCGCGGTGATCGAGATGGAGGGCGGCGCGATCGCCGGGAACTGCGCGATCGGCAGCGTCCGGATCGCCAGGACGCCCGCGAGCATCAGGATGATCGCGATCACCCAGGCAAAGATCGGCCGTTCGATGAAATAGCGTGACATAAGCGGTTACTTACCCTGTGCCGGGGCGCTGGCGGCTGCCGGCTTCGCATTGGGGTTCCACGGGGTCGCCTTCACCACCGCGCCGGGACGCAGCATCATGCCGCCCTCGACGATGATCCTGTCGCCGGGCTTGACGCCGCTGGTGACGATCCAGTTGTCGCCCTGCGTTCGGTCGGTCTTCAGCACGCGCGGTGCGACCTTGTTGTCGGCACCGACGACCATCACGGTCGGGTTGCCGCGCTCGTCGCGGCTGACCGCGCGCTGCGGAACCAGGATCGCCTTGGACTGCGTACCCTCGACCAGCTTCGCGCGGACGTACATGCCCGGCAGCAACATGCCCGTGGGGTTGGGGAAGCTCGCGCGCAGCGTCACCGCGCCGGTGGTCTGGTCGACCGTGACTTCGGCGAACTGCAGGCGACCCTCGATCGGATAGGTCTGGCCGTTGGGCAGGATCAGCTGGACGCGTGCGCCCTGGCCGCCGCCGGTGACCTCGCCCGACTGCATCGCCGCCTTTAGGTCGAGCAGCTGGGCGGCCGACTGGGTGACGTCGACATAGACGGTGTCGGTGCGCTGGATCGTCGCCAGCGGGTCGGCCTGGCCGGTCTGGACCAGCGCGCCCGCGGTGAACAGCGATCGGCCGATGCGGCCCGAGATCGGCGCCTTGATCCGCGTGAAGTTCAGGTTGACGCGAGCAGCCTCGACCGCACTACGCTGCGCTGCAACATTGGCGCGCGCCTGTGCGGCGGAGCCGGTCGCGTTGTCCGCTTCCTGCTTCGACACCGCGTTCACGCGGACGAGTTCGCTATAGCGCTGGGCCTGCAGGCGGGTCGCGTTGATCTGGGCCTGCGCGGCGCCAAGCTGGCCCTGCGCGGTGCCGAGCGCGGCGCGATAGGGGGCGTCCTCGATCTCGTACAGCGTCTGTCCGGCGCGCACCATCGATCCCTCGGCGAACAGCCGGCGACGGATGACGCCGCTGATCTGCGGACGCACTTCGGACGTCTCCACCGCGGTAATCCGCCCCGGAAGCTCGCTCGACAGAGTCACCGACTGCTCGGTCACCTGGACCACCCCGACCTGCGGAGTCGGCGGCGGCGCCGGTGCCGGCTTGCTGCACGCGGCCACCAGGACGAACGCGCCCAGAGCCATGGATCCTGTGATGTCCGATCGACGCATAGTTTGCTTTCCAACGCCCCGCGGCCAAAGCGGCCGCGCGGAATGAACGTTCATTCCGCTTGCGCCGCCGCTACGAACGTGCAACCGGTCCGTCAACAAGAAACGTGTCTGGAGATGTATTTTGGCTGCAGTGCAGCATGACCTGTGCAGCCGCGATCGGATCGTCGCCACGGCTCGTCATCTCTTTTCGACTCAGGGGTTTCACAAGACCGCGATGTCCGAACTGGCGCAGTCGGCGGACGTCAGCGTCGGCCAGATCTATCGCCTGTTCACGGGCAAGGACGCGATCATCCAGGCGATCGTCCTCGAGGACGCCGCCGCCAAGGAACTGGAACTCAGCAAGATCTGCGAAGACGCGACCGCGGGGCGGATCACGATCGAGGTCGCGTTCGTCGAACTCGCGCGTCGCGCTTTGTCGAAGGGCGACGAGGCGCTGTCGTTCGAGATCATGGCAGAGGCGCATCGCAACCCCGGAGTCGCCGATTCCATCGGCGGGCTGTGCCAGGGGTTTCGCGACGTGATCAGCGAACTCGCCTGCGTCGCCAATCCCGACCTCACCGCGACTCAGCTGGAAGGCGCCGAGGAACTCGTCCTCGCCTTCATGTTCGGCCTCGGCCACCGCACGCTATCGCGCCCCCAACTCTCGGAGGACGAGACGGCGCGGCTGACCGGCCGGATGATGGTGGCGGCGGTACGGGCGCTCTGAGGGAAGGAACAATCCTCCCCCGCCAGGGGGAGGTGGCAGGCGCAGCCTGACGGAGGGGGCGGGAAGGGTAACGTCGGTTCCGTGTCGGCCCCCTCCGTCGCCTTCGGCGCCACCTCCCCCTGGCGGGGGAGGATCGGGTAGCGTCTACGCCGCTTTCCGCAACTCCAACCGGCCCCAGATCTCGACCAGCGCGTCGGTCAGCTCGCGCATCATCGCCTCGGTATGCGCCGGCCCCGGGGTGAAGCGCAGCCGCTCGGTCCCGCGCGGCACGGTCGGGTAGTTGATCGGCTGCACGTACACGCCGTATTCGGCGAGCAGCACGTCGGAAATCTTCTTCGCCTTGACGGGATCGCCGACCATCAGCGGCACGATATGCGTGTCGCCGATCATCACCGGCAGCCCGGCGTCCTTCAGCATCGCCTTGAGCATCGCGGCCGAGGCCTGCTGCCCGTCGCGCTCGACGCTCGACGCCTTGAGGTGGCGGACGCTCGCCAGCACGCCCGCGACCAGCACCGGCGACAGGCTCGTGGTGAAGATGAACCCCGGCGCGTAGCTGCGGATCACGTCGACGATCGTGCGGTCCGCGGCGATGTAGCCGCCCATCACGCCGAACGCCTTGCCGAGCGTCCCTTCGAGGATCGTGATCCGGTGCGCCACCTCGTCGCGCTCCGAAATCCCGCCGCCGCGCGCGCCGTACATCCCGACCGCATGGACTTCGTCGCAATAGGTCAGCGCGTTGTAGCGGTCGGCGAGGTCGCAGATGTCCGATATCGGCGCGATGTCGCCTTCCATCGAATAGACGCTCTCGAACGCGATCAGCTTCGGCGCGGTCGGGTCTTCGGCGGCCAGCAGTTCCTCGAGATGCGCGAGGTCGTTGTGGCGAAAGACGCGCTTCTCGCACCCCGAATTGCGGATCCCCGCGATCATCGACGCGTGGTTCAGCTCGTCCGAAAAGATGATGCACCCCGGCAGCACTTTCGCGAGCGTTGCCAGCGTCGCCTCGTTCGAGACGTAGCCGCTGGTGAACAGCAACGCGGCTTCCTTGCCGTGCAGGTCGGCGAGCTCGCCCTCCAGGTCGACATGGTAATGCGTGTTGCCGCCGATGTTGCGCGTGCCGCCCGAACCGGCGCCGACGTCGTGCAGCGCCTCTTCCATCGCCGCGATCACCTTGGGGTGCTGGCCCATCGCGAGATAGTCGTTCGAGCACCACACCGTGATCGGCTTGGGCCCGTTATGCCCGGCGAAGCAGCGCGCATTGGGGAACGCGCCCTTGTTGCGCAGGATGTCGATGAAGACGCGGTAGCGTCCCTCGGCGTGCAGCCGGTCGATCGCCTGCGTGAAGACGCGCGAATAATCGACTCGGGGTTGCAGGGTCTGGGGGCTGTCGGTGCCGTGCACCGGCATGGGGCCGTCCGTGTTCATGGGGTAGCCCACTACGCTTCGCTTCCACTTCATTCCAGCGCAATCCCGCGATGACGGTGATCGCTTCCCTCGTCCTGGCGCTACATTGCCACAGCGGGCGCAGCATTCAACCGGACAGATTGTCCCGGGGTCACAGCTGCTCGAGCTGCGCGAACCCGCGCGCGGCAAGCGCCGGCGCCAGCGCGCGCTCGTCCTCGCCCAGCCGCGTGAACACCGCGGTCCCCGGTGCCGGCGACTCGGGCCACACCGCGCCCGCGGTCAGGTGCGCGATTCGCCGCGCGATGCCGGGTCCGCCATCGACGAACCGCACGCCGGGCGCGGCGGCGGCAAGCTCGGCCTCGACCAGCGGGAAATGCGTGCAGGCGTTGACGATCACGTCGATCCGCTCGCCCCCCGGCTGCCCGAACAACCCCTCCAGCACCGCGGCGTAGCGCTCGGGCGCGACGTCGCGTCCGTGCAGCGCCGCCTCCGCCAGCTCGACCAGCTCGGCCGATCCGTGACGCAGCACGCTGCAGTCGCCCGCGAACCGCGCGGCGAGATCGTCGACATAGGCCTGCCGCACCGTCGCCTGCGTCCCCAGCACGCCGATCGTCCGCGTCCGCGACAGCAGCGCGGCGGGTCTGATCGCGGGCACCGTGCCGACCACCGGCAGGTCGAGCGCCGCGCGCACCACCGGCAGCGCGATCGTCGAGGCAGTGTTGCACGCGATCACGATCAGGCTCGGGCGATAGCGCTCGGCGAGCCGCCCCAGCAGCACCGGCACCCGCGCCGCGATCTCCGTCTCGGACTTGGTGCCATAGGGAAACCCCGCCGAGTCGGCCGCATAGACGAACGGCGCGGTCGGCAGCAGCGCGCGCGCCGGCGCGACGATCGACAGACCGCCCACGCCCGAATCGAAGAACAGGATCGGACCGGTCGTCATCGCACGGGCCTTAGCGCAGCCGGAAGGCAAATTGCACGGTCTCCCTCGTCCCTCCGGTCCGTCATCCTGACGAACGTCAGGATCCAGAGCCCAGCAGCGCTACGTCCGTAACCCTGGATCCTGACGTTCGTCAGGATGACGGAGATGAGGACGGGAGAGGGGAATGACGGGAGGGCACCCCGACACAGGTGTTGGCGCGCCCACCGCGACCGCGTATATCCGGTTCGAACGGGGGTATCTTGAAGACTGAAATTCTCTGGGTCGCGCCGACGCTGTCGCTCGTCCTCGGCTATCTGCTGGGGTCGATCCCGTTCGGCGTCATCCTGACGCGGCTCGCGGGTGCGGGCGACCTGCGCACGATCGGGTCGGGCAATATCGGCGCGACCAACGTGCTGCGCACCGGCCGCAAGGGCCTCGCCGCTGCGACGTTGCTGCTCGATCTCGCCAAGGGCGCGGTCGCGGTGCTGCTGGTCGACCGGCTGTTCCCGGGCAACGCGCCCCTCGCCGCCGCGGGGGCGTTCCTCGGCCATTGCTATCCGGTCTGGCTCGGCTTTCGCGGCGGCAAGGGCGTCGCGATCCTGATGGGAATCGTCCTCGCGCTCCACTGGCCGCTCGGTCTCGTCTTCGCGGTCGTGTGGCTCGGCCTGCTCGCCGGCCTGCGGATCTCGTCGGTCGCCGGCATGGCCGCCGCGGTCAGCGCCCCCGTCGGCGCCGCGTTGCTGGGCCGGTTCGACCTCGTCCTCCTGCTGCTCGCGCTCGCGCTGATCGTGCTGTGGAAGCACCGCGAGAACGTCGCCCGGCTGTTGTCGGGCACCGAGCCGCGCATCGGCCGATCGCGTGGCTGACCCCCTCTCGCGGCTGCGTCTGGTGCGCACCGCGGGAATCGGTCCGGTCACCTATCGCCAGTTGATCGCGCGCTTCGGCGACGCCGACGCCGCGCTCGCCGCGCTGCCGATGCTCGCCGCCCGCGGCGGGGGGCGCGCGCCGCCGGTCGCCGATCGCGCGATGATCGACCGAGAGATTGCCGCGACGGCCAGGATCGGCGGCCGCTATCTCTTCCTCGACGATGCCGGCTACCCGCCGTTGCTCGCCGCCACCGACACCGCACCGCCCGCGCTCATCCTGCGCGGCGACTCCGCGCATCTCCGCCGCCCCTGCGTCGCGATCGTCGGCGCGCGCAACGCCTCGGCCGCCGCCTGCCGCTTCGCGCGCCAGCTCGGGCTGGAGATGGCGGAGGCCGGGACCAGCGTCGTCTCGGGCCTGGCGCGCGGCATCGACACCGCCGCGCATGTCGGCGCGCTCGGTTCGCGGGGCGGCAGCAGCACGATCGGCGTGATCGCCAGCGGCATCGACATCGCCTTCCCCCCTGAAAACGCCGCGCTGCAGGAGGATATCGCACAGCGCGGCCTGCTGATCGCCGAACAGCCGCCCGGCACCGAGCCGCGCGCGCGCAACTTCCCGTCGCGCAACCGGATCATCGCCGGGCTCGCGATCGGCACCGTGGTGGTCGAGGCGGTGCCGCGCTCGGGCTCGCTGATCACCGCCAGGCTCGCCGCCGAGGCCGGGCGCGAGGTGATGGCGGTGCCCGGCAGCCCGCTCGATCCACGCGCCCAGGGTTGCAATTTGCTGATCCGGGACGGCGCGATCCTGGTCCAGTCCGCCGCCGACGTGCTCGAACAGATCCGCCCGTTCGACCCGCGCTCGGTCCGCGCGCCTATCGACCGCTTCGTCGGCCCGCCGCCGGAGGACGCGACCGACGGCGACCGCCGCCGGCTCGTCGCGCTGCTCGGCCCGGTCCCGGTCGGGATCGACGAACTCGTCCGCCAGTCCGACCTGCCGCCCGCGATCGTGCAGACCGTTCTGCTCGAACTGGAACTCGCCGGCCGGCTCGCTCGTCACGCCGGCGGCAGGGTGAGTCTCTAAGCCGTCATCCTGCCCCGCCAAGGGCAAGGATCACTCGGTCCTTTGCCCCAGCCGATTGCTTGACTAACGCGCTGCGACCCCGCCACCCTCGCATGCGTACACGTAAGGACCGACTTTCCCCATGCAGCTTGTCATCGTCGAATCGCCCGCCAAGGCGAAGACCATCGAGAAATATCTCGGCAGCGATTACCGCGTGCTGGCCAGCTACGGCCATGTCCGCGATCTGCCGCCCAAGGACGGCTCGGTCGATCCCGACGATGCGTTCGCGATGACGTGGGAGAATTACGCGGACAAGTCGAAGCAGCTGAAGGCGATCACCGATCTCGCCAAGACCGCCGACCGGCTGATCCTCGCGACCGATCCGGATCGCGAGGGCGAGGCGATCAGCTGGCACGTCCGCGAAGTGCTGCGTGCGCGCAAAGCGCTGCCGAAGGAGGTCGAGCGCGTCACCTTCAACGCGATCACCAAGGCGACGGTGACCGAGGCGATGAAGAACCCGCGCGAGCTCGACGACGACCTGATCGACGCCTATCGCGCCCGCCGCGCGCTCGATTACCTCGTCGGCTTCACGCTCTCGCCGGTGCTGTGGCGCAAGCTGCCCGGCGCCAAGTCGGCCGGCCGCGTCCAGTCCGTCTCGCTCCGTCTGATCGTCCAGCGCGAGCGCGAGATCGACGTCTTCAAGCCGCAGGAATATTGGTCGGTCACCGCCGACATGGAGCATGACGGCACTGCCTTCACCGCGCGGCTGACGCAGTTCGAGGGCGCCAAGCTCGACCGCCTGTCGATCGGCAACGAAGGCGATGCGCTGCGGGCGAAGCAGGCGGTGCTCGACGGCAATTTCTCGGTCCAGTCGGTCGAGACCAAGCCGGCCGGCCGCAACCCGCCGCCGCCGTTCACGACGTCCACCCTGCAGCAGGAGGCGTCGCGCAAACTGGGCTTCTCCGCCGACCACACGATGAGGATCGCGCAGGGCCTCTACGAGGACGGCGCGATCACCTACATGCGTACCGACGGCGTGCAGATGGATTCGAGCGCGATCTCGGCCGCGCGCCTCGCCGTCGCGAACCGCTTCGACGCGAGCTACGTCCCCGACAAGCCGCGCCAGTACCAGTCCAAGGCGAAGAATGCGCAGGAAGCGCACGAGGCGATCCGCCCCACCGACTTCTCGAAGGACAAGGCCGGCGGCGGCGATCACGCCCGCCTCTACGACCTGATCTTCAAGCGCGCGCTCGCCAGCCAGATGGCGTCGGCCCGCATGGAGCGCACCACGGTCGAGATGGCCGACGGTACCGGCCGCAACATCCTGCGCGCCACCGGCCAGGTCGTCCTCTTCCCCGGCTATCTCGCGCTCTACGAGGAAGGCTCGGACGATTCGGCCGACGAGGATTCGCGTCGCCTGCCGCGGATGCGCGAGGGCGATTCGCCTGCCAAGAAGAAGGTCGACGCCGAACAGCATTTCACCCAGCCGCCCCCGCGCTTCTCCGAAGCCTCGCTGGTCAAGCGGATGGAGGAACTCGGCATCGGCCGCCCGTCCACCTATGCCTCGATCATCAAGACGCTCAAGGACCGCGCGTACGTCCGGATCGAGAAGAACCGCTTCTTCGCCGAGGAATCCGGCCGCCTGGTGACCGCGTTCCTCGAACGCTTCTTCGAGAAATATGTCGGCTATGATTACACCGCCGAGCTCGAGGAGGAACTCGACGACGTCTCGGGCGGCCGCGCGCAGTGGCAGTCGGTGCTCGACGCGTTCTGGCGCGACTTTAAGCCGCGCACCTCCGAGGTGATGGAGCAGCAGCCATCGGCGATCACCGCCGAACTCGACACCTTCCTCGCGCCCTATCTCTTCCCCGAGCGCGCCGACGGCGGCGATCCCCGCCTCTGCCCCAATTGCGGCGAGGGCCAGCTCGCGCTGCGCGGCGGCAAGTTCGGCGCGTTCATCGCGTGCTCCAACTATCCCGAGTGCAAGTTCACGCGCCGCTTCGCGCAGCCGGGCGGGGAGGGCGACGACACGGGTCCCTCGACGCTCGGCGTCGATCCCGACACCAACCTGCCGGTCGAGCGCAAGTCGGGGCGGTTCGGCCCGTACATCCAGATCGGCGAGGGCGAGACCCGGAAGATGGCGTCGATCCCGAAGGACATCGGCGAGCTAGACCTCGAATGGGCGTTGAAACTGCTCAGCCTCCCGCGCACCGTTGGCACGCACCCCGAGACGGGCGAACCGATCCTCGCCGCGATCGGCAAGTTCGGGCCGTATCTGAAGCACGCCGGCAAATATGCGCGCCTCAGCTCGACGCAGGACGTGTTCGAGACGGGGATGAACGCCGCGGTCGTCAAGCTCGCCGAAGCCGCGGCCGGCGGCGGTCGCCAGCAGCGCGGCGCCCAGGCCCCGCTCAAGATCCTCGGCGCGCATCCGCGGACCGAGGCGGAAATCAAGCTGATGGAGGGCCGCTACGGTCCCTACGTCACCGACGGCACGACCAACGCGACGCTGCCCAAATCGATCGAGAAGGACCAGCTGACGCTCGAGGAAGCCGCCTCGCTGATCGACGCCCGGGCGGCGGCAGCGCCCGCGACGAAGAAGAAGAAGGCGGTCAAGAAGCCGGCCGCCAAGAAGGCCCCGGCCAAGGATGCGGCCGAGAAGGCACCGGCGAAAAAGGCCGCAGCGAAAAAGCCGGCGGCCAAGAAGCCCGCAGCAAAGAAGGCCCCCGCGGAAAAGGCCCCCGCGAAAAAGGCCGAAGCCTAATCCCCCCGTCATGCTGAACTCGTTTCAGCATCCACCGTGCCACAGGCGCCCCGCTCCCCCCGTGGGCGAAGCGTCTGCCGCACGGTGGATCCTGAACCAAGTTCAGGATGACGAAGAGGCGTTTAAGCCGGGCCCCCCGCAACCTCATTCCCGTCATGCTGAACTCGTTTCAGCATCCACCGTGCCGCAGACGCCCCGCTCCCCCCTGGGCGAAGCGTCTGCCGCGCGGTGGATCCTGAACCAAGTTCAGGATGACGAAGAGGCGGATAAGCCGCCCCGCCGCCTCACCCCCCCCCGTCATGCTGAACTCGTTTCAGCATCCACCGCGCCGCAAGCGCCCCGCTCCCCCCTTGGACGAAGCGTCTGCCGCACGGTGGATCCCGAACCAAGTTCAGGACGACGGCGAGTAGACGAAGCCGCGCCTACGCCGCCCTACGCTGCGTCATGCCGAGCCAGTCCCTGGCCGCCCGCTGCGCGACCGAGATCTCGCGTGCGGTCATGTCCTCCGCGATCTCCGCGCGGCATTCCTGCGCGGCGACGTTGCCCGCGACCGCGGCGAGGTTGAACCATTTGTGCGCCTCGATCAGGTCGACGCCGATCCCCGAGGCCCCGGTCGAATAGACCATCCCCAGATCGTAATAGGCCCGGTCGTCGCCCCGCGCTGCGGCTGCGAGCCGGCTCTCGACGACGAAATTTCCACTCTTCACTCTGCTTGCCATGGTCTGCCCCCAATGATCGTGGAGGCAGCCTGCACCGAGTCGGGCTACGAAATGGTTAATGGGTTAACGGCAGGTCAGACGGGGCCGACCGGGTCGATCGCGATATTGTCGATCAGCCGCGTGCCGCCCATCCGCGCTGCCGCCAGCAGGCGCCGCGGCCGATCCGCCGCCGGATGTTCGGTCAGCGTCTCGGCGTCGGCGAGCGCGACATAGTCGATCTCGAACCCCGCGGCCGCCAGCATGGTGCGCGCATCGTCGAGCACCGGCTCGACATCCTCGCCGCGCGCGATCGCCCGTGCCGCGACGCCCAGCGCGCGGGGCAGCGTGATCGCCTGGCGGCGCTGTTCGTCGTCGAGATAGATGTTGCGCGACGACATCGCGAGCCCGTCGTCGTCGCGCTGCGTCGGTACCCCGACGATATCGATCGCGAAGTTCAGGTCGGCGACGAAGCGGCGGACGACCGCGAGCTGCTGATAGTCCTTCTCGCCGAAATAGGCGGCATCGGGCTCGACCTGGCCGAACAGTTTCGAGACCACGGTCGCGACGCCGTCGAAATGCCCCGGTCGCGACGCGCCGTCGAAGCCGTCGCTGACGCCCGTCACGCGCACGCTCGTCGCGAAGCCGTCGGGGTACATCGTCTCGACCGACGGCAGCCAGAGCAGGTCGCAGCCCGCTTCGGTCAGCATCCGGATATCGGCCATCTCGCGCCGGGGATAGCGCGACAGGTCCTCGTTCGGTCCGAACTGCGTCGGGTTGACGAAGATCGACGCGACGACCCTGGTCCCCGGCCGCTTCGCCGCCTCGATCAGCGCGACATGGCCCGCGTGCAGCGCGCCCATCGTCGGCACCAGCGCGATGCGCGTGTCCCCGCCGCGCAGGGCGGCGACGCTTGCGCGCAAGGCATTCAGGTCCCGGACGACGTCCACGGCAAACTCCTACTCGATAAAGGCGGTCGCGGCTTCTATGAAGGGGGCAACCGACTATCAACCCATCTTCGTCGCAGAAGGAACCACGAATTGCCCACGGCTCCCGACCAGAGCTCTGCACAGAGTCCCGCCCAGGCGCCCCACGTCATCGTGTTCGCCAATGAAAAGGGTGGGACGGGCAAGTCGACGACTGCGGTCCACGTCGCGATCGCGCTCGCCGCGCGGGGCGCGCGCGTCGCCTGCCTCGACCTCGATCACCGCCAGCGCACCGTCGGCCGCTATCTCGACAACCGCGCCGAGACCGTCCGCCGCAACGGCGCGCCGCTGCCAATGCCGATCCACGCGACGTTGTCCGACCAGTCCGAGGACCAGTTCGAGGATCTGTGGCACGGGCTGTCCGAACAGGCCGATTTCCTGGTGGTGGACACCCCCGGCCGCGACGATCCGTTCGCGCGGACCGCGGCCGCGCTCGCCAACACGCTCGTCACGCCGATGAACGACAGCTTCGTCGATTTCGACCTGATCGGACAGGTCGATCCCGAGACCTATCAGGTGACGCGCCCCAGCTTCTATTCGGAGCTGATCTGGGATGCGCGCAAGCAGCGCGCGCGCGCCGACGGCACCACGATCGACTGGGTCGTGTTGCGCAACCGCCTCCAGCATATCGAGGCACGCAACATGCGCCGCGTCTCGGACGCGCTCGCGCAACTCGCCAAACGCGTCGGCTTCCGCATCATTCCAGGTCTGGGCGAACGCGTCATCTACCGCGAGATGTTCCCCGCCGGGCTGACGATGATCGATTCGAAGCAGTTCGGCGCGATGGGCCTGGGTCACGTCGCCGCGCGTCAGGAACTGCGCGAGATGATGGCTGCGCTTCAACTCCCCGAGATCGCCGCCGAGCAACCCGGCGTCGCCGCGTGAGGGCGGCTGCGTGAAGTGGATCGTCGCCGGCCTCTTCATCTGGCTCGCCTGGTATTATCTCCGCCCGAAACCGAAGCCCCGCGGCGTCACCGACGAGGCTGAGGCGCGCGCGATTCTCGGACTCGACCGCGGCGCCGACGCGGACGCGATCCGCACCGCGCACCGCCGGCTCGTGGCGAGCGTCCATCCCGATCGCGGCGGCTCGGCGGACCTCGCGCGGCGCGTCAACGCGGCGCGCGATCTGCTGCTGAAGCGGCTCTGACCCGTCCGCCCCCTTCCGTTCGTCCTGAGCGAAGTCGAAGGACAGGTTCGTGGCACTGTCCTTCGACTACGCTCAGGACGAACGGGGGGAGGGGCACGTTGAGATCTGAACACGGCGACGACAGCATGACCCATCACTTCGCCCCTGAAATCCTCCGCGAATACGACATCCGCGGCATCGTCGGTCCGTCGCTCGGCCCCGCCGACGCGCACGCGACCGGCCGCGGCTTCGCGACGCGCGTCCGCCGCGCGGGCGGGACCCGAGTCGCGGTCGGCTATGACGGCCGGCTCTCGTCCCCCGACCTCGAAGCCGCGCTGGTCGCCGGCCTCGTGGCGAGCGGCGTCGACGTCGTCCGGATCGGTCTCGGCCCGACCCCGATGCTCTATTTCGCCGAGGCGATCTTAGAGGTGGACGGCGGCATCCAGGTAACCGGCAGCCACAATCCCGGCGACTATAACGGCTTCAAGCTGGTGCACGCCCACGCGCCATTTTCGGGCGACGACATCCAGGACCTCGCCCGCCTCGCCGCCATCGGCGACTGGGAGGCGGGGGCAGGGGCCGTCACCGAAGCCGACGTCCAGGACGCCTATGTCGACCGGCTCATGCTCGGCTATGCGGGCGGGACCTACCGGATCGGCTGGGACACCGGCAACGGCGCGTCGGGCCCGGTCGTCGAGCAACTCGTCCAGCGCCTGCCGGGTGAGCATCACGTGATCTTCGCCGATGTCGACGGCCATTTTCCCAATCATCATCCCGATCCCAGCGTCGAGGCCAACCTGGCCGACCTGAAGCGCCTGGTCGTCGACAAGAACCTCCATTTCGGTATCGCCTTCGACGGCGATGGCGACCGGATCGGCGCGGTCGACGCGCAGGGGCGGGTGCTGTGGGGCGACCAGATCCTCTCCATTCTGGTCGAACCCCAGCTGCGTGAGACGCCGGGCGCGACGATCGTCGCCGACGTCAAGTCGAGCCAGGGCCTGTTCGACCGGATCGTCGCGCTCGGCGGCACCCCCAGCATGGCCGCGACGGGGCACAGCCTGATGAAGGCGCGGATGGTCGAGACCGGCGCTCCGCTCGGCGGCGAGCTCAGCGGGCATGTGTTTCTCGCCGGCGACTATTACGGGTTCGACGACGCGCATTATGCCGCGATCCGGCTGATCCGCGCGGTGCATCTGTCGGGCGGCACGCTGACCGACCTGCTCGACGCGATGCCGCGCTTCGTCAACACGCCCGACCTGCGCTTTCCGGTCGCGGAACAGCGGAAATTCGCGGTGGTCGACGAAGTGCTGGCGCGGCTCGTCGCGGAGGGAGCGACCGTCGACCATATCGACGGCGCGCGCGTCACCACGCCCGATGGCTGGTGGCTGCTCCGCGCCTCGAACACGCAGGCGATGCTGACAGCGCGGGCCGAGGCGCGCGACCAGGCCGGGCTCGACGCGCTGCTCGCACAGGTCGATGCGCAGCTCGCGCAAAGCGGCGTCGTGCGAGCCGATTGACAGCCCGACGGGCATGCGTACCGTGCCCGCTTTCCAAGGAGTTGTACGCGTGGAACGTCCCGTCGACGAGTTCCGGTCCAGCACCGCACGCTGGCTGCTCGGCAGCTTCGCCGGCTGGGGGACGTTGCTCACCTGTCTCGTTGGAATCGGCTTCGTGCTGATCGGCGTCCGCTGGCTCAAGAACCGCGCCGCCAGCTACGAGGTCACCGACCAGCGCCTGATCGTGAAGCGCGGCATCCTGTTCAAGACGATCGACGAGATCGAGCTCTACCGGATCAAGGACGTCCGGCTCGGCTATTCGTTGCTCAACCAGATGGTCGACATCGGCACCATCGTCCTGACCTCGAGCGACCGCACCACGATGGGCGGCGAGTTCGTGCTGCGCGACGTCCCCATGGCGCGCGACCGCCGCGAGGGCCTGCGCAAGCTCGTCGACCGCGCCCGCAGCCGCCGCGGCGTGCGCGAGATGGATGTCGACCACGAGGATGCGTATCTGGACTGACGCTGTCCCGCCGTCAGTCTTCCCCACCCCCCATCCCCCATCCCCCATCCGTCACCCCAGCGAAGGCTGGGGTCTCCCGTTGGGAAGCGCGGCACTCGCCCCGGGAAGATCCCAGCCTTCGCTGGGATGACGATGTGTGGCCAGGGTTGGGCGCGCCGCGTCGCGACGTCGAGCGGGCTCGGAAAAACTGGCAATTCTCCACCCGAACGCCCACCTAGCTCCCGATGCCTCCCAAGCCCCAGCCCCAGATCATCCGCGTCGTCGACCTCGAGACGACCGGGTCCGCCCCGCCCGCGCACGGGGTCTGCGAGATCGGCTGGCAGGACGTCGCGCTCGGCGAGGACGGCCGCTGGGAGCTGGACGGCGAGGGCGGCAGCATCCTCGTCAATCCGGGCCGGCCGATCCCGCCGGTGACGCAGGCGATCCACCATATCCTCGACGATCAGGTCGCCGACGCGCCGTTCTGGCACGACGTCGCACGCCGCGTGCTCGATCCCTGGCCGCGCCGCGTCGCGCTCGCCGCGCACCGCGCCGATTTCGAACAGCAATTCTGCACGCCCACGCTGACCAAGGGCGCCGACTGGATCTGCACCTGGAAGTGCGCGCTCCGGCTCTGGCCCGATTCGCCGAGCTTCTCCAACCAGGTGCTGCGCTACTGGCGCCGCCCGTACGGCATCGACCACGAACGCGGGCTGCCTGCGCACCGCGCGTTTCCCGACGCGTACGTCACGGCGTTCCACCTGCGCGACCAGCTCAACGAGGCGAGCGTCGCGCAGCTGATCGAATGGTCGACCAACCCCGGTCTGATCCCGCGCGTCCGCTACGGTCCCGACCGCGGCAAGGGCTGGCGCGAGATCGACCATGATTCGCTGATGGGCTTCCTCACCGACCGGGATCCCGACATCCGCTTCACTGCCAATGCCGAGATGGACCGTCGCAGCGGCGGCGGCGCGGTCGGGCGCCCCAGCGCCCAGGACCTGCTGCTCTAGCGCGCCTGCTGCATCGCCTGCGCCGATGCCCGGAACGAAATCCGAACACCGCTGGCAATCTCCCCGGCAGAGCGCTAGCACGCGCGGATGCGCCAGACCCGGATCAAGCTCGTCGCGAACACCCGGCCGATCGGTCGCGTCCTGCTCGCCTGCATGGTCCTCGGGTTCGCCAGCCTGATCGCTGCGGGCATCGCCGCCGCCTGGCTGACCGGCCGCAACCAGGAGCATGTCCGCTGGGTCAACCACACCTATGAGGTCGAGCTCGCGATCGCGCAGGCCAGCATTGCGATCGAGCAGGGCGAGACCCCGCGCCGCGGCTATCTGATCACCCGCGCGCCGATCTACCTCGACACCTACCTCGCAAACCGCGCGAAGCAGCCCGCGACGCTGGCCCGCGTCAGCACGCTGACCGCCGACAATCCGCGCCAACGTGCCAGCTACGCCAGGCTGGTCGCGCTCGTCGCCGATCTCCAGCGCCAGCGCGACCTGACCGTCTCGCTGGTCCGCGAAGGTCGCGGGCGCGAGGCAATCGCGCTGTTCTTCGCCGAAACCGATGCGAAGCGGATGATGACGATCCGCCGGCTCGCCGCGCACATGGCGCAAGAGGAACGCCGCCTGCTGAAGATCCGCGACGCCGACCAGGTCCGCAGCGTCCGCGCGTTCTACATCGTGCTCGGCATCGCCGGGCTGATCCTGCTGGTCGTCGCGATCCTCTCGGTGACGACGGTGATGCGCTACACCCGCGACCTCACCCGCTCGCGCGACAGCCTCAACACGCTCAACGAGACGCTCGAGGAGCAGGTCGCCGAACGCACTGCGGACCTCAGCCTGGCGAACGACGAGATCCAGCGCTTCGCCTATATCGTCAGCCACGACCTGCGCTCGCCCTTGGTCAACGTGATGGGCTTCACCGCCGAGCTCGCCGCTACCGTCGCCCCGCTCGAGGAACTGCTCGAACGCGCCGAGGCGACCGCGCCCGAGATCGTCACCGAGGATGCGCGGCTCGCGGTGCGCGAGGACCTGCCCGAGGCGGTCGGCTTCATCCGCACCTCGACGCAGAAGATGGACCGGCTGATCAACGCGATCCTCAAGCTGTCGCGCGAAGGCCGCCGCGTGATTGCGCCCGAGCGGCTCGACGTGGCCGAGATCGTCGCCAATATCTGCGGATCGATGCAGCACATCATCGACGATCGCGGGGCAACGGTCAGCGTCGAAGGCACGATCCCGGGGCTCGTCAGCGACCGCCTCGCGATCGAGCAGATCCTGTCGAACCTGATCGAGAATGCGACCAAGTATCTGAAGCCCGGCCGTCCCGGCGTCATTACCGTCTCGGGCCACGAAGAGCGCGGCCGCGTGGTGCTGTCGGTCGCCGACAATGGCCGCGGCATCGATACCCGCGACCATGCCCGCGTGTTCGACCTGTTCCGCCGCTCGGGCGCGCAGGACCAGCCGGGCGAGGGGATCGGGCTCGCGCATGTGCGTGCGCTGGCCTATCGCCTTGGCGGCACTATCGACCTGGCCTCCGAACTGGGCGAGGGTGCGACCTTCCGCCTCAACCTTCCCAAGACTTTGACCGTGCAGGACCCGAAAGCATGAGCGAACACCAGACCGTCGGCATCGTGATGATCGAGGATGACGAGGGCCATGCCCGCCTCATCGAGAAGAACATCCGCCGCGCGGGCATCTCCAACGCGATCCGCCATTTCACCGACGGCGGCACCGCGCTCGACTTCCTGTTCAACGCGCCCGACGGCCCCGCGCTCAACGGCCCGGCGCTCATCCTGCTCGACCTCAACCTGCCCGACATGAGCGGCACCGACATCCTGCTGCGGATCAAGGCGGAGGGCAGTCCGCTGCGCCGCACGCCCGTCGTCGTGCTGACCACGACCGACGACAAGGTCGAGATCCAGCGCTGCTACGATCTCGGCTGCAACGTCTACATCACCAAGCCGGTGAACTACGAAAGCTTCGCCACCGCGATTCGCCAGCTCGGGCTGTTCCTCTCGGTGATCCAGGTCCCCGAGATCGAGGCCTGACGCTAGGTGACCCGCGTCCTCTATATCGACGACGATGCGGGTATCCGCCGGCTGGCCGCGCGTGCGCTCGGCCGGCGCGGCTATGACGTGACCGTGGCCGAGGGCGGCGCGGAGGGCTGTGTGCGCGCTGCCGCCGACCATTTCGACCTGATCGCGGTCGATCACTACATGCCCGGTATGGACGGGCTGGAGACGATCGCCGAGCTGGCGAAACTGCCCGACACGCCGCCGATCGTCTATGTGACCGGATCGGAAGAGGGCCGCATCGCCGTCGCCGCGCTGAAAGCCGGGGCGGCCGACTATGTCGTGAAGACCGTCGGCAATGATTTCTTCGACCTGCTCGCCGCCGCGTTCGAACAGGTCCGCGCGCGCGCCACGCTGGAACAGGCCAAGGCGACCGCGGAGGCCGAACTGCGCGCGACCAATGCGCGGCTCGAGGCGCTGCTCAGCGAGGTCAACCACCGTGTCGCCAATTCGCTGCAGCTGGTCTCGGCGATGGTCCGGCTGCAGTCGACCGCGCTCGTCGACCCGGCGGCACGCGAGGCGCTGGAGGACACGCAGCGCCGGATCCAGGCGATCGCGCAGGTCCACCGCCGGCTCTACACCACCAACGACGTCGAGAGCGTCGACATGCGCGAATATCTCGGCGCGCTGGTCGAGGAACTGGCCGAGACCTGGTCGACCGACGCATTGCCGCGCGCGCTCAGCATCGTCGCCGAACCGATCCGGCTGTCGACCGATCGGGCGGTGTCGCTCGGCATCATCGTCACCGAACTCGTCACCAACGCGTGCAAATACGCCTATCCGCTCGGCGCCGGCGAAGTCCGCGTCGCGCTCCGGGCGGATGGCGATGCGTTCCTGCTCGCGGTCGAGGACGATGGCTGCGGCATGCCCGCCGACGCCACCCCGCGCGGCACCGGCCTCGGCACCAAGCTCATCCGCGCGATGGCGCAGAGCCTGCAGTCGATCGTCGAATACGACGCCACCCACACCGGCGTCCGCGCCACCCTGCGCGCCACGGTCCACTAGACCTGGCATCCGTCATCCCGGCGAAGGCTGGGGGTCACGCCTCCCCACCCGTCATCCCAGCGCAGGCTGGGATTTCCGTGGGGCGGACGCTCCGCTCACCAATCGGAAGACCCCAGCCTACGCTGGGGTGACGGCAAGGCGGCGGTACGCGCCCTTCTTCGTCATCCTGACGAAAGTCAGGACCCAGAGCCAAGCAGCGCAGCCCCTGTTACCCTGGATCCTGACGGTCGTCAGGATGACGGTCGTTGCAAGGCCAGCGGCCCCGCCTCAAACCCGCGCGAGCACACCCTTCGCGATCACCGGCCCCGTCGGCAGCCCGGTCGGCGAACCGCCCGTCGGCTCGACCGAAATCGCCAGCACCGCGCCCGCCACGATCCGCGCGCGATCCGCAGGCGTCAGCCTGAGCGTCGCTGGCGTCCGCGCCAGCAGCGCCAGCGGATGCGGCACTCCGTCGCCGCCGATCGCCCACAACTGCGCGACCTTGTCCGCGTCCACCGCCGGCGCCGCGGCGATCCGCAGCGACCCCGCGGCGGCGTCGAACGCTGCCGCCACCGGACCCGCCGCGTCGTCTCCATCGCCCGTCAGCGTCGCGATCAGCAAGCTCGTCGGGCGTGCGGCCGGCACCGGTTGCGACACCGGCGCGCTCGGCCGCGGATCGATCGCGATGAACAGCAACAGGCACGCCGCGATCGCGCTACTGACCGCGGCGAGCACCGGCCAAGGCCACCGCGTCCTCGCCGCGACCGGCGTGCCGTCCAGCGTCGCGGCGATCCGCGCGGCCACGTGCGGTCCCGCCGCGACCTCCGGCCACAGGTCGAACAACGCCGCGAACCGCTCGCGCCACCATTCCACCTCCGCTGCGAACCCGGGTTCGGCAAGCAGCCGGCGCAGCGCGGCGGCGCGCTCCTCGCCGTCCAGCAGGCCCAGCGCCAGTTCGGCCGCGGTCAGGTCGACATCGGGGTCAGCCACGCAGGCAATCCTTCAGCCGTGCGAGGCCGCGGCGGACCCAGCTCTTCATCGTGCCCAGCGGCACCGCACGCGCGATCGCCAGCTCGGCATAGGTCACGCCATCGAAGAACGCGGTGCGGATCGCGTCGCGCTGTTGCCCGTCCAACCCGTCCAGGCAGTCGAGCAACCGGCGGGTGTCCTCGTTCGCGAGCATCGCGCGCTCCGCACCCTCGCTGGGGTCGGCAATGTCGGGCGCGTCGTCGATCGAGCTGGTCCGGCGCACGCCCTGGGCCCGGCGCCAGTCGATCGCGCGGTTGCGCGCGATCGTCGCCAGCCAGGTGATCGGGCTCGCGCGCCCCGGCTCCCAGCCGCTCGCCCGTTTCCAGATCGTGATGTAGACCTCGTGCAGCACATCCTCCGCGGCCTGTCGTTCGCCACAGATACGCAGCGTGATCCCGAAAAGCTTCGCATTGGTCAGCCGGTAGAGTTCGTCAAAGGCCGCGCGGTCCTCGCCGCCGGTCCGTAACAGCATGTCGGCCAGATAGGCCCGGGCGGTATCCGCAGTGGATGGCGATGGCGTCACGAGGACCAACCTAGCGCGGGAATCAGTCGCGGCAATAGCCTTCGCCCGGCTTGACCGTCAGGCACTTTGTCTTGCCTGCCAGATATTTGAGACCGGTCTGCTCGCCGTCGGTGGGGCGCAGCGTCTCGCGCGTGCCGCGGCGCTCGAACACGATGGTGTCGCCGCGCGCGACACCTTCGAACTTGCCCGAATTGTCGAGGTCCCACTGCATGTCGAGCCGATAGCGCCCCGGCACGCTCGTGGGCGCAATATTGAGATACATGCCTTCGACACCGATCCAGCGCCCGGTATAGTCGATCGCCGCCGCAGCCGGCTCGGTGTTTCCGGCCGGGGCAGGGGCCTGAGCGGGGATCACGCTGTTGTCGATGGCACCGGCAGACGTCATGTTGCCGTCGCTGCGGGTCTCGGGCGCCGGGCCGGAGCACGCGGCGAGCCCGAGGGCGAGCAGCGCCGCCAGGCACCGCGTACGCGCAGGAACGGAAAAATCGGTCATCAGTCGGCACCACGCTGATCGAGGATAGAACCGACCAACCAATCGCGGCGCGTGTCCGTTCCCGGACGAACAGGTGTGGCAATCGCGCGCACCTGTCGGTAAAGCCGCGAGGGTCCCGATTGCCACAGGAACCTCCCCGATGCGCATCGCCATCGCGTCCGACCACGCCGCCGTCTCGCTCAAGGCCACGCTCGCCGCGTGGTTGCGCGAGGAGGGCCATGACGTGCTCGACCTCGGCACCGACGGCACCGCGAGCGTCGACTATCCCGATTACGGCTTCGCGATCGCCGCCGCGCTCGCCGACGGCCGCGTCGAGCGCGGGATCGCGCTGTGCGGCTCGGGCATCGGCATCGCGATCGCCGCCAATCGCAACCCGGCCTGCCGGTGCGCGCAGGTCTCCGAACCGCTGTCCGCCCGCCTTGCCCGATCGCATAACGACGCCAACGCCATCGCGCTCGGCGCCCGCCTGATCGGCGAGGAAATGGCCAAGGCGTGCGTCGAAGCCTTCCTCACCGCCGATTTCCTCGGCGGACGCCACCAGCACCGAGTCGACATGCTAAGGGAACCCGCATGAGCACCCAGCCCCAGACCCTTTCGCCCCAGACCCTCTCAGACGTCCAGCCGGACGGCTTCTTCACGCGCGGCCTGGCCGCAGCCGACCCCGCGATCTTCGCCGGGATCGAGCACGAACTCGACCGCGAACAGACGCAGATCGAGCTGATCGCGTCGGAGAACATCGTGTCGAAGGCGGTGCTCGAGGCGCAGGGCTCGGTGTTCACCAACAAATATGCCGAAGGCTATCCCGGCAAGCGCTATTACCAGGGCTGCGCACCGTCTGACGAGGTCGAGACGCTCGCGATCGAGCGCGCCAAGCAGATCTTCGGCTGCGGCTTCGCCAACGTCCAGCCGCATTCGGGCGCACAGGCGAACGGCGCGGTGATGCTCGCCCTGGTCAAGCCGGGCGACACCATCCTCGGCATGAGCCTCGACGCCGGTGGCCATCTGACGCACGGCGCGCGCGCCGCGATGTCGGGCAAGTGGTTCAACGCGGTCCAGTACGGCGTCGACCCCGTCACGCATCTGATCGATTACGACCAGGTCGAGGCACTCGCGGTCGAGCACCAGCCCAAACTCATCATCGCGGGCGGCTCGGCCTATCCGCGCGTGATCGACTTCGCGCGCTTCCGCGCCATCGCGGACAAGGTCGGCGCGTACTTCATGGTCGACATGGCGCATTTCGCCGGCATCGTCGCGGCGGGCCTCCACCCGACCCCGTTCGGCCATGCGCACGTCGTCACCACGACCACGCACAAGACGCTGCGCGGCCCCCGCGGCGGCATGATCATGACCAATGACGAGGCGATCGCGAAGAAGCTCAACTCGGCGGTGTTCCCCGGGCTCCAGGGCGGCCCGCTGATGCACGTCGTGGCCGCCAAGGCGGTGGCGTTCGGCGAGGCGCTGCAGCCCGACTTCAAGAGCTACATCGCCGCGGTCGTCGAGAACGCCAAGATCCTCGCTGCGACGCTCAAGGAGCGCGGCGCCGATCTCGTCTCGGGCGGCACCGACACGCATCTGGCGCTCGTCGACCTGACCCCGCTCGGCATCACCGGCCGCGACGCCGACGAGGCGCTCGAGCGCGCCGGGATCACCTGCAACAAGAACGGCATCCCCAACGACCCGCTGCCCCCGGTCAAGACCAGCGGCATCCGCGTCGGTTCCCCCGCTGGCACCACGCGTGGCTTCGGCCCCGCCGAGTTCCGCGAGATCGGCCACATGGTCGCCGACGTGCTCGACGGCCTGCGCGAAAAGGGCGAACACGGGGATCCGGCGGTCGAGGCGGACGTTCGGACCCGCGTACGCGCCCTGTGTGCGCGCTTCCCCATCTACGAAGGATGATCCTATGTCGAAGTTCGATGAAATCCAGAACGACGTGAAGAGCACGCCTGGCCTCGGCAAGAGCATGGCCAAGTGGAGCGCGCTCGGTGCGGTGGTAGCGATCCCGATTCCCGTGATCGGCCCGATCTTCGGTGCGCTCGCGGGTGCCGGCTATGCCTATTACAAGGGCAAGAAGACCCTCTGAATGCGCTGCCCCTTCTGCGGACATGAAGACAGCCAGGTAAAGGACAGCCGCCCCACCGAAGACGGGGCGGCGATCCGGCGCCGGCGCCAGTGCGAAGGCTGCGCCGCGCGTTTCACGACGTTCGAACGCATCCAGCTGCGTGACCTGTTCGTGCTGAAGAGCGCCGATTCAGCAGGCGGGGGCCGCCGCGAACCGTTCGACCGCGAGAAGCTGCTCCGCTCGCTCTCGATCGCGACCCGCAAGCGCGCGATCGAGCCGGTCCGCATCGAGAAACTCGTCAGCGGCATCCAGCGCCAGCTGGAGACGCTCGGCGAGAACGAGGTCACGTCGAAGCGGATCGGCGAGATGGTGATGGACGGGCTCAAGGGCCTCGATTCGGTCGCCTATATCCGCTTCGCCAGCGTCTACCGCGATTTCAGCGAGGCGAAGGACTTCGAGGCGTTCGCCGGGAGTGTCGAAGAGGTGGGGCGGGAATAGCGGCGCTCACGACCCTGTCCCTCGATACGCGCTCTCGACTTCGCTCGATCGCTACTCGGGACGAACGGTGTGATCGAACTCCTATACCCCCCCCTCCGTTCGTCCCGAGTAGGCATCGAGCTTGTCGAGATGCCGTATCGAGGGATAAGCCCGCCGCATGACATTCTGGGCCTATATCGTCCGCTGCGCCGACGACAGCTATTACACCGGTCACACCGATGACCTCGAACGCCGGATCGGCCAACACAATCTCGGTGAGGTCGCCGGCTACACGCAGAAGCGTCGCCCGGTGACGCTGATGTGGAGCCAGGAGTTCCCGTCGCGCCAGGAGGCGCTGGCAGCCGAGTTTCAGGTCAAGGACTGGTCGCGCAAGAAAAAGGAAGCGCTGTTCCGTGCGGACTGGGCAGCGCTGTCGGAGGCGGCAAGGAAACAGCCTCCTGCCCCTCGATACGATGCCTCGACAAGCTCGGCATCTACTCGGGACGAACGGGGTGAGACCCAAACGCCCCCCCCAATCATCATCCTCGTCCGCCCCCAACTCGGCGAGAACATCGGCAAAGCCGCCCGCGCGATGCTCAATTTCGGGCTCGTCGAGATGCGCCTCGTATCCCCGCGCGACGGCTGGCCCAACCCTACCGCCGGCCCCGCCGCCAGCGGCGCCGACATCGTCCTCCAGAACGCGCAGGTCTACGACACCGTCGCCGACGCGGTCGCCGACTGCGAGCATGTCTACGCCACCACGGTGCGCAAGCGCGGCGTCACCAAGCCCGTCGTCACCCCGGAAGTCGCCGGCACCGCGATCCACACAGGCCCCGGCCGCTCGGCGATTCTGTTTGGCCCCGAGCGCTCCGGCCTCGAGACCGACGACGTCGCGGTCGCGCGGACGATCATCACCGTGCCGATCAACCCCGAATTCGGCAGCCTCAACCTCGCCCAGGCGGTGATCCTGGTCGCGTACGAATGGTCGAAGGGCGTGGCTCTCGCCCAGCCGCCCGAGGTCGACATGCCGGTCCCGTCCTCGCAGGAGGAGCTCGATGGCATGATCGCGCAGCTCGACGGCATGCTCGTCGGCGCCGGCTATTTCTTCCCCGAAGACCGCGGCCCCGCGCTTCGCCGTACGCTGCGCACTTTGCTGACCAAGCCCGCCTGGTCCGGGATGGAGATCCGCACGCTGCGCGGCGTGCTGTCGGCGCTCGCGGGCAAGCGCCCCCGGCCAGCCCCCATCCGTCATCCCAACGAAAGTCAGGACCCAGAGTAACCCCCCTCCCGTTCGTCCTGAGCGCAGTCGAAGGACAGGCCCCAGGCGCAGGTGCTTCGACTACGCTCAGCACGAACGGGGAGGGGGCGCTACGCCATCACCGCCGGTCGAACGCCGCCAGCTCGTACGCGATCGACGCCTCGACCAGCCCCTCCCACAGGTCGCCGATCGCCGCCTCGGGCAGCCCCAGCCGCACCGCCTCGGCACGCGCATTGGCGATCACCTCGGCCTTGCGCGCCTCGTCGCGCACGGCCTCGCGCCCCGGCTTGATGCGCGCGGCGGCGTCCATATAGGCGAAGCGCCGGGCCAGCAGCGCGACGAGCTCGCGGTCGAGCGCATCGACGCCCGCGCGGACCTCGGTCATGGTTGTGCAGTCGGGGCCGGAAAGGATCATGCGGCGTCTCTAGGCGGGCGCCGGCGCGGCTGTCCAGCTTGACTCGCTGCGCCTCGGCGTCTAGGCGCCCGCACTTCGCAACAGGCTCCGCACCCCGGTGAAGCGGCGGCCCTGCCGATCCTAGGATCCAAGCAGGCGATACCGGGAGTGATCCGCGCCCGAAACGGCGCGGGTTCGTCACAGGCTACTGCAAGGATTATCTATGTCGAAGCGTCAAAGCGCGAAGTACAAACTCGACCGTCGCATGGGCGAGAACATCTGGGGTCGCCCCAAGAGCCCGGTCAACAAGCGTGAATACGGCCCCGGCCAGCACGGCCAGCGCCGCAAGGGCAAGGTCAGCGACTTCGGCATCCAGCTGCGCGCCAAGCAGAAGCTCAAGGGCTACTACGGCGACGTGACCGAGAAGCAGTTCCGCGCCTGCTATTTCGAGGCAGCCCGGATGAAGGGCGATACCAGCCAGAACCTGATCGGCCTGCTCGAGCAGCGTCTCGACATGCTCGTCTACCGCGCCAAGTTCGCGCCGACGATCTTCGCGGCCCGCCAGATCGTTTCGCACGGCCACATCCGCGTCAACGGCGTGAAGTGCAACGTCGCCTCGCGTCGCTGCTTCGTCGGCGACGAGATCACGCTGGGTTCGAAGGCGCAGGAAATGGCGCTGGTGCTCGAGGCACAGACGCTCGCCGAGCGCGAGATCCCCGATTACGTCTCGCCCGACGGCGCCGCCAAGATCACCTTCACGCGCGTGCCCACGCTCGACGAGGTGCCCTATCCGGTGAAGATGGAACCGAACCTCGTCGTCGAATTCTACTCGCGTTAAGTCGAGCGAGAGCGAGACCGGCCGGCGGTGCACCAGCACCGTCCGACGACGCGGCTTCGCCGCGGCGCGGTCCAAGACAAAAAAGGGCGGTCCCTCGCGGGGCCGCCCTTTTTCGTATCTGCCTACATTTTCCCCTTACATCTTCATCGTCGTCCGAAGGAACACGTCCGTCTTGTCGAGCAGGTCGGTCCGCGCGGCGTCGTCGTCGAGCTGGTGGTCCAGCCCCTTATATTCGACGAACTGCACCGGCTTGCCCGCCCCGCGCAGCCGCGACGCCATCAACTGGCTCTCCCGGATCGAGACGTTCTGGTCGCGGTCGCCGTGGAACAGCAGCACGGGCGCCGCGAACCGGTCGGCATGCCGCGCGGGCGATCCCTCCTCGGCGGTCACGCGTGTCCCGAACGTCTGGTCGAGCGAGGCCGGCGATGAATCGCCCTTCCATTCCTCGCGCAGCATCTCGAAATCGGTGACCGGCGCGACCGCGACGATCGCCTTGAACAGGGTGGGGTCGACCGCGCCCGACTGCAGCGCCGCATAGCCGCCATAGGACCAGCCGACGATCGCCATCTTGGCAGGGTCGGCGATGCCCTGTTTCACCAGCCAGCGGCCGCCATCGTCGATGTCTCCGACCGCTGTCTTCCACGACCGGAACCCGTTCTGCTGGAACCAGCTGTCGCCATAGCCTGTCGATCCGCGGTAATTGGGCTGCAGCACCGCATAGCCGCGATTGGCGAAGAACTGCGGCAGCCAGTCGAAATTCCACTCGTCGCGCGCCCATGGGCCACCATGCGGCAGGACGATCGCGGGCAGCCCCTTGCCGTCGCTGCCCGGCGGCAGCGTCAGATAGCCCGGGACCATCGTGCCGTCGGCGGCCGGGAAACTGATCGGCTTGACGCTCGCCAGCTTCACGCTCGCCAGCTGCGGACGGATCGGCAGGATCTCCGCCAGCTTCTTGCTCGCCCTGTCGAACAGGTAGAAGCGCCCGGGATCGGTATCGGCGCCCGCGAACATCACCAGCTTCTGTTCGTCCGCGCTCGCATCGACGAAGCTCGCCAGCGGTGCGCCGGGCAACGCCTTGGACAGCGAGGTGGCGAAGCTCTTCAGCGGCGGATCGAACATCGCGGTCTCGCGCTTGTCGGTGACCCAGCTGGCTCCCACTACCCGGCTCTGCCGGCCGACCTGCACGAGCTGGTCGACGTCTGCGTCGGGGCGTTCGAACACGAGTTTCTTGGTCATGCTGCCGTCAAGCGCGATGCTGTACACGCCGATCCGGCCGCCGGAGGAATCCAGCCCGTAGACGACGTCGAGATCGGGATCGACCGCCTCGGGCTCGAACCCCTTGGCGCGCCCGCCCGACACGGTCACCGTCGTCAGCGGCAGCCATTCGCGGCTGCCCTTGCGGCGATAGAGGAAATCGTACCGGTCCTTGCTCTGCCCGAGCGTGGTGGTCGGGCGCCGCGCCATGATCCGCACCACGCCGCGCCCGTCGGTGATGTACCCCGCGACCCCGCCGCGCGGTTGCTCGACCATCGTCCGCTCGAGCGTACGGGTGTCGACCCGTTCGACCGCCAGGCCTTCGCTCGTCTGCGCGGTCAGGTGCCCGGTCGTCATCTCGGGCAAGACATAGCGCTGCATCAGCGCGCTGCCGTCGCCCTTCTCGCCCAGCCAGTCGATCACGCCGCCGCCGCCCAGCGCGATGCCGAGCGAATATTGGTTGGCGCGTGCGCTCAGCAGCTTCTGGTCGCTGCCGTCCGAATTGAGCGAGAACAGCCGGGTAAAGCCGTAGAAGGACGTTCCGATCTGGTCGATCACGTACAGCCCGCACACCAGCCGCGTGTTGGTCGACCAGCGGCAATATTGCAGCCGCTCCGGATTGCCGCTCGACCGCAGGATCGGCTTCAGACCCGTACTGCCGTCCATCGCGACGACCGACAGCACCGCCCCGCGCCCCGCGGTCGGCTGGATCACCGCCAGCGACTTGCCGTCGGGGGATATCGTGACCCCGATCACATTGTCGCGTGCCCCGAACCGCTTCGCCGCGTCGCTCGGCTCCGCGGCCTGCGCGCCGTCCGTCACGACGATCGTCATCGCGGTCGCCAGCAACAACGCAGCCGGCGCCAACCAAGATCTAACCCTCACTGAATCCCCCTGTTTTCAATCCCCTGCGGACAGTATCGCAGCGCGCGCCGCTTGCAATCGCTTCGATCGGTTCTCGTTCCGGTTCGTGGACAAGTGCGAATCCCGATGCGAAAAGAGCGCATCATCCGACCGGAGACCGCCGATGCGTAGCCTCATGCTTGCCGCCCTGATCCTGCCCATCCCGCTTGCCGCCCAGACCCGATCGGCGGCCGCGCCCGCCATCTCCGTCGACACGCTGAAATCGGTCACGCAGGAGCTGTCGTCCGACGCCTATGAGGGCCGCGCGCCGACCACGCCCGCCGAGGACAAGACCGTCGCGTACATCGTCAAGCGCTTCCAGGCGGCGGGGCTGAAGCCGGGCAACAAGGGCTTGTGGACGCAGGACGTCCCGATGGTCGAGATCACCGCGGGCAACGTCGCGCCCTATGTCTTCACCGGCGGCAAGGCCCCCGTCAGCCTCGCCTATCGCACCGACATGGTCGCAGGCACCTACCGCGTGGCCCCCAAATCGGCGGTCGCGAACAGCGACGTCGTGTTCGTCGGTTACGGCGTCACCGCGCCGGAGCAGGGCTGGGACGACTATGCCGGCGTCGACGTGCGCGGCAAGACCGTCGTCATCCTGATCAACGACCCCGACTGGCAGACCATGACGCGCGAGGGCCCGTTCGAGGGCCGCGCGATGACCTGGTACGGGCGCTGGCCGTACAAGTTCGAGAACGCCGCCAAGCACGGTGCCTCCGCCGCGATCATCGTCCACGACACCGAGCCCGCCGCCTATCCCTGGGCGGTCGTCCAGTCGTCCTGGACCGGCCCGCAGCTGGAGCTCGACGAGAAGGGCGACCATCTCGACCAGAGCCAGGTGATCGGCTGGATGCAGCGGCCCGCCGCCGAGCGCGTCTTCGCCAGCGCGGGCAAGGATTACGCGGCCCTCGCCGCATCCGCCAAGGTCAAGGGTTTCAAGGCCGTCCCGCTCGGGCTGAAGATGAGCGCCTCGTTCGACAACAGCATCCGCCGCCAGGCGTCGAAGAACGTCATCGGCGTGCTGCCCGGCACCACCGCACCCGCCGATACCGTGCTCTACACCGCGCACTGGGACCATCTCGGCCGCTGCGACGCGGTCGACGGCGACGACATCTGCAACGGCGCGCTCGACAATGCGAGCGGCGTTGCCGGGCTCGTCGCGCTCGCCGAGGCGCAGGCCAAGGCCGGCCCCGCGAAGCGCTCGATCGCGTTCATGGCGGTGACCGCGGAGGAATCGGGGCTGCTCGGATCGCGCTATTACGCCGAACACCCGATCTACCCGCTCGCGCGCACGGTGGGCGGCGTCAACATGGACGGGCTCAACATCATCGGCCCCGCAAAGGACTTCGTGCTGGTCGGCGCGGGCAAGTCCGAGATCGAGGACCTGGCCAAGCCCTTCGTCACCGCGCAGGGCCGCGTGATCGGGACCGAGGCGAACCCCGAACGCGGCAGCTATTACCGCTCGGACCATTTCAGCTTCGCGAAACTCGGCGTGCCGATGCTCGACGGTGGCAGCGGCGAGGACCTCGTTACAGGCGGCACCGCGGCGGGCCATGCCGCGCGCGAGGACTATGTCGCGCACCGCTATCACAAGCCGCAGGACCAGTATGACGCCAACTGGAACTGGTCGGGCGCGGTTCAGGACCTCACCATCTATTATGGCTTGGGTCGCAAGCTCGCCGACGATACGGGGCTCTGGCCAAACTGGTACAAGACCGCGGAATTCCGCGCCATCCGCGACCGTGATCGCGCAGGAGCCAAGTAAGTGACGATATTCCCGCCCAAACCCCCTGCAGCCGAATGGGCGCATCACCAGGCCGTCTGGATCGGTTTCCCCAGCCACGCCGAGCTCTGGCTCGAGGATCTCGATCCCGCCCGCGAGGAGGTCGTTGCCTTCGCGCGCGCGGTCCATGCCGGAGGCAAGGGCGAGACCGTGATCCTCGTCGCCGCGGATGCCGAGGCGGGCACCGTCGCCGAGCGGCTCGCGCCGTTCGCACAGGTCGTCGTCGAACCGTTCGGCGACATCTGGCTGCGCGACACCGCGCCGATCATCGCCGGCGACGGCAGCGCGCGCGACTTCGAGTTCAACGGCTGGGGCGGCAAATACGACCTGCCCGGCGACGACAGCATCGGCCGCCGCCTCGCCGACACGCGCGACCTTGCGGTCCACGCCTGCGACTGGGTGCTCGAGGGCGGCGCGATCGACGGCGACGGCACCGGCGTGGTCGTGACCACCCGGCAGTGCCTGCTCAACGACAACCGCAACCCTACGCTGACCGAGGCGGAGATCGCCCAGCGGCTGCGCGACGATCTCGGTTTCACGCAGATCGTGTGGCTCGGCGACGGCCTGCTCAACGACCATACCGACGGCCATGTCGACAATCTCGCGCGCTTCGTCGGTGCGGGCCGCGTCGCGATTCCCGAGGCGACCGAGAACGATCCCAATTGGCTGGTCTACCAGCACGCGCGTCGCGATGCCGAGGCCGCCGGGCTCGAGGTCGTCGGCCTGCCGTCCCCCGGCCGCGTACTGCGCGACGACGAGGTCGTCCCCGCCAGCTACATGAACTTCTACATCGGCAACGCCGCCGTCGTCGTGCCGCTCTACGGCGCGGAGAACGACGCGGCCGCGGTGGCGGCGATCCAGGCGATCTTCCCCGACCGCCAGGTGGTGGGCCAGCGCGCCGACCACATCCTGACCGGCGGCGGCAGCTTCCACTGCATCTCGCAGCAGATCCCGGGGTAGCTTCTGCTCCCCTCCCTGAAAGGGAGGGGCCGGGGGTGGGTCGGCTTGGGGCAGGCGCAGCATTCCCACGAGACCAACCCACCCCCAACCCCTCCCTTCCAGGGAGGGGAGAGGGCTCGCACTCGGCGTCATCCCTCCTTATGTACGCGCCCATGACCCAGATCACCGTCGCCGCCATCCAGGCGGGCTTCACCCCCGACATCGACAAGAACATCGCGCACATTTCGCGGCTCGTCCGCGAGGCGGCGTCGCGCGGCGCGCAGGTGATCCTGCCGCCCGAACTCTTCGAGGGCGAATATTTCTGCCGCGTCGAGGACGAGGGCCTGTTCGCCAACGCCGCCCCGGTCGGCGAGCACAAGGCGGTGCTCGCGATGCAGGCGCTGGCCGAGGCGCTCAAGGTCACGATCCCGACCAGCTTCTTCGAAGCCGACGGCCCGCATCATTACAACAGCCTCGCGATGATCGGCCCCGACGGCGAAATCCAGGGCGTCTACCGCAAGAGCCACATCCCCGACGGGCCGGGCTACGAGGAAAAATTCTACTTCCGCCCCGGCAACACCGGGTTCAAGGTCTGGCCGCATCCCGCCGGCAAGCTCGGCGTCGGCGTCTGCTGGGACCAATGGTACCCGGAGACCGCGCGCGCGATGATGCTGATGGGCGCGGAAGTCCTCTTCTACCCGACCGCGATCGGCAGCGAGCCGCATGACACCTCGCTCGACACGGCGCGCCTATGGCGCCGTGCGATGGTCGGCCATGCAGTGTCGAACGTCGTCCCCGTGGTCGCCGCGAATCGCGTCGGCGTCGAGCACGGCCAGACCTTCTACGGCACCAGCTTCATCACCGACGAGCGCGGCGACATCCTCGCCGAGCTGGGCCGCGAGGACGAAGGCGTGATCACCGCGACGATCGACCTCGCCATCGTCAAGCGTCACCGCGCCGCGTTCGGCTTCTTCCGCGATCGCCGCCCGGACCTGTACGGGCGGCTGGTCCAGGACATCTGATCCCCGTCATCCTCCCCCGCCAGGGGGAGGTGGCAGGCGCAGCCTGACGGAGGGGGCGGAAAGGGCGACATCTGTTGTGTGTCCTCCCCCTCCGCCGCCTTCGGCGCCACCTCCCCCTGGCGGGGGAGGATCAGCCCTCGCGCAGCTCCAGCGCCCGTGCGAACACCGCGGCGAACATCTCCGCCGTCAGCACGCCGGTGGTCAAATTGTGGCGCGAACAGGCGTGGCTGTCGATCAGCACGCGCCCGTCGGGCATGCGGTGCTCCGCGCCATGCGCGAACCGCGCCTTGGGCAACCGTCCGCCGAGCATCTTCACCGCCGACTGGTGCGCGACCGGCCCCAGCGCGATCCACACGCGTGCGCTCGGCACCGCATCCGCCTGCGTCTCGAGGAACGGGCGGCAGGTGCGGAGCTCTTCGGGCGTGGGCTTGCCCTGCGGCGGCATGCAGCGCACCGCGTCGATCAGGATCGCACCGTGCAGCGTCACGTCGTCGGGCGGCGTGTTGGCATAGGTGCCGGTCGCCATGCCGACCGCGGCGAGCGCGTCGTACAGCACCGATCCGTTCGAATCGCCGGTAAAGACGCGTCCCGTCCGGTTGGCGCCGTGCTTGCCCGGTGCCAGCCCGACGATGCCGAGCCACGCCTCGGGATCGCCGAACGCGGGGACGGGGGCGTTCCACCAGTGCGGGAATTCCGCGCGCAGTTCTTCGCGCGCCGCGACCAGCCGCGGGCATAACGGGCAGTCGCGTGGTGGCTCGCTGTCGGGCAGCGGCAGCGGCGCCGGAACGGGTTGCGGGTCGGGCATCACTGCGTCGGGGGAAGAGGGTGCGAAGTCCATCGGCGTGCGGTAGGCGGACGGCATGGTCCCGACAAGCGCCCCGATACGCATCTCAAAGCGCGGAGTGACCGGCGACGCGGTCCTCTACGCGCCCCGCTACGCAATCGCGCTCGGCTCGAACCGCTGGAGCAGCCACGGCGCGCCCCCCGCGACGATCCGCGCCGCGCTGACCGCGGTCGGCGGAGTCGTCGCGGTCTCGCCGATCATCGCCAGCGCGCCGCTCGGCCCCTCGCTGCGCCGCTACGCCAACGCCGTCGCGTTGATCGAGACCACCGAGGACCCCGCCGCGCTGCTGATCCGGCTGAAGCGAATCGAACGCGCCTTCGGCCGCCGCCGCGGTCGACGCTGGGGCAGCCGCGTCATCGATCTCGACATCATCCTCTGGTCGGGCGGAGTCTGGACCTCGCCGGGCCTGACGGTCCCGCATGCCGCCTACCGCGACCGCGGCTTCGTCCTCCACCCGCTGGCGACCATCGCACCGCACTGGCGCGACCCCCGAACCGGCGAAACGATACGCCACCTCGCCGCGAAGGTTGACCGACCGCGACCGCGCACCTAGGTGCGGCGCACGGTGGGGCCCATAGCTCAGTTGGTAGAGCAACGGACTTTTAATCTGTAGGTCTCGGGTTCGAGTCCCGATGGGCCCACCATTCCCAGACGATAAGATTGGCGTCCCGGCGACGGCGCGGCTAACCGCCGGCCATGCGTCCGCCCCCGTCGATCCTGGTCGTCCTCCACGACTTCGCATTGGGCGGTACCGAGCGGGTCGCCGTCCGCCTCGCCGCCGCGATGGCGGGGCAGGGAGCTTCCGTCACCATCTTCGCCGGGTCCGGGTCCGGTCCGTTGCGCGCGCTCGCCGGCTCGCAGGTCGAGATCGTCGTCGCCGATCCGCCGATCCCCCGCGCGCGCGGGTCTCGCCGCAGGCTGGCGCTCGCAACGCGCACGTTCGTCGACCGGCGGCGGTTCGACGGCGTGTACGCGCCCGGCAATTTCCACTGGCCGGTCGCCGCCGCGCTCGGCGGCCGCGGCATCGCCGTCCTCGCGCAGGTCAGCGCCGCGCTCGACAAGCCGCAACGTGGCCGATGGCGGCAATGGGCGTTCGAGACACGGATGCGGTACCTGCTGCGCCGGGCCGATGCGGTCGTCGCACTGTCCGACGTCGCGCGCGACCAGGCGAACCGGATCCTGCGGCGCGACGTCGCCAGCGTGATCGCGCTGCCCGCGCTCGACGACGCCGTGGCGCCGCCGCTGCCCGTTCCCGACACCCGCCCGCCGGTCGTCCTCGCGGCAGGGCGGCTGGTCCCCGAAAAGGGCTTCGCGCGGCTGATCGCGGCGTTTGCCACGCTGCCCGAAGACGCCGCCCGGCTGGTGATCGTCGGCGACGGACCGCAAGCGGACACCTTGCGACGGCAGAGCGAGACGCTCGGCCTCGCCGACCGGGTCACCCTGGCAGGCTATGTCCCAGATATCCGTCCCGCGCTCGACGCGGCGCGGCTGCTCGTGCTGTCGTCCGATTTCGAGGGGTTCCCGGCGGTCCTGGTCGAGGCGCTTGCAGCCGGGCGACCGGTGGTCGCGACCGACTGCACCCCCGCCACGCGTCTGCTCGCCGACGGGGCCGGGATCGTCGTCCCGTTAGGCGACACGGCGGCGCTGTCGCACGCGATCGCGACGATGCTCGCGCAGCCGGCGCCGGATCCGGCGCGCCTCGCGGCTTCGGTCGCGCAGCACCGGATCGGCGCGGTCGCCGCCGCCTATCTCGCGCTGTTCGATCGGCTGCGGCGATGACCGCACGCCCGATGCGGATCGCCTATGTCATCAACTCGGTCGAAGGCGGCGGTGCGGCGTCGCCCGTCCCCGCGATCCTCGACGTGCTGCGGCAAGGCGGCGCCGAGGTCGCGGTGTTCGCGCTCACCCCGCGCGACCGTCGCGGCGAGCCGGCAATGCGCGCCGCTGGGATCGACGTCCGCGTCCGGGACGGCGGCGAAACCGACCACCTCGCCGCGCTGCGCTGGCTCGACGCGACGCTGCGCGACTGGGCGCCGACGCATCTCTGGACCTCGCTGACGCGCGCCACGCTGCTCGGCCAGCTCGTGGCCCTGCGACGCGGCTGGCCCGTCGTCAGCTGGCAGCATGCCGCCTCCCTCAAACCCGCCAACCGCATCCTCCTGCGCCGCCTGCAGCGACTATCCCGGCTCTGGGTCGGCGACTCCGCCACCGTGACCCGCCTCACCGCCGACCGGTTGCACGTCCCGCCCGAGCGCCTGACTCAGTGGTCGATCTTCCGCGCCGATCCTGTCGCGCGCCAGGCGACGCCTTGGCAGCCCGGCCAGCCCGTCCGCATCGGCAGCCTCGGCCGCCTTCATACGGTCAAGGGCTATGACGTCCTCGTCGCCGCGCTGGCACTGGTCGAGACGACCACGCCCTACGAGGTCGTGATCGCCGGCGACGGCGCGCAGCGGCGCGCACTCGAAGACCAGGCGCAAACCCTCGGCGTCGAGACCCTGCGCTTCGCCGGCTATGCCAAAGACCCCGGAGCGTTCCTCGCCGGCTGCCACCTCTACGTCCAGCCGTCGCGCTCCGAAGGGCTGTGCGTCGCGGTGCACGAGGCGATGCAGGCCGGGCTGCCGGTCGTCGCCTCCGCGGTCGGCGAGATTTCCGCCAGCGTGGTCGAGGGCGAAAGCGGCATGACCGTCCCGCCCGGCGATCCCGCAGCCCTCGCGGCGGCGCTGTCGGCACTGCTCGAGGATCCCGCGCGGCTGGCGGAGATGGGGCAGGCGGCACGCACGCGCGTGCTCGCGCTGTTCGGCCCCGAGCGGTTCGCCGCGACGGGGCTCGCTATCCTCGCGCGGATGCGCGGCTTCGGATCCGGCGACCCAGCTTCCTGAGTTCGCGTACCGCTTCGATCGACAGCCCGTGCGGCGACAATTCGGTCCGCTTCATGTCCACCAGCGTCACCGGCCCCGCCGCCGACAACGTGTGGAGCCCCTCGACGAACGGCTGCGCCGACGGCGGCGCGACGATCGCGTCGCCGATCTCCGCGACGAACCGGTCGCGCGTCAGCGTCGTGATCGTCAGCGCCCGGATCGCGCCGCCATAGGTGCGGCTGCAATCCTGCACCGGCAGCACGATCCGCCCGTCGATCGTCACCGCCCGGCCACCCGGACGCGCGCTCGCGACGTCGACGCGGACCGGGTTGGCGGGGTGCGGCGTCCACGGCCCTGCGAGGCGTTCGGCGAAGGCGACGTGCAGCGCGCTCATCTTGTCCGCCTCGCGGTCGGCAGACGTGTAGAACAGCCACCACACACCGTCCTGGAACACCGGGGTGGCATCGACCGCGACGTGATCGAGCTCGATGACATGCGCCGCCTCCCACCGGTCCGGAAAGTCGACCGCGCGGTACAGCGTCAGCCGCTTCGACCGATGCGATTCGGGCAGCATCCACGTCTCGCCCTCGGCTTCGAACACCAGCGGATAGGACAGGTGCCAGGGCTCGTTCAGCACCGGCCGGCGATCGACCAAAGTGAACGCGGCATCATAGACCAGCACCTCGATCGCGCCGATCCGGACGCGGTAGTCATAGGTCTCGACGAACACGTACAGCCGCCCGTCGCGCCACAGCCCGAACGGGTCGGCGAGAAACCGGAAGCTGCCCATCGGCGGCAGCCAGACGCGCGCGAACCCCTCGATCGTGCCGCGCGCGACGATCTGCTCGACGGTCGCCATCACGATGGCGGGGCGCCAGATATCCTTGCGTAGAGCCACGGTACGTGTCGATCCCGGAAAGGCGGTGCGGGGGCGCCGCGATGGCCGGCCTTGTCGCGTCGCGTCAGGCGACGCGCAAGTCCTGCGTGGCGCTTGCCGCCTCCGGCTCGCGATCGGGCAGCGCGCTCGGCGTGGCGGTGCCGAGCACGCTCATCACCGCGCGTGCGGCACGGACCGCGGAGCGTTCGGCGGTCAGCTCGAAGCTGCGCTGGAACAGCGCGCGCTGCACCGGGCGATAGCGGTCGTGCGTCGCCACCGCGCGGTCGAGCGCATCGCCGAGCTGCGCGGTATCGGCGATCACGTCGCCCGCCTGCCAATGCGCATAGTTCGCATCGCCCTCCCAGCGCGTCGCATGCGCGTCGAGGAACAGGCAGGGCCGCGGCCGGTGGAGGAACTCGTACACCTGGCTGCTGACGTCGCCGAGATAGAGGTCCGCCGCCGCGGTATAGGTCATGTCGGTGGACGCCGCGCTGCCCAGGTCGATATGGATGTTCGGCGCGTCGTGATAGCGCCGGTCGATCGTCCCCGCGCGGTCGATCCGGACCTTGTCGATCGTCAGCACGAACTTGCGGTGGAACAGCATGACGTGCGGCGCGAAGATCAGGTTGTAGCGATCATTGTGCAGGAAATGGTCGAGCACCGCGCGCCCCTGCGCGTACCAGGACGACAGATGCGGCGACGGGTGCGGGTTGTAGAGCACCGTGGGCTTCCCGTTCGCCTGGAACGGCAGCCGCGGCGCAGGGTCGGGCATCAGGTCGAACTTGGGATAGCCGATCAGGCTCATCCGGTCGGGCGCCACCCCCGCCTCGCTGATCAGCCGCTGGCGGATCTTGCTGCCCGACACCAGCACATGGTCGAACGTCGCGCTGTGCCGGTTGAAGCCGATCGCGCGGTCGCCGGCCCCGTGGCGCGTATGGATGATCTTGAGATCGTCGAGCCCGTAGCGCGTCTTGAGCAGCAGCGAGGTCTTCTCGGCGACCACCAGCGCGTCGAGCGAGCGGAAGAAGTCGAGATTGTCGCGGTACACGCCGATCTTGGTGACCGGCACGCCCCATTCGAGCGCCCCCGCCAGCATCCGCGTCAGCGGCCGGCGCAGCCCCAGCTGGACCAGCGGCACCGCGACGTTCAGCCGCGCGCACAGCCGGCGGACTTCGGCGGTCAGCCGGTCGTTGGTCGTCGCGACGACGATCTCGGAATCGGGATAGCCCTCCACCATCGCCAGCGCGGTGGGAAGGGCGTGCGCGACCTGGTGGACCTGGTCGTGGTTGAACAGAAAGCCGATCTTCATGGCCGGTAGACGTCGAGCCCGTCGGCGATCCCCATTAAATATTTTGTCATCCGCGCAAATCGCGGGAACTTTCCGGTCGTCGTCCATACGGCGGGTGCGTAAGGGGCCGTGATGGCATCGTTCCTCCGCCGTTTTTCCCCACCGCGCGACCATCGCGACCCCGCCGGCCGTTCGGGGCTGCGGCTGGTGCTGGCCAATCTCGGGCATCTGCTCGGCGGCAAGGTCGCGGCCGGGTTGATGAGCCTCGTCTATCTCGTCCTCGTGACGCACCGGCTCGGCGCGGCGGACTACGGCGTGCTCGTACTGGTCAACGCCTATGCGGTGCTGCTCGGCAGCGTGGTCGCGTTTTCCGGATTCCACGGCGTCGTTCGGTTCGGCGGCCTCGCGCTGGAGGCGGGCGACCGCGCCGGCTTCGCGCGGATCGTGCGGTGCATGGCGGTCGTCGAGCTCGCCTGCGGCCTCGTCGCCATCCTCGTCGCTGCGGCGTTCGTGCCGCTGGTCGGCGCACGGCTCGGCTGGTCGCCCGACACGATCCGCATCGCCATCCCTTACAGCCTCGCGATCATCGCGACGGTCCGCGCGACGCCGCAGGGGCTGTTGCAGATCGCCGGGCGGTTCGACCTGATCGGACTGCACCATGCGGTCTCGCCATTGATCCGATTGATCGGCGCGACGGGGATCTGGTTTGCGGGCGGCGGGCTGACCGGGTTCATCGCGGTCTGGCTGGTCGCGGCGATCGCCGAGGGGCTGGCGATGTGGGGCCTCGCGCTGGTCGCCTGGCGCCGCCTCGCGCCCGACCAGCCGCTGCGCGGTCCCTGGCGCGGGGCGCTGCGCGACACGCCCGGCATGACTCGGTTCGTGCTGATCACCAATTTCGACATCACGATCCGCGAACTCGCACCCAACCTCGCGCCGCTGACGGTCGGCTGGCTGCTCGGCCCCGCCGCCGCTGGGCTGCTCGCGCTGGCCCAGCGCGCGACCTCGCTGCTCGCACAGCCGACCGCATTGCTCAGCCAGGCGAGCTATGCGGTGCTCGCGGCCCAGGTGGCGCGCGGCGACCTTTCGGGCTTGCGCCACACCGTCTGGCGCAGCGCGGGGGTGGCGCTCACAGTGGCGATCCCGATCGTGCTCGTGCTGGCGATCGGCGGCGACAGGCTACTCGTGCTGCTGGGTGGCGCGAGCTTTGCCGGCGGCACGATGCTGCTGATCCTGATCGCGACCGCGCGCGCCGCCGGGCTCGCCAGCGCGCCGCTCGCCGCCGGGCTCACCGCACTCGGTCTGCCAGGCCGCTCGATGACCGTGGGGCTGGTGACCAGCCTCGCGCTCTACCCCGCGCTGCCGCTGCTGCTGTGGATGCTCGGCACCGATGGCGCCGGCTGGCACGCGCTGCTCCAGAGCGTCGTCGCGGCGGTCGCGCTGGCGGCGATGGTCCGCACCGACGCGCGCGACCGCCCGGCATGACGGTCGGCGGCCTGCGCGCGGTTTTCCTCGCCGAACGCGCGATGCTGCTGCGGCTGCTGGCCGCGCGGCTCGGCAGCGTCGACGAGGCGGAGGACGCGCTGCACGACCTCTGGCTCAAGCTCGACACGGTGACCGGCGGGCCGATCGCCGAACCGATCGGCTATCTCTGCCGGATGGCGAGCAACATCGCGGTCGATCGCCGCCGCCGGGCTGCACGCCGCACCGATCGCGACACCGGCTGGCTGCAGGCGCAGGCGGGCGCGGGCGAACAGCCCGATGCCGAACGCGCACTGATCGCGCGCGAACGCCTCGACCGGGTCGAACGGACGCTCGCAGGCCTGCCCGACCGCGTCGCCACCGCGTTCCGCCTCTACCGGTTCGAGGACCTGCCCCAGAAGGTGATCGCCGAGCGGATGGGCATCAGCATCAGCGG
>NZ_VOQR01000001.1:0-62500 GCF_007995065.1 Sphingomonas ginsenosidivorax | reverse complement strand
CCGCTGCGGTGACACCCCTCTAGGCCCACCTCCCAAACCCGTCAAACACTTTTTGACACCCACATGACACTTTTTGCCAAATCAGCCGTTTTGCCCCACCTGCCGCCCTGTGGCGCCTCAATCGAGCCCTATGCGTTTGGCGCGGTCAGTGACGCGCTTGTCGATCGCCAGCGCTGCGGTGCGATTCGCGGTTGCCTCGTTTCCCCTGCCCGCGCGGGCCGCCGCGATGCTGCGCGCATAGAGCGACCAGGCATTGCGCGGGTTGCGCTGGAGCGCAGCGTCGTAATCGGCAAGCGCGGCATCGAGCTCGCCGCGACGCAGGCGAACGAGCGCGCGGCTGTCGAGATAGGCGGCGCGCGTCGGAAAAGCCTTGAGCGCCGCGTTGCAATCCGACAGCGCCTTGTCGAGGTCGCGATTGAGCTGCGCGCGGGCCCAGCATCGCCCGTTCAAGGCATTGGCACGCTTCGAATCCTCCGGATGGTCGCGCAACCAGAGATCGTAATTGGCGAGCGCGGCTTCGGGCATGTCGAGCCGGTCGTACATCCCGCCGAGCGTCAGCCGGCTGTTGGACGAGGGCGCCAGCGCCGCGTTCGCCGCCTCCACGTCCGCCTTCGCGCCGTCGGTATCGCCGCCGCCGATCCTCAGGCCGGCGCGCGCGATACGCGCCTCGCTGTCGGTCGGTACGAGCGCGATCGCCCGATCGAGGTCGGACAGCGCCGGCAGCATCTGGCGGCGGGCCAGCCGCGCCATCGCGCGCTGGTGGTAATAGCGGCCCTGGTTCGGCGCCATCGCGATCGCCTTGTCGAAATCGGCGAGCGCGTCCTCCAGCTTGCCGGTCGAGGCCAGCACCGCGCCGCGCCGGCTGAACCCTTCCGCCTCGGTCGGCGCGGCGGTCGTGTCGGTCAGGTCGATCGCGACGCCCTGCGTGGTGCGCGCGCCCTTTGGCGACAGCCCGAACACCGGCCCGCCCTCATAGGTCATGTACATCGTCCGCGTCGTGTTCGAGACGAACAGGCGGTGCGACAGGAAGAAGTCGATGCCGATCAGCATGTCGCTGGTCCCGAGATCGACGTCGGCGACGGCGATCTTGGGTTTCGGGATCAGCTCGCCACCGATATCGATGCTGTCGAACGGCGCGACCCAGGCGCGGACCTGCCGCGAGCCGAGCCCGCTGCTCATGCCGCTCGCCACGACGCCGGGCGAATCGGGGCCGATGCCCAGCCGCTTCGCCGCCGCGAGCTTCAGCAACGACGACTGCGCGCCCGAATCGAACACCGCGCGGATGCTCTTGCCGTTGAGCAGCACGGTCGCGATCGTGTGGGGCTTGAACCGGTCGGACGTCGGGCGTTCGAGCTTCACGATCGTCACCGGACGGACGGCCGCCCAATAAGCAAGCCCGGTCTTGCCGCAATCGGTCGTCCGCATCAGCCGGACCATGCCGTGCGGGAGGTCATATTCGACATCGGCGAGACCGAGGATGTTCTGGCCGAGCAACCCGGCGGTTCCGGTATCGCTGCCACCGACGATGAACGCGACTTTCGGGATCGTGACCCCGCCCAGCGCGAAATTCTGCGCGACCGCCTGCGAAGCGGTCGCGGTGCCGCCCACCCCCTTCAGCTGGAGCCCCGACACCGCCTGGACCTTCAGCCCGAATTCGGCGGCGGTCGCCTGCGAGATCGTGCTGTAGAACGCGCCGCTGTCGACGATGAACCGCGCGTCGCGGCCGCCGAACTGCGCGGTCACCATCGGGCGCCGTCCCGCCATGACGACGGGCAGGTCGAGCATCTTGCCGACCTTGCAATCAGCCCATGCGGTCGATGGCGCGAGAAGCGCCGCGACACCCAGCAACACCGTCTTCACCTGCATGGTCCCCACCATCCCCGACACGCGCGCTCGATCGGCGCTGGGCGATCATTGACGGCATCGCGGACAAAGGCAATCGATCCGACCCAGGCACTTATGGTGCAACCGCGTGCCGCGGCTTAGGGTATCAGCCTAGGGTATCACCTGCCCCCTTCACGAAAGCCCGACCATGTTCCGTCCTGTCCTGACCGGTTTCGCCCTGATGTCGCTGGCGGGATGCGGGCCGTCCGCCACGGATCCTGTCGCGACCGAACCGGCCGCCACCACCGGGAAGGCAGCGGCGCCGCTCAATTACGGCGCGTCGACTCCTGCAGCGACCAAGCCGTTCCGGACGACCGCGGTCGCGACGTTCGATGCGCCCTGGGCGCTCGCCTTCCTGCCCGATGCGACGATGCTGGTGACCGAGAAGAGCGGGCATCTGTGGCTGGTCACGCCGACCGGCGCCAAGACCGAGGTTGGCGGCGTCCCCAGAGTGCACGACCAAGGGCAAGGCGGGCTGTTGTTCGTCGCCACCTCGCCGCGCTTCCCGCAGGACCGGCAGGTCTACCTGACCTATGCCGAGCCGGGCGAAGGCGGCGACGGGCTGGCGCTCGCCAAGGCGACGCTGGCGATCGTCGCGGGCAAGCCGGTGCTGCAGGGCTTGCGCGTCATCTGGCGGCAGCTGCCGCGCGGCGCGGGCGGGCAGTTCGGCGGCTATATCGCGTTCGCGCCCGACGGTAATTCGCTGTTCCTGACCTCGGGCGAGCGCCAGCGCTTCACGCCTGCGCAGGATCCGAACCAGGCGCTGGGCAAGATCCTGCACCTGACGCTCGACGGGAGTCCCGCGCCGGGCAATCCGGGCGCGGGCAAGACCGGCGCCGCCACCGTGGCGGTGTTCGACCCGCCCGAGAACACCGGCGCGGCCACGACGGCCAAGGGGCGCACGGCGCGGACGCCGGCTCCCAACCTGACCCCGGCCGAGACCTGGTCGACGGGTCACCGCAATCCCTACGGCCTGGCGTTCGATGCGAAGGGGCGGTTGTGGGAGACCGAGATGGGCCCGCAGGGCGGCGACGAGCTGAACCTGATCGAGCGGGGCGGCAATTACGGCTGGCCTCTGGTTTCGTACGGCAAGAATTACGACGACACGCCGATCGCCAGGCCGCCGACCCGGCCCGCCTTCAAGGAGCCGGCGCTGTACTGGGATCCGATCATCGCGCCTGCGGGCTTCACCTTCTACGACGGCGCGATGTTCCCGCAGTGGCGCGGGTCGGCGTTCGTCGGCGGGCTGGCGTCGATGGCGCTGATCCGGATCGCGTTCGACGGCACGACGCCGCGCGAGGCCGAGCGCTGGGACATGGGCAACCGGATCCGCGCGGTGATGGCGGGGCCCGATGGCGCGATCTGGATCCTTGAGGACGGCGACGGCGGCCGGCTGCTCCGCCTGACGCCGATGCGCGGGGCGTAGGGCGGTTCGGTTCCGGGTATCGCGCTCTAGTCGCGATACCCGGGATTCGTCCGGTCGAGCTTGCGCAGCAGCGCCGGCCAGGCGAGCCCTTCGGCCAGCATCCGGATTCCCGGGCCGCTCGACTGGCTCTCGACCTTCTCCGCAACGCCCTGGTTGGGGGTGTTGAGCCCGGCGCGCCCGGCGCTGAGCATGTGGACCTGCGCCTCGCAGGCGCGTTCGAGGAAATACATCCGCAGGAACGCCTGCGGCACCGATTCGCCGACGGTCAGCGTGCCGTGGTTGCGCAGGATCATGCTGTTCTTGGCGCCGAGGTCCGCGACCAGTCGTTCGCGCTCGTCGAGCTCGGTCGCGATGCCCTCGAAGTCGTGATAGGCGACGTCGTGCCCGGCGATCATCGACGTCTGGGTGTGCGGCAACAGGCCCTCCGCCATCGCCGACACCGCCTGGCCATGCGGTGTGTGGAGGTGGAGCACCGCGACGGCGTCGTCGCGACCGGCATGGATCGCGGAGTGGATCACGAATCCCGCGCGGTTGACCGGTGCCGGGGTGTCGGTGACCTTGTTCCCCTCGATGTCGATCTTGACCAGCGACGAGGCGGTGATCTCCTCGAACATGTGCGTGTAGGGGTTGATCAGGAAGTGATGCTCGGGGCCGGGCACGCGTGCGGAGATATGCGTGAAGATCAGGTCGTCCCAGCCGTACAGCGCGACGAGGCGGTAGGCGGCGGCGAGATCGACGCGGACCGCCCATTCCTCGGGGCTGACCTGGTCGCGGATCGCGGGCGCGGGTTTGAGTGCGGTGGCCATGCTTCCTCTCCTTATTTTGGAGGAGCGTATAGCATGGTGCGCAGCGGTTAGTCTCCACCCCGGCGAAGGCCGGGGCCCAAATGGGGGGACCCGCGAAACGGGACGCAGCGCTTCCCAACGGAAACCTTCCCAATTGGGCCCCGGCCTTCGCCGGGGTGGTGTGGAATCAGATCGCGCCGGTGCCGCCATTCGCGCCGAACGCGCTGCCCGTCGTGAAGCTCGAGCCCGGATCCGCCAGCGTGACGTACAGCGACGCCAGCTCCGCTGGCTGCCCCGCGCGGCCGAGCGGCGTGTCCTGCCCGAATTCGCCGAGCTTGCCCGGCAGCTGCCCGCCCGCGACCTGCAGCGGCGTCCAGATCGGGCCCGGCGCGACCATGTTGACGCGGATGCCCTGCTTGCCGAGCTGCTTCGCCAGCCCCTTGGTGAAGATCAGGATCGCGGCCTTGGTGGTCGCATAGTCGAGCAGCTCCTCGCCCGGGTCGACCGAGTTGACCGAGCCGGTGTTGATGATCGCAGCACCGGGCTTGAGCAAGGGAATCGCAGTCTGGCAGATGTGGAACATCGCATAGACGTTGGTCTTCATCGTCCGGTCGAACTGCTCGGGCGTGATCTCGGCGATGTTCGCCTTCGACTGCTGGTAGGCGGCGTTGTTGACGACGATGTCGAGCCCGCCGAGCTCGCGGTGCGCGCGCGGGGCAAGGCCGCGGGCGAACTTGGCGTCGGTCAGGTCGCCCGGGATCAGCACGACCTTCCGACCCTCGCCGCGGAGCAGCTTCGCGACGTCCTGCGCGTCGGGTTCCTCGCTCGGATAATAGTTGATCGCGACGTCCGCACCTTCGCGCGCAAACGCGATGACGGCGGCGCGGCCGATCCCCGAATCGCCACCGGTGACGAGCGCCTTCCGGCCCGCGAGCCGGCCAGACCCGCGATAGCTCGCCTCGCCGCAATCGGGCACGGGGCGCATGTTACGCTGCAGCGCCGGCCATTTCTGCGGCTGTTCGGCGAACGGCGTCTTGGTGAACTTGGTCTGCGGGTCGACGAGCGGCGCCGCTCCTTGCGCGAAGGCGGGGGCGGCCGCGGCGGCGAGGCCGGCGACGGCGGCGCCCTTGAAGAGGTCGCGGCGGCTGGTGTCGTCGGTCATGGCGGTGCTCCGGGAAAATGTCCTTTCGCCTCAAAGCGTAGCTCGACAGAAGGTTCATCGGGGACTTGTCGATCGACCGCCCCCTCCCCTAACCCTCGCGGCATGACCGCGCTTCCCGACACGCAGACCGATGCCGCCGCCGAGCTGGAGACGCTCGCGCACGCGATCGCCTATCACAATGCCCGCTACCATACCGACGACGCGCCCGAGATTTCCGACGCGGAGTATGACGCCCTGGTCCGGCGCAACACCGCGATCGAAGCCGCGTTCCCGGCCCTCGTCCGCGCCGATTCGCCGAGCCGTACCGTTGGCGCAGCCCCCGCCGGTCACCTGGCCAAGGTCGCGCACGCCAAGGCGATGATGAGCCTCGACAACGCGTTCGCCGACGAGGAGGTCGAGGAGTTCGTCGCGCGCGTGCGCCGGTTCCTGAAACTCGCCGACGACGAGGCGGTGGCGCTGACCGCGGAGCCGAAGATCGACGGGCTGTCCTGTTCGCTGCGCTACGAGGAGGGGCGACTGGTCCAGGCACTCACGCGGGGCGACGGGCAGGTCGGCGAGGACGTGACCGCGAACGTGCGCACCATCGCCGACATCCCGCAGATGCTGCAGGGGGACGCGCCGGCCGTGTTCGAGGTGCGCGGCGAGGTCTATATGGCCAAGGCCGATTTCGCGGCGCTCAACGCTCGGCTGCTCGCCGAGGCCGAGGAGACCGGCAAGGAGGCGCGGCAGTTCGCCAATCCGCGCAACGCCGCCGCCGGGTCGCTCCGGCAGAAGGACGCCGCGGTGACCGCGAGCCGGCCGCTGCGCTTCCTCGCGCATGGCTGGGGCGAGACGAGCGCGATGCCCGCGGACACGCAGGCCGGCGTGGTCGCGGCGTTGCGTGGCTGGGGCTTCCCGATCGCCGACGCCTTCGCCCGGGTCGAGGGCACCGCCGACGCACTGGCGGTGTACCGCGCGATCGAGGCGGCGCGCGCGGATCTGCCGTTCGACATCGACGGTGTCGTCTACAAGGTCGACCGGCTCGACTGGCAACAGCGGCTGGGCCAAGTGGCGAAGGCGCCGCGCTGGGCGATCGCGCACAAATTCCCCGCCGAGCGCGCACAGACCATCCTCCGCGCGATCGACATCCAGGTCGGGCGGACGGGCGCGATGACGCCGGTCGCGCGGCTCGAGCCCGTCACGGTCGGCGGCGTCGTCGTCACCAACGCGACGCTGCACAATGCCGACGAGATCGAGCGGCTGGGCGTCGCGCCGGGCGACCGCGTGCTCGTCCAGCGCGCCGGCGACGTCATCCCGCAGATCGTCGAGAATTTGACGCCCGACCCGGCGCGCGCGCCCTGGGTCTTTCCGCACGTCTGCCCCGAATGCGGCTCGGCGGCCGAGCGCGAGGAAGGCGAGGTCGTCTATCGCTGCACCGGCGGGCTGATCTGCCCCGCGCAGCGCGTCGAGCGGCTGATCCACTTCGCGTCGCGCCACGCCTTCGACATCGGCGGGCTGGGCCAGACGCTGATCGAGGCGTTCTTCCGCGACGGGCTGATCGAATCGCCCGCCGATATCTTCCGCCTGACCGAGGAGCAGCTGGCGGCGCGCAAGAAGGACGGGCGCGTCTGGGCGGCCAAGGTGATCGCCGCGATCGAGACCAAGCGCACCATCCCGCTCGACCGCTTCCTGTTCTCGCTCGGCATCCGCCACGTCGGCGAGATCACCGCGCGCGACCTGGCGCGGCGCTATGTATCGGCCAGGGCGCTCGGCGCCGTGCTGCGCCGCGCGGTATTCCTGCGTGCGCAGATCGTGCCGGTGATCGGCGAACCCGAGCGGAAATTCGTCCTGCGCCGCGACAAGGTGCTGGTCGCCGCGATCGAGACCGCGGGGATCGGGCCCGAGGTCGCGAGCGCGCTGGTCGGCTTCTGCGCCGAGCCGCACAATCGCCGGGTGGTGTTCGACCTGCTGCGCGAGGTCGCGCCGCAGGACGTCGTGCACGAAACGCGCGAGTCCGAGGTCAGCGGTTTCACGCTGGTCTTCACCGGCAGCCTGGAGACGCTGAGCCGCGACGAGGCCAAGGCGCAGGCCGAGGCGCTCGGCGCACGCGTCGCGGCGTCGGTGTCGGCCAAGACGAACATGGTGATCGCGGGACCCGGCGCCGGCTCGAAGCTGAAGAAGGCGGCCGATCTGGGCATCCGCGTGATCGACGAGGCGGCCTGGGCGGCGATCGTCGCGGCGTCGCAATAACTTGGCGATCGCAACCACGCACAACCGTGGTTTTTGGGCAACGCACCACCAGCAAAGTCGGTTCCGCGACATTGCGACTCGCATCTGTAACAGTCGTGAAATATTCTCCGGGCAGGGGCGCGGATGACGGCATGGGACGCCGACATCGAGCGAACGCTCAAAGGGGACTATTCAGATGCGTAACAACCTATTTCTGGGCGCAGCGATCGTTGCGCTCGTCGCACCGATGGGCGCGTCCGCGCAGGAGACGACCTCGTCGATCCGCGGCACCGTGACCTCGGCCGGCGCGCCGGTCGTCGGCGCGACCGTCGTGGTGACGACGCCCGACACGGGCACGCGTTCGACGGCGACGACCAACGAATCGGGTACGTTCAACGTCAACGGCCTGCGCGCCGGCGGTCCCTACACCGTGTCGATCAGCGCGCCGGGTTACGGCAGCACGCAGATCACCGACATCAACACCACGGTCGCCCAGGCGTTCGACCTGCCGATCGAGCTGGTCGCCGATGCCGGCGGCAATGCCGACGAGATCGTCGTGACCGCCGCCCGCGTGCCGAATGCACGGTCGATCTCGCAGGGTCCCGCCACCGTCCTCAACGCCCGCGAGATCGCGAACATCGCGACCGTCAACCGCGACATCCGCGACCTGGCACGCCGCGATCCGTTCGCGCGCCTCGACGACAGCCCCTCGGGCGGCCGCGCCGTCTCGTTCGCCGGCCAGAACGCACGCTACAACCGCTTCACCGTCGACGGCGTCTCGGTCAGCGACAATTTCGGCCTCAACACCGACGGCCTGCCCAGCCGCCGCTCGCCGATCCCCCTTGACGCGATCGGCCAGTTCCAGGCGCAGGTCGCACCGTACGACGTCCGTCAGGGCAACTTCCAGGGCGGCGCGATCAACATCGTGCTGAAGTCGGGCACCAACGACTTCCACGGCACCGGCTTCTACGCGCAGCAGCGCGACGAGTTCGTCGGCGACGAGACCAAGAGCCTCAAGATCAACGTCCCGAACTTCAAGCAGGAAAACTACGGCGCCGAGCTGTCGGGCCCGATCATCAAGGACAAGCTGTTCTTCATGGTCGCCGGCGAGCGCCTGCGCGGCGGTCGTCCGATCCCCGAGGGTCCGACCGACAACAATGCCGGTACCTCGATTGCCGGGATCACCCAGGCCCAGGTCGATCAGATCAGCGGCATCGCCAAGTCGGTCTACAACTACGACACCGGCGGCGTGCTGCGGAACCTGGGCGACAAGGACGACCGCGTCGTCGCGAAGCTGGACGCCAACCTGGCGGACACGCAGCGCCTGTCGCTGACCTACACCTATGCCAATGACGGCATCAACCTGCTGCAGAACACCTTCCCGAACGCGCCGACCGGCCTCGGCCTCGCATCCAACGCCTATGTCCAGGGCAACCGCCTGCACACCGGCGTGGTGCAGCTGAACTCCGACTGGTCGGACAGCTTCTCGACCGAAGTTCGTGGCTTCTACAAGAACTACACGCGTATCCAGGATCCGTTGCTGGGCCGCGGCTTCGCGCAGTTCCGCGTCTGCACCAACCCGACGAACACGGTCGCGGCACCGGGCCTCACCGTGTCGCCGACCGCGTGCGAGAACAACGCCGGCACCGTCACCTTCGGCCCGGACAGCTCGCGCCAGACCAACGAGCTGCACTCGGAGACGTGGGGCGGCCTGGTCCAGGCTCGCCTGACCATGAACGACCATGACGTCCGCGCCTTCACCGAAATCGCGAGCGTCTCGATCTTCAACTCGTTCCTGCAGAACAGCTCGGGCAGCTATTACTTCGACTCCATCGCCGACTTCCAGAACCGCACTGCCGGGTCGCTCGCCTATGGCAACTCGATCGTCGCGAACAACGGCCTGCCGGCACTCGATCCCAACGCCGCTGCGGCGAACTTCGGCTATCAGAGCTACACGTTCGGCGTGATGGACTCGTGGAAGGTGACCCCGACGCTGAACCTCAGCTACGGCGCCCGCTACGACCTGTACGCGATGGACGACCGGCCGGCGCTCAGCACCGCCTTCGCGGCCCGCTATGCGAACGGCGCGATCGTCAACGGCCAGCGCAAGATGATCAACGACAACACCGCGAACCTCTCGGGTCTGGGCCTGTTCCAGCCGCGTGTGGGCTTCGACTGGACGCCGATGAAGCGCATCAGCATCCGCGGTGGCGGCGGCATCTTCGGCGGCGGCACCCCCGACGTCTATGTGTCGAACAGCTTCTCGAACACCGGCGTGCTGACCAACTCGATCAGCATCAGCCGCACCGCGACCGGGTTCAACGGCTTCCCGACCGGCACCCCCGCCGCGACGCAGGCCGCGACCGCCGGTGCGATCCTGACCGGCGTGAACGGGACCACCATCCCGGCCGCGGCGAACACGCTGCTGACCAACGCCACCGTCGCGACCAACTCGACGGTCAACGCCCTCGACCCGAACTTCAAAATCCCGTCGCAGTGGCGCGCCACGCTGACGGGTGAGTATACCGCGAACCTCGGCCCGCTCGGCGACGACTGGGTGTTCGGTGCCGACCTGCTGTACTCGAAGGTCCGCGACCAGGTGTATTTCACCGACATCCGTTCGGTGCCGATCGCCGGTTCGCTGACCCCCGATGGTCGTCAGCGGTACCAGAACCTGATCGACGGCGGCACGGCCAGCACCAACACCAACTCCGACATCCTGCTGACCAACACCGGCAAGGGCCGCGCCTATATCGCGGTCGCGCGGATGGAGAAGGCCTGGGATTCGGGGCTGAGCCTCAATGCCAGCTTCACCTACCAGGACGTCAAGGACGCGGCGCCCGCGACCTCGTCGACCGCGGGTTCGAACTATTCGAACGGCGCGTTCAGCGATCCGAACAACGTCGCCTACGGCATCTCGAACGACCAGGTCCGCTACTTCTTCAAGTACGGCGTGAACTACGACCACGCCTTCTTCGGGGACTACAAGACCACGTTCGCGCTGTTCGGCGAATCGCGCGTCGGCCATCCGTTCAGCTACACGTTCCAGGATTTCGGCAACAACGGCAGCGGCCGCGCCTCGGTGTTCGGTACGACGGGCGTCAGCTCGAACTCCAGCACGGGCGGCAACCGCTACCTGCTGTACGTCCCGACCCTCGACGATACGAAGGTCTCGTACAGCAGCGCGGCGGTCCGCAATGCGGTGAACCAGTTCATCGATGCGACCAGCCTGAAGAAGTATCGTGGCCAGGTCGCGCCGCGTAACGCCTTCCACTCCAAGTGGTTCACGCGTCTCGACCTTCACCTCGCGCAGGAAATCCCGACCTTCCTCGGCGGGTCGCGCGTGACGGTGTTCGCCGACATCGAGAACTTCACCAACTTCATCAACAAGAACTGGGGTCAGCAGCGCGAGTACGTCTTCCCGTACAACACCGCTCTGGTTCGCGTGCAGTGCCTGACCACCGCCGGCAACGCCGATGGTGCCGGGACGATCGCGACCAACGCCGGACAGGCATGCGCGCAGTATCGCTACTCGCCGATCGGCGGCGGCACGACGTTCACGCCGCAGGCCGACCAGGTCTATGTCAACCAGTCGCTCTACTCGATCCGCCTGGGCGCGCGCTTCACCTTCTAAGGTCGAGCGCCACACCAGTCGGCTGAAGGGGCCGCCGTTCCATCCGGGACGGCGGCCCTTTTCTTATGCGCGGTGCACGCGTGCCAGCCGGTCGATCGCCAGCACGCCGAGCAGGGTCGCGCCGAACAGCGGCATCGCCACGCCGAGCGCCGCGATCGCGCCCGCCAGGCTCCAGCCATAGCGCGGGCGGCCGAACCGCGGCGGTGCGCCCAGCGTGCCCGGACGCCGCCGGCGCCACCACATCACCGCGCCCGATACCGACAAAGTCGTCAGCAGCGCGGTCACCAGCGTGCCGAGGATCTGGTTGGCGAGCCCGAAGAACGCGCCCTCGTGGATCGCGATGCCGTAGCCGACCGCGCGGTCAATCCACTGGCGCTGCGCGAAGTCGCGGCGGTCGAGGATGCGGCCCGTGGCTGCGTCGAGCGTGACTCGGCTGCGCTGCGGCCGGTTGGCGGAGTCCGAACTGACCGTCCACCGGTCGACACCCGACGGCGCGATCAGCGCCGGGGCGGCGAGCGACAGGCGGTCGGCGGTCGCGACGATGGCGTCGAGGTTGGCCGGCACGGCGGCGGGCATCGCCATGCCGCGATGCTGGGCATGCGCGTCCGCCCTGCCCGCGACCTTCCAGTCGATCGGGCCGTCGGTGGTGCCGGTCGCGGTGCGGACCGCGGCGAGATAGCCGCTCCAGGCATTGGCCCAGGGAAGCCCGGTGGCGATCAGGAACACGGCGGCCACGCTGACCCAGATCCCGGCGACCGCATGCGCGTCGCGCCAGAACAGCCGGCGGCCGCTCCGCCAGCGCGGGTAGAGGATGCCGCCCAGCCCCCTTCGCCCCCGCGGCCACCAGAGGTAGAGCCCGGTCAGCAGCATCGTGATCGTCCAGCACGCCGCGATCTCGACCAGCCAGCTGCCGGGCGCACCGGCGAGCAGCGTGCCGTGCAGCGCCGAGATCGTCTTCATCAGCCGCGCATCCTCGCGCAACAGGCCGAGCACGCGCAGGCGATAGGGGTCGACATAGACGCGCGTTTCGACGCCGTCCCTCGCCACCAGCACGCGCACCGCCTGCCGCGGCGTCTCGGGCAGCTGGTATTTGCTCAGCCGCGCGCCGGGGACCGCGGCGAGCGCGGTGGCGACGATACGATCGGGCCGTGCGCGCGTCCCGATCGGCAGCGCGTCATAGGTGCGCTCCTGCCACGCTTCTATCTGCGGCTTCCACAGATAGATCGTGCCGGTGACCGACAGCCACAGCACGAACGGCATGCAGAACAGCCCCGCATAGAAATGCCAGCGCCACACCGCATTGTACCAGGACGCGCCCGCGCCCTTCGCTCGCGTCACAATGTCCATGTGAGGTCCGCCTGGAAACTGCGCTGCGGGAAGGGATGGAACAGGAAATACCGGTCGTTGCCGACATTATCGACGCCCAGGCCCAGCGTGTAATGCTCGCCCACCCGGACCTGCGCGCGCAGGTCGACCACGAGATATCTGTAGAAGCCCTGATAGGTGTTCCCGACCACGTCGCTGTTGTCGAGCGTGCCGTAGAAGCGGCTGGCATAGCGCCCCGCCGCGGTCAGCGACACGCCGTCCGCCGGGCGCCAGGTGCCGACCAGCGTCGCCTTCCACTGCGGGACCTGCGGCAGGCGCTTGCCCACCGAGGCGGGGAAGGCCGCGTTGGCCCGCGTCGTCGCGTCGGCATAGGTGACGCTGCCGGTCAGGTCGAACCGCGGCACGATGTCCGCGCGCTGCACCGCCGCCTCGACGCCGCGGGCGCGGGTGCGGCCGACATTCTGGACGAAGGTGGCGAGCGTCGTCGTGCCGTTGAGCGGCCCGGTCTGCGCAATCAGCGCGTCGCGGATGCTCTCGTTGAACAGCGACACGCGCAGCGAGCCGTGCTCGTCGTGATGCTCGGCGCTCAGTTCCTCCGACAGCGCGCGTTCGGGCCTGAGGTTGGGGTTGGGAACCGCGGCGACCGGGGTCGTGACGATCTGGTAGAGTTCGCCGACCGTCGGGAAGCGCCACGCCGTGCCGAACGACGCGCGCAGCGTCCAGGCGGGGCTCGGGTCCCACGCCAGCGACGCCTTGGGCGAGAAGCGCGCCGCGGTCAGCACGGGCTGCGTAGCCGCGATCGCGGGGGCGAGCGAGAAATTGCTGCCGTCATAGGCGCGCCACCATTCGTAGCGCCCGCCGAGCGTCAGCGTGACCGCCTGCGCCACGCGCCACGCATCCTGCGCCCACAGCGCCGCGGTCCGCGTCTTGCCGCGCGAGGCGAGATTCAGCTGCCCCTCGCGACCCGAGATCCAGTCGTCGGTGGCATAGCGGTCGCTCGCCAGTTCGAACCGGTCGAGATGCGCGCCAAGTCCGATCCGGTGCGCAGGCGTCGCATCGAAGCTCGCCTTGGCGTCGAGCGTCGCCCAGCCGGTGCCGTCGAGCCGAGTGATCGTCCCCGCCCCGCCACCGTGCGCTGCGGGCAAAACGACGGTCGGGCTACGCTGGACCGAGTGCGCATAGTCGTAGAGCGTGCCGATCACCTGCCAGTCGACCGCGCCGATGCCGGTCGCGGACAGCGCGTGGCTCCAATGACGCTCGTCGAACGCATAGGTGCCGCCGGAGAACGCCGCGGGCGCGAGCGTGTAGGCGCGGCCGTCGCTGTTGACGGTCCCGGCGAACACCGGCGTGCCCGCCGCGTCGCGCAGATAGGTCTGCGCCACCGCGTCGGTATCGTTGCGGAACAGCCCGCCGACATAGGTCAGGCGGATCGCGGAGGTGACGTCGAGCGCGGCCTTCAGCTTGAAGCGATCCTGCTGCTGGTGCTCGATCCCGCTCGCGCCGAGCACGCGGATCGGCGCGCCCGTACGGTTGACGTCGTCATAACCGCCGGTGACCGGGGTGCCTGCGCCGCTTGCCGTTGCCGGGCGGCTGGCGGTGACGAACAGCACCGGCTGGCTGTTGCTGGTGACGTGGTCGTAGCTGCCGAACAGCGCGAGCGGCCCGAACCGGTCACCGAGCGTCGCACCGAGCTGATAAGCCGGGAGCTTCTCGTGCGTGCCGTACTGATCATAGGTCTGGAGGTTGGTGCCGGCGGTGATCGTCGCCTCCAGCCGTTCGGGCAGCCTGGTCGTGATGGTGACCACCGCGCCGATCGCATTCCCCGGATAGGCCGCCGAATAGGGGCCGTAGAGGACGTCGATCCGCGCGATCTCCTGCGGGCTGACGAGCCCCCAGCGCGGCGAGGCGTTGGTATTGTTGTTGCCGATCAGCGCGGAGAGCAGCGCGCCATCGGCATAGACCAGGCTGCGGGCGCTGGCACCGACGCCGTTGGTGCGCGTCGCGAGCGGCGCCTGCGTGTCGCCGATATGGCGTTTGCGGACGAGCAGGCTGGGGAGGTATTTGAGGGTGTCCTCGACGTTCACCGCGTTGACGGTGGCGGCGATGGTCGCCGCGTCGATGCTGGCGCGGGTTGCGGGCTGGTCTTGCGATACGGATTTGCGGGCGGTGACGACGATGTCGGCCCCGCGCTCGTCCTCCGCCGTGGCAGGCGCCGCGGCGAGGACGAGCATCGACGCGCCGAGAAGCGCGAAATGCTTGTGCATGGAATGTCCTTCGGATCTGGTCGGGGCGCCCCACCGTCTAAGGCGGCGGCGCAACGGATCAGGCGAAGACGGGCGGTCCGGTCTGTGGCGGCGGCGGTGCAGCGAGCCCGCGCCCGATGCCGACGAGCACGCGGATCGGGGCGGGCGGCGCCGGCACGAAGGCCAGCGGCGGCGCGAGCGCAAGCGCAGGCGAGGCGACCGCGGGCGTGATCCCGGCGAAGGCGCAGGGGTGGTCGATGCCTGACGTGCCGTGATCGGCGTCCCCGTGGTCCATCTCGTGCGCCATGCCGGGCATCGCGTGATGCATCGGCGCCTTGGCCTGCGGGAGCATCGGACCGGTGCCCGAACACGGCACGAATCGCAGGCCGTCCGCGGTCGCGACCGGCATCCACCCGCTCGGCACCAGCGCACGCGCCAGCATCGCCACCGCGAACAGCGCGAGCAGCAGCCGGGCGTGAAGCGGCGAAAGGTGGCGCAGGCGGGTCACTATGCAGGCTGTGCAGCCATGCGGCGCCGGGAACAAGTGGACCTTTGGTCCGAGGGCCCAGCGTACCCGCGCGGCGTTCGCGACTCCCGTTCTCCCGCCTTCGCGGGAGAACGGGGACTCCGCCGTTTTGCACCCACCGTCGCCCGCGTGTAAGAGCGCGGGCAACAATGGCCATGCTTCCCTCACCCGCTCCCGCCACCCCCGGCCTGCCCGCCCGGCGCCTGCCCTTCACCGCGCGGCCGTTCTTCGAGAACAAGAGCCGGGCGTTCTGGACGCTGCAGGCGGTCGGGTGGAGCGGCTATCTCGTCCTGCGCGGCGTGTCGTCGGTGTCGAACGGGCTGACGCTCGACGTGATCATCCCGGTGATCATCGAATCGATCATCGGCTATTGCATCACGCTGCTGCTCTCGACGCTCTATGGCTATTACCGCGGCCTTCCCCGCGTCATCGGGCTGTTCCTGACGGTCGCGACGCTGGCGGCAGCGACGTTCCTGTACGTCATCCTCGACGCGTTCGCCTTCTCGTTCATCAAGACGAGCAATCCGGGCATCACGATCACGCTGCTGCTGGGGTTCGTGTTCCTCAATTTCGTGACGCTCGCCGGCTGGTCGGCGCTGTATTTCGGGATCAACTTCTACCTGATCGTCGAAGACCAGATTGACCAGATGCAGCATCTCGAATCGCAGGCGTCGTCGGCGCAGCTGGCGATGCTGCGCTACCAGCTGAACCCGCATTTCCTGTTCAACACGCTCAACTCGATCTCGACGCTGGTGCTGCTCAAGCAGACCGAGCGCGCCAACGCGATGCTGAGCCGGCTGTCGTCGTTCCTGCGCTACACGCTCGCCAACGAGCCGACCGCGCACGTCACGGTGGCGCAGGAGATCGACCAGCTAAAACTGTATCTCGAGATCGAGAAGATGCGGTTCGAGGACCGGATGCGCCCCGAATTCGACATCGACCCCCGCGCCGAACGCGCCCGCCTGCCCTCGCTGCTGCTGCAGCCGCTGGTCGAGAACGCGATCAAATACGCCGTCACGCCGCAGGAAGAAGGCGCCGAAATCCGCGTCCGCGTGCGGCTCGCCGGGGAACGCGTGCAGATCGCCGTATCCGACACCGGCCCGGGGTTGATCGAGGGCAGGATCGGTTCAAGCCTTTCAACCGGCGTGGGGCTCGCCAATATACGGGATCGGTTGGTGCAGTCCTTCGGGGCCGACCACCGTTTTGAAACGCGCTCCACGCCTGCTGGCGGATTCTCGGTCGAGATCGAGATTCCCTACCAGCTCGAAGACGTGAACAGAGAGGCCGCATGACCATCCGTACCATCCTCGTCGACGACGAGCCGCTGGCGATCCAGGGCCTGGAGCTCCGGCTGCAGGCGCACGACGACGTCGAGATCATCGAAAAATGCTCGAACGGCCGCGAAGCCATCCGCGCGATCAAGACGCACAAGCCCGACCTCGTCTTCCTCGATATCCAGATGCCCGGGTTCGACGGCTTCTCGGTCGTCCAGGGGCTGATGGAGGTCGAACCGCCACTGTTCGTCTTCGTCACCGCGTATAGCGACCATGCGCTGCGCGCGTTCGAGGCGCAGGCGGTCGATTATCTGATGAAGCCCGTGGAGGAATCGCGCCTCGCCGATACGCTCGACCGCGTGCGCCAGCGGCTGAACGAGAAGCGCGGCGTCGAGGAAGTCGACCGGTTGCGCGAAGTGCTCGCCGACGTCGCGCCCGATGCGGCCGCGGACATGGACGGCGGCGACGCGGTGCAGGCCAACCGCTTCGAAAAGCTCATCAACATCAAGGATCGCGGGCAAATCTTCCGCGTCGACGTCGATACGATCGAGCGGATCGACGCCGCCGGCGATTACATGTGCATCTACACCGGCGACAACACGCTGATCCTGCGCGAGACAATGAAGGACCTGGAAAAGCGACTCGACCCGCGCCGGTTCCAGCGCGTGCACCGCTCGACGATCGTCAACCTCGATCTGGTGAAGCAGGTAAAGCCGCATACCAACGGCGAATGCTTCCTCGTGCTCAACTCGGGCGCGAGCGTGAAGGTGAGCCGCTCGTACCGCGACGTCGTCGCGCGGTTCGTCCACTAACCTGACCCGCCCCTCCTCCCTTCCGTCACCCTGAACTCGTTTCAGGGTCCACCTGTCCCGGGGCGATTACGCACGGGGCCAGGTGGATGCTGAAACGAGTTCAGCATGACGGATAGGGGAAGGCCTCGGCGCGCATTAACCACTCCACAACGCCTGCTCGCTACCCCCCGCGAGCATGGCGAAGCATGTCCCTCTGCACATCCACGGCCTGATCGGCCTCCCCGCGCTCGTCCTCGCGACCAGCTGCGTCCCCGACGATCACCCCGTCACCGCATCGCGCATCCAGGCGGTCCCCGATTCGCGCACGCTGCTGCACCGCATGGCGCTCAACGTCCCAGACGATATTCCGATGAAGGCGCTGACGGCCGGCGATACCCGCGCCGCGTTCGCGACCGGCGCTGCCCCCGCCTTCGCCGCGCCGCGGACCGCCGACGATGCCGCGCGCGCCGCCGATTGCCTGACCGCTGCGGTCTATTACGAGGCGCGGTCGCAATCGACCGATGGGCAGCGGGCGGTCGCGCAGGTCGTGCTCAACCGCGTCCGCGACCGCGCCTTTCCCAACACCGTGTGCGGCGTGGTCTATCAGGGATCGCAGCGGCGCACTGGGTGCCAGTTCAGCTTCACCTGCGACGGATCGATGCTGCGCCCGCGCGAACCCGGCGCCTGGGAGCGCGCGCGCGGCGTCGCCGAGGCCGCGCTGTCGGGCAGCGTCTATGCCGCGGTCGGCGCGGCGACGTCGTTCCATACGACGAGCATCCTGCCCTGGTGGGCGTCGAGCCTGTCGCGGATCACGACGATCGGCGCGCATATCTTCTATCGCTGGCAGGGCGGGCTGGAACGCGCGCTGACCTTCCGCCAGGCCTATGCCGGGTTCGAGCCCGGCGCCCCGACGCTCGCCGCGATGCCCGCCGCGACCGTGGTCGAGGGCGTCACCGTCCACCGCGGCAACGAGACCGTCGCCGGCGTGACGGTCCACCGCGGCAAGACCGCGCCCGCAGCCGCACCCGCGCTGGTCCGCGTCAATTTCGCCGGGGTGCGCGTGCATGTCGGCGGGCATCAGCCGGGCGTGCTGGACACGGGGGCCGAGGCTGCGACCGTCGGCGAGGAAAGCGCACCGATCTGACCTTTCGTCACCCCGGACTTGTTCCGGGGTCCATGGCGCCGCAAACCAACCGGCCATGGGGTACGCGGCGCGATGGATGCCGGAACAAGTCCGGCATGACGGAAAAACACCCGCCCTCGCAAAACCGTGCTGCATCTGCTAACGGCGCGCGCATGCTGAACCTGAACAATATCACGGTGCGCCTGGGCGGCCGCGTCATCCTCGACGGCGCCAGCGCGGCGCTGCCGCCGGGCAGCCGCGTCGGCCTGATCGGCCGCAACGGCGCGGGCAAGTCGACGATGGTGCGCGTGATCGCGGGCCAGCTCGAGCCCGACGACGGCTCGGCCGACATGCCGCGCGGGTCGCGCATCGGCTATCTCGCGCAGGAAGCGCCGCACGGCACCAAGACCCCGTTCGAAACCGTGCTCGAGGCCGACCTCGAGCGCGCCGCGCTGATGATCGAGAGCGAGACGAGCGAGGACCCCGACCGGCTGGGCGACGTGTACGAGCGCCTCATCGCGATCGACGCGTACACCGCGCCGGCGCGCGCCGCGCAGATCCTGCTCGGCCTCGGCTTCGACGAGGAGATGCAGGCGCGCACGCTCGACAGCTTCTCGGGCGGCTGGAAGATGCGCGTCGCGCTCGCCGCGTTGCTGTTTTCGCAACCCGACCTGCTGCTGCTCGACGAGCCGTCGAACCATCTCGATCTCGAAGCGGTGATGTGGCTCGAGGACTTCCTCAAGGGCTACAAGGCGACGATCGTCGTGGTCAGCCACGAGCGCGACTTCCTCAACAACGTCGTCGACCACATCCTGCACCTGCAGGGCGGCAAGATCACGCTTTACCCCGGCGGCTACGACGCGTTCGAGCGCCAGCGCGCCGAGCGGCTCGCGCAGATCGAGGCGGCCCGCGCCAACCAGGCGGTGCAGCGCGAGAAGCTGCAGGAGTACATCGCCAAGAACTCCGCGCGCGCCTCGACCGCGAAGCAGGCGCAGTCGCGCCAGAAGATGCTCGCCAAGATGCAGCCGATCGCGGAGAGCTACAACGATCCGACGCTGTCGTTCGGCTTCCCCAACCCGACCGAGCTGCGGCCGCCGCTGATCACGCTCGACATGGCGACGGTCGGTTATGCCGACGTGCCGATCCTCAAGCGGCTCAACATGCGGCTCGATCCCGACGACCGGGTCGCGCTGCTCGGCCGCAACGGCAACGGCAAGACCACGCTGGCGCGGCTGCTCGCGGCGCAACTGGTGCCGATGGACGGCGCGATGGCGTCGTCGAACAAGATGAAGGTCGGGTATTTCACCCAATATCAGGTCGAGGAGCTCGACCCGCACGACACCCCGATCGAGCATATGGCGCACCTGATGAAGGGCGCGACGCCCGCCGCGGTGCGCGCGCAGCTCGGCCGGTTCGGCTTTTCGGGCGACAAGGCGACGACCAAGGTCGGCAAGCTGTCGGGCGGCGAGCGCGCCCGCCTCGCGCTCGCGCTGATCACGCGCGACGCGCCGCACATGCTGATCCTCGACGAGCCGACGAACCATCTGGACGTCGACGCGCGCGAGGCTTTGGTGCAGGCGCTCAACGCCTATACCGGCGCGGTGGTGCTGGTCAGCCATGACCGTCACATGCTCGAACTGACCGCGGATCGGCTGGTGCTGGTCGACGGCGGCACCGCGAAGGAGTTCGACGGCAGCCTCGACGATTACATCGCGTTCGTGCTGAAGGGCGATGCGGGCAAGGGTGACGCCGCATCCAAGGCGGACAAGAAGGCAGGCAAGAAGGCCGCGGCGGATGCGAAGAACAACGACGCCGCGCTGCGCAAGGCGCTGCGCGAGGTCGAGGAACAGACCGCCAAGTTCACCAAGGAATGCGCCGCGATCGACCTGGCGATGAGCGATCCGGCCAAGGCCGAGCCGCGCTTCTCGCGGATGTCGATGGGCGACCTCAACAAGCGTCGCGCGGAAATCCAGGTGAAGCTGGACGCGAGCGAGGCGAAGTGGCTCGAGGCTAGCGAGGCGCTGGAGGGGGTGGCGGCCTAACGCGCCGCCCGCGCTCCGTCATGCTGAACTTGTTTCAGCATCCATCCCGCCACGATCGCTAGCGCTCGGGGCCGAGTGGACCCTGAAACGAGTTCAGGGTGACGGAAGAGTTTAGTCGGCCTTGTCTGCCGCCGGCCGCTCGAACCACGCCTCGACATCGCCCGACAGCTTGAGCGTCAGCGGATTCCCGTGGCGATCGACCTTCTTGCCGAGCGCGACGCGGATCCAGCCCTCCGAGATGCAATATTCCTCGACGTCGTGGCGCTGCGCGCCTTTGAAGCGGATGCCGATGCCGCGCTCGAGCAGGTCCTGCTGGAAGAACGGGCTGCGATAGTTGGTCGAGAGGCGATCGGGCGGGGTGTCACCCTGCACGGCTTCGACTTGCGGCGTTTCTGGAGTCTCGGTCATCCCCGCGCGTTAGCGGCAACACCCCTGCGCACGCCACAAAAAAACGGCGCCGGGAACGATCCCGACGCCGTATCGTGCCTAGTTGCAGACCTGGACCTGCACCGGATCGCCATAATAGGCATCGCGGCGCCATTCGGTCCAGCAACGCGGACGATAGTCGTCGCGGTAGTAGTTGCGGATCGGCGGACCGCGATAATAGCCGTCATTGTAATAGCCGCGGTCGTAATAGCGGCCGCGATTGTTGTTGCTCGCGATCGCCGCACCGACACCGAGCCCCAGGATGCCGCCGAGCACGGCTGCGCCTGCGACGTTGCCGCCGCGATGGTGGCGATAGCCATAACCGCCGCGACCCCAGCGCTGCGCGTCCGCCGGTGCCGCCGCCGTCAGCGCGGTGGCCGCCAGCGCGATCCCGAGACCTGCCTTCTTGATCAATCCGCTCATTTCGAACCTCCAAATACCCGATCCGCATGACACAAACGCATATCTGTCCGACCGTGTTGCAAGCGGTAGGCGAGTCGGGCTGAACGGCCTCGGAACGGCGCGTTAACCCGGGGTTTAGGCGCGCGGGGCGACAGGATGTACGGCGCCACACGTCGTGCCGCGGCGGGACAGCGCGCAATCGCCACTGGCGCGGCCGGCGCATCGCCGGCATGCCGCAGGTTCAACGCAAGGGTCGGTTCGATGGCGAAGATCAGGGCGATGCAGATAGTGGCGATCGCCGTGCTGTGCGGCACCGCGGGCCTGGCCGGCGCGGTCGCCGTGCTCGGCGGATCGGAAGCGCCGGCGGTGACGACCCGCCCTGCGCCCGCCAAGGCCCCGCCCCCCGTCAAGCCGGCAGCGATCGCGAAGCCCGCGCCTGCGACGCCGCCCCCCGATCCCGGCTATGTCGTGAAGCGGATCCTCGCGGTCAAATCGCCCTTCGTCCACGGCGACTATTACTGGGACGAGGCGGGCGTCCCCGCCGGGCCGATCGTCGTCACCGTCGACCTGGCGGCACAGGTGCTGTCGGTGTTCCGCGGCGGCTACGAGATCGGCACCGCGGTGATGGTCTATGGCGCCGACGACAAGCCGACCCCGCTCGGCGTGTTCGCGATCAGCCAGAAGGACGCGACCCACGTCTCGAACCTCTATAACGCGCCGATGCCGTACATGCTGCGGCTGACCAATGACGGGATCTCGATCCATGGCAGCCCGGTCGGGTCCGACCTCGCCACGCATGGCTGCGTCGGGGTGCCCAAGCCGTTTGCCAAGCTGCTGTTCGGTGCGGTCAAGCTCGGCGACCGCGTGATCGTCAGCCGCGGCGAGACGCTGTCGCTCGGCGAACGGGTGAAGGCCGCCTCCTGACGCCGGTCAGCGCGTACCCTCCAGTCCCGACCCGGCATCCGCGGTCGGCAGATACCGCGGCGCGACCCGCGCCTTCGCCCGCTGTTCATACGCATAGCCTGCACCCAGCACGACGCCCTCGCCCAGCTTCGTCGCGATGAACGACAGCCCGACCGGCAGCCCGCGGACCAGTCCCATCGGCACGGTCAGGTTCGGATACCCCGCGATCGCCGGCAGTTCGCTCGAACTCGGCCCGCCATATTCGTCGCCATAGACCGGCTCACTGAGCCAGGCGGGGCCATAGGTCGGCTCGACCAGGACGGTCGCACCCGCCGCCTTGAGCATCGCGTCGATCCCCTCGGCGCCCGCCAGCCGCAACGACTTCGCGCGCGCCGCGAGATAGGCCGGGTCGGCGAGCCCCTTGGTCTTGGCCGCCGCCTCGAACGTCTCCTGCGCGAAGAACGGCATCTCGGTCGCAGGATTGGCGGCGTTGAACGCGATCACCTGGTCGAGCGAGCGGGTCGCGATCGGCGCCGGGCTGGTGGCGAGATAGGTGTCGAGGTCGGCCTTCAGTTCGGTCTGCAGCACCAGCAGTTCGGCCTCGCCGATCCCCTCCAGCTTGGGCTGCTTCACCTCGACGAGCACCGCGCCCGCCGCCTTCAGCACGTCGAGCGCGGCCTGGTAGCGCGCGGCGACGTCGGCGGTCATCTCCGGCCGGATCACGCCGACGCGCAACCCCGACAGCGCGCTCGCCGACAGCGCGACGGCATAGTCGCGCGGCACGGCGCCCGCAGTGGCGGAGTCCGCCGCGTCCGCGCCGACCATCGCCGACAACAGCATCGCGACGTCGCGGACGCTGCGCGCCATCGGCCCGGGCGTGTCTTGGCTATGGCTGATCGGCACGACGTGCGTGCGGCTGACGAGGCCGATCGAGGGTTTCAGCCCGACCAGCCCGTTGATCGACGACGGGCAGACCACCGAGCCGTCGGTCTCCGTCCCCACCGCCGCCGCGGCGAAGCTCGCCGCGATCGCCGCACCCGACCCGCTCGACGATCCGCAGGCAGTGCGGTCGAGCGCATAGGGGTTGCGGACCAGACCGCCGACCGCGCTCCACCCGCTCATCGACCGCGTCGAGCGGATGTTCGCCCATTCGCTGAGGTTGGTCTTGCCGAGGATCACGGCACCCGCCGCGCGTAGCCGCGCCACCACCGGCGCGTCGCGGCGCGTGAGATTGGCCTTCAGCGCCAGGCTGCCCGCGGTGGTCGGCATCGCGTCCGCGGTCTCGATATTGTCCTTGATCAGCACCGGCACGCCGTGCAGCGGTCCGCGCACGCGCCCGGCCTTGCGCTCGGCGTCGAGCGCCTTGGCCTGTGCCAGCGCATCGGGGTTGATCGCGATCACGCTGCGCAGCGTCGGCCCCTTGCGATCCATCGCGGCGATCCGCGCGAGATAGGCGCGGGTGAGGTCGACGCTCGACGCCTTGCCCGCGGCCATGTCCGCCTGGAGATCCGCGACCGAGCGTTCCTCGACCACCACCGTCTTCGCCGTGGCCGGCACGGCAGTCGCGAGCAGCAGTGCGAGCATCAGTCGGCGCATATCATCCCCTTCGTGTCCCGCGCTCACGCTATCGGCGATCTGTCGGCGCGCCAAGCGGCGGATTTGCGTGAACCCTTCGGCGACACCTGGCGTTTGTCGGCGGCGGCACGTGGACCGTGGGAACCTGTCTTGGCGTCTGTCCTGAAGATCGTCGGTACGCTGCTGCTTTTCCTGGTCGTCGCGGTGGCGCTCGCGGTGACGATCGTCCCGCGGTTCCTCGACCGCATCTATTATCGCGGCGCGACGACGGACCATTTCGACGGCGCGCGCTTCGCCAACCCCGATGGCGATGCCGATACCGGCGCACCCGGCGGCGGACGCGCCCGGTTCTTCTGGCGCGCGCTGACCGGCAGCGACGGCCGCTCGGACTGGCCGACCTCGGTGGCTGTAAACCCCGCCACGCCGCCTGCCCGCGTCGACGGCGCGCGGATGGTCGTGACCTGGGTCGGCCATGCGAGCGTCCTGATCCAGACGCAGGGCCTCAACATCCTCACCGACCCGGTATGGAGCGACCGGGCCGGGCCGCTGGGCACCGGCCCGCGCCGCGTCGCAGCCCCGGGGATCGCGCTCGATGCGCTGCCGAAGATCGATCTCGTGCTCGTCAGCCACGATCATTACGATCACATGGACCTGAAGACGCTCGGCACGATCTGGCGCCGCGACCGCCCGCGGATCGTCACGAGTCTTGGCAACGACAGCGTGATCGCGCAGTCGGGTGCGCAGGCAACCGCGGTCGACTGGGGTCGACGGGTCGCGATCCGCCCCGGCATCGACGTCGTCGTCACGCGCAACCATCATTGGGGCAGCCGCTGGTTCACCGATCGCAATCGCGCGCTGTGGTCGAGCTTCGTCGTCACGCTGCCGGGCGGCAACCTGTTCTTCGCGGGCGACACCGGGATGGGCGACGGCCGCTGGCCTGCCGAGGCCGCGACGATCGGGCCGATCCGGCTCGCGCTGATCCCGATCGGCGCGTTCCGCTTCGCGCCCGGGCAGATGGCTTCGGGCAGCCATATCGGGCCCGTCGATGCGGTGCGGGTCTATCAGGGTCTTGGCGCCGCGCATGCGATCCCGATCCATTGGGGGACGTTCCGGCTGTCGTACGAGGCGTATGACACGCCGCCGAAGCTGCTGGCCGAGGCGATGCGCTGCACCGGGCAGAGCGGGTTCGATCCGGTGGCGATCGGCCGCCCGGTCGAGGTGGCGGCCTATGCCAAGCCGACTGTCGTGCCGGTCGTAGCGCGAGCGGCGTTGTTGCGATGCCTCGACACGCCAGCGGTGCGGGCGCTGCACTAACCTGCCCTCACCCTTCCCACCGACTGCGCCGGTGGGCCCCTTCCCTCTCCCGATGGGAGAGGGAGAGACGGCGCAGCCGGCGATGGGTGAGGGCAGGCACCGTCCTCGTTCCGCCGTTGCGCCCCTCTACCGTCCAACCCATATTCGAGACCTATGGCCATCCAGATCCGCACCAGTCTCGCCGAGCCCGAAACCGGCGAGACCTTCATCCCGCACCGCCCGTCGGCACGCCCCGCCAAGGTGGAGGGCGGCAAGCGCTTCGAACTCGTCAGCGACTACACGCCCAGCGGCGACCAGCCCGGCGCAATCGCCGAGCTCGTCGCCGGCGTGAACGACGCCGAGAAGGATCAGGTGCTGCTAGGCGTCACCGGATCGGGCAAGACCTTCACCGTCGCCAAGGTGATCGAGGCGGTGCAGCGCCCGGCACTGATCCTCGCGCCCAACAAGATCCTGGCGGCGCAGCTCTACGGCGAGATGAAGTCGTTCTTCCCGAACAACGCGGTCGAATATTTCGTCAGCTATTACGATTATTACCAGCCCGAGGCCTATGTCGCGCGGTCGGACACCTACATCGAGAAGGAAAGCTCGACCAACGAGTCGATCGATCGGATGCGGCATTCGGCGACGCGCGCGCTGCTCGAACGCGACGACGTGATCATCGTCGCGTCGGTGTCGTGTCTGTACGGCATCGGCTCGGTCGAGACCTATTCGGCGATGATCTTCGACCTGAAGAAGGGTACGACGGTCGACCAGCGCGAGATCGTGCGCAAGCTCGTCGCGCTGCAGTACAAGCGCAACGACGCCGCGTTCCAGCGCGGCAATTTCCGCGTGAAGGGCGACACGCTCGAGATCTTTCCGTCGCATTACGAGGACAGCGCGTGGCGCGTGTCGTTCTTCGGCGACGATATCGAGGAGATCACCGAGTTCGATCCGCTGACCGGCAGCAAGATCGCGAGCCTCAACTCGATCCGCATCTACGCCAACTCGCATTACGTGACGCCGGGGCCGACGCTCAAGCAGGCAGGCGAGGCGATCAAGCACGAACTCGCCGAGCGGCTGAAGGAGCTGGTGATCGAGGGCAAGCTGCTGGAGGCGCAGCGGCTCGAGCAGCGCACCAATTTCGACCTCGAGATGATCGCGGCGACGGGCTCCTGCGCAGGGATCGAGAATTACTCGCGCTTCCTGACCGGGCGCATGCCAGGCGAGCCGCCGCCCACCTTGTTTGAGTATCTCCCCGACAACGCGCTGCTGTTCGTCGACGAGAGCCATGTCACGATCGGGCAGATCAACGGCATGTCGCGCGGCGATCACCGGCGCAAACTGACGCTCGCCGAATATGGCTTCCGCCTACCCTCGGCGATCGACAACCGTCCACTGCGCTTCAACGAATGGGACGCGATGCGGCCGCAGACGACCTATGTCTCGGCGACGCCGGGGTCGTGGGAGATGGAGCAGACCGGCGGCGTGTTCGCCGAACAGGTCATCCGCCCCACCGGGCTGATCGATCCGCCCGTCGAGATCAAGCCGGTCGAGGAACAGGTCCAGGACCTGATCGTCGAGGCGCGCAAGACGACCGACGCTGGATACCGCACGCTCGTCACCACGCTGACCAAGCGGATGGCGGAGGACCTCACCGAATATATGCACGAGGCGGGGATCAAGGTCCGCTACATGCACAGCGACGTCGAGACGCTCGAGCGCATCGAGCTGATCCGCGACCTGCGCCTCGGCGTGTACGACGTGCTGATCGGCATCAACCTGTTGCGCGAGGGATTAGACATCCCCGAATGCGGGCTGGTCGCGATCCTCGATGCGGACAAGGAAGGCTTCCTGCGCTCCGAGACCTCGCTGATCCAGACGATCGGCCGCGCCGCGCGCAACGTCGATGGCCGCGTCATCCTCTACGCCGATCGCATCACGGGCTCGATGGAGCGCGCGATGAACGAAACCGGGCGCAGGCGCGAGAAGCAGATCGCCTACAACACCGAACACGGCATCACGCCGACCACCATCAAACGCAACATCGGAGACATCATCGCCCACGTCGCCAGCGGCGACCAGGTCACCGTCCCGATCGACGAGGACCGGCCGCACATGGTCGGCCACAACCTGCGCGCCTATATCGAGGATCTCGAGAAGCAGATGCGCAAGGCCGCGAGCGACCTGGAGTTCGAGACCGCGGGCCGCCTGCGCGACGAGATCCGCCAGCTGGAGAATGACGAGCTCGGATTGCCGGCCGACCAGCAGAAGGCGCCGATGATGGGCCGCAGCAACGAAGGCAAGCCGGGGACGCGCAAAACGCGCTATGGGAAGAGCCAGAAGATGCGGATGGGGGGATCACGGTCGCGGTAGGTCGGATGCCGATCCTTCCTTTCTGACGGCGGTAACGGTGCCGTCTACCCTCGGCGATGATCGCGCCAAGGGGGAGGGTTGGGTGACCCGCATCGCAAAACTTTACGCGACCGTATGGCAAACCCGAAAGCGGCAATTTCTTTCGCGGATTTCGAACGGTTACTCGACGCGACGGGCTTCGAGCATGTGCGGACCAAAGGCAGCCATCGCCAATATGCTCATCCCAAAGTTCCCGGCATTTTTACGGTCTTACCCCACGGCAAGGCCATAAAAGCGTACCTCGCAAGGCGGTTCCTTGAACTCTTGGACGAACATGGCCTACATATCGACTCATGAGCGAGCCTCGCTACCACATCAATCTGTTCTGGTCGCAGGACGATGACTGCTGGATCGCGGATGTCCCGGACCTTCGATACTGCACCACCCACGGCGACACGTCCGACGAGGCGCTAGTCAACGTTCATGATGCGATCGAGAACTGGTTGGAAGCTGCGCAAGCTACCGGGATTGCTATTCCCGTTCCATCCTACCGACCAGACATCTACGCAACGCGGTTCGCCGCTTAACCGACGGTCAGATTCTCGCTGCTCGACCCGTAATAGCTGGCCACGCGGTCGGCATAGGCCTGGTCGAACACCGGCGCGTTGTTCGCCCAGCTGGGGCCGCCTTCGAGGACGCGCTTGTCGATCGTGACCATGTACAGGTCGCGGATCAAATCGAACTGTAGCAGCGCGAACGGGAGCGGGTAGAAGCTCTTGCCCATGCCGAGGAAGCCGCCGAGGCTCAGCACCGCGTGCGTGACGCGCCCGGTGCCCTTGTGGACCATGAACGCATGGACCGATCCGACCGAGTCGCCGTCCCGGCTCTCAACCTTCATGGTGCCGGAGATGTTCGCCTGCACGAGCAGCTGGGTCGGGGTGACGGGGGTATCGGACACGGTGGTTCTCCAAGACGTTCGGACGCTGAACCGGTAGCAGGGCGCGGCGGTTCCCCGCGGAGCGACCACGCCCGCGGGTTGAGCGTCCGCCGTGCTTCCGCCATAGCTTGGGGCATGCGCGCCCTTGCCCCCCTCGCCGTCCTGCTTCTCGTCGGCGCCTGCGTCGCAGCCCCGCCGGCTCCGCGGCCGCAGCCGCCCGCTCCTGCGCCGCGACCCGTGCCGGTCCCTGCCCAGCCGCCGGCCGCAGACTGGCGCGACCTGCCGTACAGTGCGGGTACCTGGACCTATCGCCGCGACGCACGCGGATCGATCGCGCTGTTCGGCGCCGTGGGCACCGACGCCGCGCTGACACTGCGCTGCGACCTGACCGCGCGGCAGATCTTCCTGTCGCGCGCGGGCAGCGCGGTCCAGCCGCTAACGATCCGCACGTCGAGCACGACGCGCAGCCTGCCGGTGCAGCCGGTCGGCGGCACCGTTCCCTATGTCGCCGCCGCGCTGGCACCCACCGATCCGATCCTGGAGGCGATGGGATTCAGTCGCGGCCGCTTCGTCGTGGCGCAGGCCGGACAGGCCACGCTCGTTCTCCCCGCCTGGGCCGAAATCGAACGCGTCACCGAGGATTGCCGGGGCTAGCCCCCCAATGACAACGCTTTGCCGAGACCATCCAAATAAGCGCTTGTAACAGCGACCTACCCAATACACATTGCGGGGGCGGCCAGGCTTGGCCGCGTTGTTTCAACAAGCGAAAGGAGGTGATCCGATGTCTCATGGTTCAGCAGTGAGTTCGGTTCGGTTCGTTCGGGGGACGCGCCGCTAAACGCCGAGATGTCGCGCCGGGAGGGCTTCTCCTCCAGTCAACGGCGTGATTCACAGGCAAGGCGGTTCGCATGGTCCTCCGGGCTGGAGCTCTCCGGCCGCTGACCATGTCTGGAGGTTGTCGGGTCGCAGGGATGCGCCCCGGCAACCTCTTTTCATTTCTGCCTTATTTTCTCGCAGCCGGTTGGCGCGCCCTGGGCCGCGCCCCAGATTATTCGCGATGCTGCGTGACGCCATTCAAGACCAGATCCGGACGCTGATGGGTTCCGACGAGGCGGCCGCGGTCGACCTGACGCGGCCGGCCGGCGACGATGGCCTGTTCGGCCCCGACTCCGCGAGCTGGCAGGTGCATGGCGACTTCACCGCGATGATGATCGGCGGCGTATCCGCGCTGCTGCTGCAAATGCTGCATCCGGCGGTGCTGGCGGGCGTCTGGGACCATTCGGGGTTCCGCGACGACATGGCCGGACGGCTGAAGCGGACCGCACGGTTCATCGCCGCCACCACCTATGGATCGACCGAGAGCGCAGAAAACATGATCGCGCGGGTCCGGCGCGTGCACGGATTCGTCCGAGGGACACTGCCCGACGGCACGCCGTACAGCGCGGACGATCCCAACCTGCTCACCTGGGTCCATGTCGCCGAGGCGCGCAGTTTCCTCTCCGCCCATGTCCGGTACCGCGACCCGAGGTTTCCGGGCGCGCGGCAGGACCTGTACTATGCGGAGATGGCCGATCTGGCGCGCCGGCTGGGCGCGGCGGGGGTACCGGAGAGCCGGGCCACGGTGGAGGCGTATCTACGCCGGATGCGCGGCGCGCTGCGCGTCGATGCGCGGACCCGCGACGTGGCAGGCGTGCTGCTCGATCAGCCTGCCCCCAATTTCGCGTCGCAGCCTCTGCAGCAGATTCTGTTGCAGTCGGGGGTCGACCTGTTGCCGGGCTGGGCGAGGACGATGCACGGGTTGCGGGTGCCGCTGCGCGAGAAGGTCGCGCTGCGTGCCGGGGCTATGGGCGCGGGGACGGTGTTGCGCTGGGCGATGGCGGCGCGGTGAGTTCTCCCCCCCTTAGCCGTCCTCCCAGCGAAGGCTGGGATCTCCCTAGGCTGGCGCGGGACAGGAGCCTCGGGAGACCCCAGCCTTCGCTGGGGTGACGAATGTACCGCCGACTTACGCCCCGACCAGCAACCCCTCCCGCGCAATCTTCTCGCGCCACACCAGGGGCGCGAGCTGGTGGACGTTCTCGCCCGCCGCGTCGACCGCAACCGTCACCGGGAAGTCGCTGACCTCGAACTCGTAGATCGCCTCCATCCCCAGGTCCGCGAAGCCGACCACCTTGCTGCCCTTGATCGCGCGCGCGACCAGATAGGCCGCGCCGCCGACCGCCATCAGATACGCCGATTTGCGCTCGGCGATCGCCTTGGTCGCGTCGGGGCCGCGCTCGGCCTTGCCGACCATCGCGAGGAGGCCCTGGTCGAGCATCATCCGCGTGAACTTGTCCATCCGCGTCGCGGTGGTGGGGCCGGCGGGGCCGACCACCTCTTCGCCGACCGGATCGACCGGGCCGACATAATAGATCACCCGACCACGGAAATCGACGGGGAGCTCCTCACCCTTGGCCAGCATGTCGGCGATCCGCTTGTGCGCGGCGTCGCGGCCGGTGAGCATCTTGCCGTTGAGCAACAGCCGGTCGCCATGCTTCCAGGTCTGCACGACTTCGGGCGTCAGCGTGTCGAGGTCGACGCGGATCGCGGCCTTGTCGGGGGTCCAGTTGACGTCGGGCCATTCCTCGAGCTTGGGCGCCTCGAGATACACCGGGCCCGATCCGTCGAGCGTGAAATGCGCGTGGCGGGTTGCAGCGCAGTTCGGGATCATCGCCACCGGCTTCGACGCGGCGTGCGTCGGCCAGTCGAAGATCTTGACGTCGAGGATGGTCGACAGCCCGCCCAGCCCCTGCGCGCCGATGCCGAGCGCGTTGACCTTGTCGTAGATCTCGATCCGCAGCGCCTCGATGTCGGTCTTGGGGCCGCGCGCCTTGAGCTGCGCCATGTCGATCGCGCCCATCAGCGATTCCTTGGCGAGCAGCATCGACTTCTCGGCGGTGCCGCCGATGCCGATGCCGAGCATGCCCGGCGGGCACCAGCCCGCGCCCATTTGCGGGATCATCTCGAGCACCCAGTCGACGATCGAGTCACTCGGGTTCATCATCTTGAACTTGGACTTGTTCTCGCTGCCGCCGCCCTTGGCCGCGACGTCGATCGAGACGGTGCTGCCAGGCACCATCTCGACATGCATCACGCTCGGCGTGTTGTCCTTGGTGTTCCGCCGCGTGAAGGCGGGGTCTGCGAGGATCGAGGCGCGCAGTTTGTTCTCGGGGTTGAGATACGCCTTCCGAACGCCCTCATCGACGACCTCCTGCAGCGACCGCGTCGAGTCGAGCCGGCACTCCTGGCCCCATTTGACGAAGATCGTGACGATGCCGGTATCCTGGCAGATCGGGCGGTGCCCCTCGGCGCACATCCGCGAATTGGTCAGGATCTGCGCGATCGCGTCCTTGGCGGCGGGGCTCTGCTCGGCCTCGTACGCGACGCCCAGCGCGCGGATGTAATCCATCGGGTGATAATAGCTGATGAACTGCAGCGCGTCGGCGACGCTCTCGATCAGGTCGGCTTCTGTGATGACGGTCATGCGGCGCCTTCGCGGAGGAACAATGCGCGCGGCATAGCGACGTTCGCGCGATTTATGAAGGGTGGGGCGAAGGGCTGGAGTCCGAACCGAGGGAGTCAGACGGCGGAAACCACAGCAAATCCCAGCGAACCGATAGGGTATTGCGCGCTGCCGAGGCGCCGCGTAGCATTTGCAGGGGGAACAACGGGCTTTCGCCCTGTGTACCGTCCTCGGCCCGGATTGTTACGGAGACTTATCCATGAAGAAGATCGCACTCGTACCCATGATGGCCGTTCTCGCGCTCGGCGTCGCGGCGTGCTCGAAGACCGCGGACACGTCGAACACGACGACCGAATCGAACACTATCGTCGAGGAGTCCGATGCGAACCTCTCGGTCACCGATGGGCTGGACGCGACGAACACGACCGGCCTGATCAACAGCGAAGACCCGAACGCTTCAGGCAACGCGCTCTGATCCGATTTCGACGGTCGGAAGGCCGGCCGTCGAAGTTGTCGCGCAGGAAATTTGGTTGTGCATGAGCTTTTCGAGAACACTCGAAATGCTTTTTTCCGTACCTGAAGAACAGTTGACGGGATGCTACTGTACGAAAAATGATTCGCCTGAGTTTAGCCTCGGCTCGCCGCAAAATCGGTAAATTGCTATTTATATCGAATTGGTATGGATTAGACAGATACATAACGTCCGGGCGAAGTGAAGCTCCCTAGACGGATCCTTTCGGTCCGGCGGATCCGTCCGCCGGACCGCTTTTTCATAGGCGCAGCAAGCCGCGACTGGACGTCCGACGGACAGCGCCCGCGGTCATCAGCCCCATTCCGCCAGAACCGCGCTATCCGCTTCCGCGGCGATCCGTCCGGACCGTTCAGTCTGCCACCGCGCCGCATCGAGGCGCCCGAGCGCCCAGACTGCGGCACCGCGGACGACCGTGGCCGGGTCGTCGAGCAGCGCTGCGACCGACGCGAGCAGGTCCGGATCGCCGCTGTTGCCCGCGGCGATCAGCGCGTTGCGGGTCATCTTGTCGCGGCCGATGCGCTTGATCGGGGAGCCAGCGAAGACCTGTCGGAAGCCGGCGTCGTCGAGCGCGAGGAGGTCGGCGAGGCCCGGCGCAACCAGTTCCGCGCGCGGAGCAAAGGCGAGGTTGGCCTGGGCTGCGGCGGCGAACTTGTTCCATGGGCAGACCGCCAGGCAATCGTCGCAGCCATAGATGCGATTGCCGATGCCGCGGCGGAATTCGCGCGGGATCGGCCCCGCATGCTCGATCGTCAGGTACGAGATGCAGCGACGCGCATCGAGCTGGTACGGCGCGGGGAAGGCGTCGGTCGGGCACGCGGTCTGGCACGCGGTGCAGCTGCCGCAGCTGTCCGAGCCCGGCGTGTCCGGCGCAAGGTCCAGCGTGGTGTAGATCGCGCCGAGGAACAGCCAGCTGCCCGCGGTGCGGCTGACGAGGTTGGTGTGCTTGCCCTGCCAGCCGAGCCCCGCGGCTTCGGCCAGCGGCTTTTCCATGACCGGCGCGGTGTCGACGAACACCTTCAGGTCGCACCCCGCCTCCTTGGCGAGCCAGCGGCCGAGCGCCTTCAGCGCGCGCTTCATGACGTCGTGATAGTCGCCGCCCTGCGCATAGACCGAGATGCGCCCTACCCCGCCTTCGTCCGCGAGCCGCAGCGGATCCTCCTTGGGTGCATAGCTGAGCCCGAGCGCGATGATGCTGCGGACTTCGGGCCACAAGCCGGCGGGGCTTTCGCGGTGATGCTTGCGCTCCTCCATCCAGATCATGTCGCCGTGGCGGCCCTCGGCGAGCCATTGGTGGAGCCGCTCGCCCGCGCGCGGTGCAGCGTCGGCGCGCGCGAGGCCGCAGGCCGCGAACCCGAGTTCGGCGGCCTTGGCCCGGATCCGGTCTTCCAGCTTGTCTACTGCCACGCGCACCCGCTACCACGCGGCTCGGCCTGGAAGGAAGATCGGCGTTGCGTGATGAATGGGCGGTCACCGCCGATGGTCTGGTCAAGAGGTTCGGCGACCGGAGGGTCGTCGACGGCGTCGACATCCGCGTACCGACCGGATCGATCTATGGCGTGCTCGGCCCCAACGGCGCGGGCAAGACGACGACGCTGCGCATGCTGCTCGGCATCATCGAGCCCGACGCGGGCCGCCGGACTTTGCTCGGCTTCGATGCGCCGCGCGATGCGAGCGACCGGGTCGGCTATCTGCCCGAGGAGCGCGGCCTGTATCCGGGGATGAAGGCGCGCGAGGCGATCGCGTTCCTGGGCGCGCTGCGCGGGCTCGACCTCAAGACCGGGCGCGCCCGCGCGGTGACGCTGATGGAGGGTGCCGGGCTCGGCCATGCGGTCGACGAGAAGATCCGCAAATTGTCGAAGGGGATGGCGCAGCTCGTCCAGCTGCTCGGGTCGGTGGTGCACCAGCCCGACCTGCTGGTGCTCGACGAACCCTTTTCCGGGCTCGATCCGGTCAACCAGGAACGGCTCGAGAAGCTGATCCTGGTCGAGCGCGATCGCGGCGCCACGGTGCTGTTCTCGACGCATATCATGAGCCATGCCGAGCGGCTGTGCGACCGCCTCGCGATCATCGCAGGCGGCAAGCGTCGGTTCGAGGGCACGGTCGACGACGCGCGCGGGATGCTGCCGCAGCGTGTCCGCTACACGCCGCAGCGGCCCGATCCGGCGATCGCGGGAATCCTGCCCGCCGATGCGGTATCCGATGGCGCAGGATGGCGGTTCGAACTGCCGGGCGAGGGAATCGAGCGGCTGCTGGTGCGGCTGATCGACGCAGGGCATGGTATCGCTGGCCTGTCGATCGAGCGGCCGGGCCTGCACGAGGCCTTCGTCCGCATCGTCGGTGAGCAGGAGGCGCAGGCATGAGCAGGTCCCAGAGCCGGTTCCGCCGCACGCTGCGCCAGACGCTGACGATCGCGCGGCGCGATTTCGTCGCGACGGTGTTCACGCCGATCTTCCTGCTGTTCCTGTTCGCGCCGGTGATCATGGGGTCGTTCGGCGCGATCGGCGGGCTGGGCGCGGCGAGCGTCGCCGACGGCGCGCAGGACAAGGCGCGGATCGTCGCGATCGTGCCGGCGACGGTCGCTCGCCCGATCGCCGCCGCCGACCGCCGGCTGCGAACCATCTTCCGCGCCGAAGAGGCGCCGCCTGCGCTGACGACGATCGCGCCCGAGGGCGATCCGACCGCACAGGCGCGTGCGGCCTTCGCGCGAAAAGACCTCGATGCGACCGCCGTGCTCTATGGCACGCTCGACCGGCCGCAGATCCTCTACGGTCCGCGCGGCGACCGCGCGGCGGACTATCTGGCATTACTCGCAGGATCGACGCTTGCGGCCGAACGGCTGGGCGGGACGCTGCCGGCCGTCGCGGCAACCAAGACTTTAGTGCAACGCCAGGGCAGCTCGATCGGCGGGCAGCACCAGTCGGCGTTCTTCGCGGTCTTCGGCATCTTCTTCCTGACGCTGTTCCTGTCGGGCCAGGTGGTCGGCACGATGGCCGAGGAGCGCAACAGCAAGGTGATCGAGGTGCTGGCCGCCGCGGTACCGCTGGAATCGGTGTTCTTCGGCAAGCTGCTCGGGATGTTCGGCGTCGCGGTACTGTTCGTCGCGTTCTGGGGGACGGTGGTCGGGCAGATCGGGTCGGTCCTGCCGCCGGCGATGGCGGCTGGCCTCGGCGAACTCGCGCCCGCGGTCGGCACGGCGATGTTCGCGTTGCTGTTCGGCGCCTATTTCACGATGGCGTATCTGCTGCTCGGCGCGGTGTTCCTGGGCGTCGGCGCACAGGCGTCGACGATGCGCGAGATCCAGATGCTCAGCCTGCCGATCACGATCCTGCAGGTGGCGATGTTCGCATTGTCCTCCGCCGCGGTGTCGAAGCCGGGCAGCGCGCTGGCGACCTTCGCCGAGCTGTTCCCGCTGTCGTCGCCGTTCGCGATGGCGGGGCATGCCGCGAACTCGCCCGTGCTGTGGCCGCATCTTGCGGCGCTGGCGTGGCAGGCCCTGTGGGTGACGATCTTCATCAGCGTGGGTGCGCGGATGTTCCGGCGCGGCGTGCTGCAATCGGGCAGCGCCAAGCCGTTCTGGCGGCGCGCAAAGGCGCGCTGACCCGCATCTTGGTCCCAGCATCTGTCGGCCGCATCTGTTCGCGGCGGCGTTCGTTCCTACATCATGACCATGACACAGACCGACCGCCGCACCTTCCTCACTGTCGCCGGCGCGAGCGTCGCCGGCGTGGCCCTATGGGGCTGCAGTTCCGAGCCCGCGCACGCCGCCGAACGCTTCGAGGTCACCTATAGCGATGCGCAGTGGCGTGCCCGGCTGAAGCCTGCGGCCTATGCCGTGCTGCGCAAGGAAGGGACCGAGGTGCCCTATTCGAGCCCGCTCAACGGCGAGCATCGCGCCGGGATGTTCGCGTGCGGGGGATGCGGGCTGCCGAACTTTTCGTCGAAGACCAAGTTCGAGAGCGGGACGGGGTGGCCGAGCTTCTGGGCGCCGCTGCCGACCGCGGTCCGGACCCGGGTCGATTCGACGCTGGGGATGGCGCGGACCGAGGTGCATTGCCGCCGCTGCGGCGGGCATCTCGGGCATGTGTTCGACGACGGCCCCAAGCCGACCGGCAAGCGCTACTGCATGAATGGCGCGGCGCTGACGTTCAAGGCGGCGTAAGCGGCCAGCCCTCGTCATCCCGGGATCCAAAGTTACTAACGATGGCGCTTGAGGCTCTGGATCCCGGGACAAGCCCGGGATGACGGAGTAAATTACTCGGCGTCGCTCACCAGCGTGAAGATCCCGCGCGGATCGGTCGGACCGTGCTGCACGGTCATTGCCTTGAGCTGCGCGGCGTTCGCGAGCTGCGCCGAGCTCGGCGTCTTGACGCTGGCCATCTGGTAGGACGGCTGCACCGGCGCATCGAGTGCATCGGTCTTGGGCGCATGGCCCGAATAGATGAAGCCCTTGGTCGGATAGGCCGAGGTGCCGAGACCGCCCTGCGGACCGTACCAGACCTTGACCATGCTCCAGTCGCCCGCAGCCGAGACGTCGATCGCGCGGACGTTGGTCTCGATCGCACCGCGGCGCGACCAGTTGGCGTGGGTGAGAAGGACTTCGCGGTCGCTGACGACCTGGCTGACCATCGCGACATGGCCGACGCGCATCCGCGAGGTCGGCGAGAAGGCGAGGACCGAACCGGCCTTCGGGGCGTGGCCACGCTCGTAGCGGCCGGCGGCCTGGTCCCACCAGGTGTTCGCGTTGCCGCGGATCTCGATGCCCGATACCGAGCGGGCGAAGGTCACGCACTGCCAGAACTGCGCCGCAGCCGGGGTTGCCGTCATCAGGCCGCACGATACTACCAGCGCAAAACGCGCTGCTAACGCCTTGAAATTCATCGAGAGCCCCCGGGCCGCTATTCGTTCGTTGAGTGTGGCTATCCGGGCCCGAAATTAATTGGAACCCGCGCCGGAACCATATCCGACGAAGCGTGTTGCCGCGCCGATGAGCGCCCCGAAAGGGCAGCAGCCATGGCCATTTGCCAGCATGAAAGGGGCAGGATAGCTAGCGGATACATAATGGAGGATGCCTGATGGATACCACGACCCTGTTCCGGCTCGACGGCCGCGTCGCGCTGATCACCGGCGGCAGCCGCGGGATCGGCAAGATGATCGCCGCGGGCTTCGTCGCGCAGGGCGCGAAGGTCTATATCTCGTCGCGCAAGGCCGACGCCTGCGAGGCCGCCGCCGCGGAGCTCGGGCCGAACTGCATCGCGCTGCCGCAGGACGTCTCGACCGTCGCCGGGTGCAAGGCGCTCGCCGAACAGTTCGCCGCGCTCGAGCCGAAACTCGACATCCTGGTCAACAATGCGGGTGCGGCCTGGGGCGTGCCGTTCGAGGAGTTCTCCGAAGTCGGCTGGGACAAGGTGATGGATCTCAACCTCAAATCGCCCTTCTTTCTGACGCAGGCGATGCACGCGGCGCTTAAGGCCGGCGGATCACACGAGCGGCCGGCCAAGGTGATCAACATCACCTCGATCGACGGCCAGCGGCTCAACCCCTGGGAGACGTACAGCTATCACGCGTCGAAATCGGCGCTGATCTACCTGACCAAGCGGATGGCAGCGCGGCTCGTGCGCGACGGCATCAACGTCACCTCGATCGCGCCGGGCGCATTCGCCAGCGACATGAACAAGGCCGCGCGCGATCACGGCGACGCGGTGGCGCAGGGCATCCCGGCGAAGCGCGTCGGCGTCGACGAGGACATGGCGGGCGCCGCGATCTACCTCGCCAGCCGGGCGGGGGACTATGTGGTGGGCGAGACGATCACCGTCGATGGCGGGCTGGTGCATGCGAGCCTGGGGACGAGCATCGACGCGTGACCCTAGGTGGAAAGGTGGATGCTGAAACAAGTTCAGCATGACGGGCCCTCCGTCACCCTGAACTCGTTTCAGGGTCCACCTATCGCCTTGGTGTCAGCGGCTCGGCTAAGCCCAATCCCGGCGCCAGATCATTCCATTCTGGGTTCTGCGACTCGACCAGGTTGATCTTCCACCCGCGATGCCAACGCTTCAGTTGCTTCTCTCGACTGATCGCGGATTCCATGTCGTCGGACATCTCGTACCGCACGAGCCGGTACACCGCGTACTGGCCGACAAACCCGCGCGTGACGCCTGTTCGATGCTGATACAGCCGAGCGCCCAGATCCGATGTCACGCCGATGTACAGCGTACCGCGGACGCCGCTGGCGAGAATGTAGACGCAAGGTTGGCGGTCCCTCGGCATCCGGCAAGTCTGCCGCGCCGTGGATGCTGAAACAAGTTCAGCATGACGGAGCTCTTCTACCGTCACCTTGAACTCTACCGTCACCCTGAACTCGTTTCAGGGTCCACCTTTCAACCGCGCATTACCGCATATTACCGCGCAACGCCGCCCGCAGCCAACACCGCCAGCGTCACCAGCTCGCTCGCCGTGCTCGTCATCGGCGCGACCTGGACCGGCTTGTCCATGCCGATCAGCATCGGGCCGATCACCGAATCGCCGCCCAGTTCGCGCAGCAGCTTGGCCGAGATGTGCGCGGACTGCAGACCCGGCATGATCAGCACGTTGGCAGGCCCCGACAGCCGCGCGAACGCATAGTTCTTCAGCTGCTTCGGGTTGAGCGCGACGTCGGGTGCCATCTCGCCTTCATATTCGAAGCCGACCTGGCGACCGTCGAGCACGGTCACCGCGTCGCGGATGTTGTCGATCCACTCGCCCTTCGGGTTGCCGAAGTTCGAATAGCTGAGGAACGCGACACGCGGTTCGTGGCCCATCCGGCGCGCGACGGCCGCGGTCTGTTCGGCGAAGTCGGCGAGCTGTTCGGCGGTCGGCCGCTCGTTGATCGCGGTGTCGGCGATGAAGACGGTGTGGCTCTGCCCGACGACCAGGTGGATGCCGAACGGCGTCTTGCCCGCCGCGGGGTCGATCACGCGGTAGACCTGGCGCATCGTCTCGCCGTACGTGCGCGTGATGCCGGTGATCATCGCGTCGCCTTCGCCGAGCTGCAGCAGCAGCGCGCCGAAGATGTTGCGATCCTGGTTCACCATCCGCTCGCAGTCGCGGCGCAGGTACCCGCGACGCTGGAGCCGGGCGTAGAGCAGGTCGACCATCTTGGGCACCAGCGGCGAGCGGCGGCTGTTGTGCAGCTCGAAGCTCTCCGGATCGGTGACCCCCAGCGCGCGGAGGCGATCGGGGACGTCGTCGCGCCCGACCAGCACCGGCGTGCCGTAGCCGCCCTCGCGGAACTGGATCGCGGCGCGCAGCACGACCTCCTCCTCGCCCTCGGCGAAGATGACGCGCTTGGGGTGCGCGCGTGCGCCCTCATACGCCATCGACAGCACCGACGTCGTCGGGTTGAGCCGCGCGCGCAGCCGCTGGCGATACGCCTCCATGTCGAGGATCGGCTTGGTCGCGACGCCCGAATCCATCGCCGCTTTGGCGACCGCGCTGGAGACGACCTCCATCAGCCGCGGATCGAACGGCGCGGGGATGATGTAGGCGGGGCCGAAGCTGTGCGACACGCCGTAAGCGAGCGCGACTTCCTCGGGCACGCGCTGGCGCGCGAGTTCGGCGATCGCGTTGGCGGCGGCGATCTTCATCGCGTCGTTGATCCCCGTCGCGCGGACGTCCAGTGCCCCGCGGAAGATGAACGGGAAGCAGAGCACGTTGTTGACCTGGTTCGGATAGTCCGACCGGCCGGTCGCGACGATCGCGTCGGGGCGCGCGGCCATCGCCAGTTCGGGCCGGATCTCGGGCTCGGGGTTGGCCATCGCGAAGATGATCGGCGCCTTGGCCATGTCCTTGACCATCTCTGGCTTCAATGCACCCGCGGCGGAAAGCCCCAGGAACACGTCCGCGCCCTCCAGCGCTTCGGTCAGCGTACGTGCCGCGCTCGTCGTCGCGTGCGCCGACTGCCACTGGTTCACGTCGTCGCGGCCCTGGTAGATCACGCCGGTCTTGTCGCACATCACGACATTGTCGGGACGCACGCCCATCGCCTTGATCAGCTCGGTGCACGCGATCGCCGCGGCGCCCGCGCCGTTGACGACCATCTTGATCTCGCCGAGTTTGCGCCCGGTCAGCAGGCAGGCGTTGATCAGCCCCGCCGCGACGATGATCGCGGTGCCGTGCTGGTCGTCATGGAACACCGGGATGTTCATCCGTTCACGCAGGGTCTGCTCGATGATGAAGCATTCGGGCGCCTTGATGTCCTCGAGGTTGATGCCGCCGAAGGTCGGCTCCATCAGCTCGACCGCGTCGATGAAGCGGTTCACATCCTCGGTCTTCAGCTCGATATCGATCGAATCGACGTCGGCGAAGCGCTTGAACAGCACCGCCTTGCCCTCCATCACCGGCTTCGACGCGAGCGCGCCGAGATTGCCCATGCCGAGGATCGCGGTCCCGTTGGAGATCACTGCGACGAGGTTGCCCTTGGCGGTATAGTCGTACGCCGTGGCGGGATCGTCGTAGATCGCCTTCACGGGAATTGCGACGCCCGGCGAATAGGCCAGCGCCAGGTCGCGCTGCGTCGCCATCGGCTTGGAGGCGATGATCTCGATCTTGCCCGGGCGGCCTTCCGAATGGAACAGCAGCGCTTCGCGTTCGGAGAACTGGAGCGTGTTTTCTTCGGCCATGCGGGCAACCTCGGCAATCTGGGGCAATCGGGGAATGAAGGTGCCTTTACGGAAGCCAGCCGCTTTCGTCACCCCTTGCGCCACGTAGCGGCTGACGCTGCCGCCATTCTGGGCTAGCTGCGGGGCCATGACGACCCCTGCCCCGCCTGCTGCGCCGACCCCGATGATGGCCCAATATCTCGGGCTCAAGGCGGAAGCCGAGGATTGCCTGCTCTTCTATCGGATGGGCGATTTCTTCGAGCTGTTCTTCGACGACGCGCGCGTCGCGGCGGCGGTGCTCGACATCGCGCTGACCGCGCGCGGCGAGCATGACGGCAAGCCGATCCCGATGTGCGGCGTCCCCGTCCACGCCGCGACCGCGTATCTGCAGCGGCTGATCAAGGCCGGCCACCGCGTCGCGGTCGCCGAGCAGGTCGAAAGCCCCGCCGAAGCCAAGGCGCGCGGCGGCAAGGTGCTGGTCCAGCGCGCGATCGTCCGCGTGGTGACCGCGGGTACGCTGACCGAGGAGGCGTTGCTCGATTCGCGCAGCGACAATTGGTGCGTGGCGATCGGCGAGGCGGCCGGCGGCGTGGCCATCGCGGCGGCGGACGTGTCGACCGGGCGATTCGAGATCGTCGAGCTGTCCGCGGACGCCATCGGCGCCGAGCTCGCGCGGCTGGGTGCGGCCGAGGTCGTTGCCGCCGAGACGAGCGCGTTCGCCGAGGCGGCGACCACGCTGCGCCCGCGCGGCGATTTCGACAGTAACGCCGGCGAGGCGCGGCTGAAGCGGCTCTACGCCGTCGCGACGCTCGACGGTTTCGGACAGGTCGGACGTGCCGGCCTCGCCGCGGCGGGCGGGCTGGTCGCGTATCTGGAGCATAATGCAAAGGGCGCCCTCCCCTTCCTCCGGCCGCCGCAGGTGTCGCGCGCGGCCGAGGCGATGGCGATCGACGCGGCGACGCGCGAGAGCCTAGAGATCACCTGCGCGGCGGGGAACGTGCGCAAGGGCAGCCTGCTCGACGCGGTCGACCGCACCGTGACCGGGGCCGGCGCGCGGTTGCTCGCCGCCGATCTCGGTGCGCCGTTGATGGAGCGTGGCCGCGTCGAGGCGCGGCTCGACCTCGTCCGGCTGTTCCACGACGATCAGGCTGCACGTGAGCGGTTGCGCGGTACGCTCCGCGCGCTGCCCGACATCGGCCGCGCGCTCGGGCGGCTGGCGGCGGGACGCGGGGGGCCGCGCGATCTGGGGCAGCTGCGCGACGGGCTCGACGGCGCCTGGCATCTGGGCGAGCGGCTGGGCGAGATCGCCGAACCGCCGGTGCTGCTGGCCGACCTCGCCCCGCAGCTGCGCGGGCATGGCGCGCTGATCGACCTGCTCAAGCGCGCGCTGGTGCCCTCGCCGCCGATCGAGGCCTCCGACGGCGGCTATATCGCGGCGGGCTATGACGTGGCGCTCGACGATCTGCGCGACGCAGGCGCGGGCGGCCGGCGCGCGATCGCCGCGCTCGAGGCGGAGTTCCGCACGAAGACCGGCATTGCCGCGCTGAAAATCCGCCACAACGGCGTACTCGGCTATCATGTCGAGGTACCGGCCAGGGCCGCCGATCCGCTGATGGCAGCGGACAGCGGCTTCACGCATCGCCAGACGCTGGCGGGCGTCGTGCGGTTCAACACCCCCGCGCTGCACGAGGTCGCGGCGCGCGTCAGCCAGTCGGGCGCGCATGCGCTGGCGGCGGAGGCGGCGCATCTCGAGGAACTGACCGCCGCCGCGCTTGCCGACCGCGAGCGCGTTGCCGCGACCGCCGACGCGCTCGCACGGCTCGACGTCGCCGCTGGGCTCGCCGAGCGCGCCGCGGAAGGCGCCTGGGCACGGCCGGCGCTGGTCGATCATGCGTGCTTCGAGATCGAGGGCGGGCGACATCCGGTGGTCGAGGCGGCGGTGGCGAAATCGGGCGACCGGTTCGTCGCGAACGACTGCAACCTGTCCGAATCGTCGCGGCTCTGGCTCGTCACCGGGCCGAACATGGGCGGCAAGTCGACCTTCCTGCGCCAGAACGCGCTGATCGCGGTGCTCGCGCAGGCAGGGTCCTACGTACCCGCGACCAAGGCGACGCTGGGGCTCGTCGACCGGCTGTTCAGCCGCGTCGGCGCATCGGACAATCTCGCGCGCGGGCGCTCGACCTTCATGGTCGAGATGGTCGAGACCGCTGCGATCCTCGCGCAGGCGACGCCGCGTTCGTTCGTCATCCTCGACGAGGTCGGGCGCGGCACCTCGACCTATGACGGGCTCGCGATCGCCTGGGCGGTGGTCGAGGCGATCCACGAGGACAACCGCTGCCGCTGCCTGTTCGCGACGCATTATCACGAGCTGACGCGGCTGGCCGAGCGGTGCGACGCGCTGTCGCTGCACCATGTCCGCGCGCGCGAGTGGAAGGGCGAGCTGGTGCTGCTCCACGAACTCGCCGACGGTCCCGCGGACCGCAGCTACGGCCTCGCGGTCGCGCGGCTCGCGGGGATGCCGCCGGCGACGGTCGCGCGCGCGAAATCGGTGCTCGCGAAGCTCGAGGCCGGGCGCGCGAAGACCGGAGGGCTGGCGGCGGGACTCGACGACCTGCCGCTGTTCGCCGCGGTCGCGCAGGTCGAGGTAGAGGCGCGCGATACGCTGCGCGACGATCTGGCGGCGCTCGATGTCGATGCGATGAGTCCGCGCGAGGCGCTGGAGGCGCTGTACCGGCTGAAGGGGTTGGCGGGCGAGGGGTAAGGCCACCGCCTTCCGTCATCCCGGGCTCGTCCCGGGATCCAGGGTTTCGGGCGTTGCGCTTCGTTACCCTGGATCCCGGGACAAGCCCGGGATGACGAAGGCGCCCGCGTCCTAGTATCACACGCCCGCCCGATGCTACGCGGCACGCAATCAGCGGAGCAGCCACCTTGAGCGGACATCACGGACACGACCATAGCCACAGCCATGCGGGCCATTCGCATGGCGGGCACGGCCATTCCCACGCGCCGGCGTCGTTCGACCGCGCGTTCGCGATCGGGATCGGGCTCAACATCGTGTTCGTCCTCATCGAGGCTCTGGTCGGGCTTCGCATCGACTCGGTCGCGCTGGTCGCCGACGCCGGGCACAATTTGTCCGACGTGCTGGGGCTCGCGGTTGCGTGGGGCGGCGCGACGCTGGCGCGCAGCGCCCCGAGCAAGCGCTTCACCTATGGGCTGAAGGGATCGACGATCCTCGCCGCGCTGGCCAACGCCCTTCTCCTGCTCGTCGCGCTCGGCGCGATCGTGCTGGAGGCCTCGCAGCGGTTCGCCGATCCCGCGCCCGTCGCCGGGCTCACCGTCTCGATGGTCGCAGGCGTCGGCATCGCGGTGAACGTCGCGACTGCGATGCTGTTTGCGCGCGGGCGCAAGGGCGACGTCAACATCCGTGGCGCCTATCTCCACATGGCGGCGGACGCCGCAGTGTCCGCGGGCGTAGTCATCGCCGGGCTGATCATCTGGCAGACCAGGATCACCTGGATCGACCCCGCGGTCAGCATCGTCATCGCGGTGCTGATCTTCTGGCAGACCTGGGGGCTGCTGCGCGAGACCGTCGAGATGTCGCTGGCGGCGGTGCCGCGTGGGATCGAGTACGACCAGGTCGAGGCGGCGCTGACCGCGCTACCGGGCGTGGTTCGGATCCACGACCTGCACATCTGGCCGATGAGCACGACCGAACCCGTGCTGACCGCGCATCTCGTGATGCCCGCGGGGCAGCCCGGCGACGCGTTCCTGGGGATCGCGCGCGCGATGCTTCACGACCGGTTCGGGATCGGCCATGCGACGCTGCAGATCGAGACCGGGCTCGACTGCTCGCTGGCCGCGCCGGAGACGGTTTGAACTTTACCGGACCGGGACCGTTGATCTGCCTCAAGGTCCAGGAGTGACAGTATGAAGAAGCAGATCATCGCCGCGCTGATGTCGGTGGCCGTCGTGGCACCCGCCATGATCCCCGTCGAGGCGACCGCGCAGCGTTACGACCGCGACCGTGATCGCGACCGGGGCCGCGACAATCGCTGGCAGGGCGACCGCGACAATCGCGACTGGAACCCGTCCGACAGCTACCGCCAGGGCAACTACCGCGAGCGCCGGCTGAGCCGCAACGACCGCATCTACCGCGGCCGCGACGGCCGTGCCTATTGCAAGCGCAACGACGGCTCGACCGGTCTGGTGATCGGTGCGCTGGGTGGCGGCGTGCTCGCCAACCTGATCGGTGGCGGGACGCTGGGAACGCTGGCGGGTGCCGGTGGCGGCGCGCTGCTCGGCCGCTCGGTCGACCGCGGTAATGTGAAGTGCCGCTGATCTGACGTCACCCTGAACTTGGTTCAGGGTCCACCATGCCTCGGGCGATCTCGTTCGGGGTGCGGTGGATGCTGAAACAAGTTCAGCATGACAAAGAGTTAGTAGGCGCGGGCTACCGCGAACTCGACCGCCTCGATCATCGCGTCCTTGGCGGCGCTGTTGGCGAAGCCGCCGATGGCGTCGATCGCGCGCTGGCCGTAGTGCCGGGCGCGCGCGAGCGTATCGTCCACTGCGCGGGTCGATCGGATCAGGTCGATCGCATGCGCCAGGTCGGCGTCGGTATCGCGCCGTCCCTCGACCGCGTCCTTCCAGAACTTGCGGTCGTCGAGCCCGCCGCGGGCGTAGGCGAGGATGACCGGAAGCGTCATCTTGCCCTCGCGGAAATCGTCGCCGATGTCCTTGCCCATCGTGCCCGCATCGGAAACATAGTCGATCGCGTCGTCGACCAGCTGGAACGCGATGCCCAGGTTGCGGCCGTACGCGTCGAGCGCGGCTTCCTCCGCCTCGGATCGTTCCGCGACGACCGCGGCGATCCGGCAGGCGGCGGCGAACAGCGCGGCAGTCTTCGCGACGATGATGTCGAGATAGCGTTCCTCGGCGATGTCGACCTGCCGCGCGGCGGTCAGCTGGTTGACCTCGCCCTCGGCGATGATCGCGCTGGTCGACGACAGGATCTTCAGCACCTTGAGGCTGCCGTCCTCGACCATCAGTTCGAAGCTGCGGCTGAACAGGAAGTCGCCGACCAGCACGCTTGCCGGGTTTCCCCAGATCAGGTTGGCGGCACGCTTGCCGCGGCGCATGTCGCTGCCGTCGACGACGTCGTCGTGCAGCAGCGTCGCGGTGTGGATGAATTCGACCGCGGCCGCGAGGCGGTGGTGGCGAGAGCCCGTATAGCCGATCAGCCGTGCGCTCGCGAGCGTCAGCATCGGGCGCATCCGCTTGCCGCCGCCCGCGATCAGATGCCCTGCGAGTTCGGGAATCAGCGGGATGTCCGACTGCATGCGGCCGAGGATGACCGCGTTGACAGCGTTCATGTCGCCCGCGACCAGCTTGACCATCGGGTCTAGCGAGGGATCCGGCCGGGTGGGATCGAGGCGGTGGATGGTGGCGCTCATCTGCCCCGAGCCTGTGGCCGCATCGCCCTCGCAAAGCAAGTCTTGCCGGGCGCGCCGGACGCCCGCAAAAGGCGCGCGACGTTGAAACGAAGGGTTTCGCATGACCGACGACCTGCTGAGCGGATACCGCCAGAGCATCGACAATATCGACGCGGCGCTGATCCACATGCTCGCCGAGCGCTTCAAGGTGACGCAGGCGGTCGGCCGCCACAAGGCGACCCATGGCCTCCCGCCGGCGGATCCCGGCCGCGAGGAGCGCCAGATCGCGCGGCTGCGCCGGCTGGCGGAAGAAGCGCAGCTCGACCCCGAATTCTCGGAGAAGTTCCTGCGCTTCATCATCGACGAGGTGATCCGCCACCACGAGCGGCTGCAGGCCTGATGGGGTTCCTCCTCGCGATCGAGGGCGCCGACGGCGCGGGCAAGGCGACCGCGTCCGCGCTGGTGGTCGAGCAGTTGCTCGCCGCCGGGCGCAGCGCGTGCGTCATCTCGTTCCCGCGCTATACCGAGACGGTCGGCGGCTGGGCGCTGGGCGCGATGCTCGCGGGCACGCTGCCGCGGCCGGTGTCGCCCAAGGCGGCGGCGACGCTCTATGCGCTCGACCGGATGGAGTCGCGGGGCGTGCTGATGGCGGCGCTCGACGCGCACGAGGTCGTGGTGTTCGACCGCTATATCGCGTCGAACATGGCGTATCAGGCGGCCCAGGTGCCCGCGGACGAGGCGGGCGCGATGATGGAGTGGATCGCGGCCCTGGAGACCGGCGCGTTCGCGCTGCCCGCGCCCAATCTGTCGATCTATCTCGACACCCCGGCGGACATCGCCCGCGGGCTGATCCTCAAGAAGCGCAAGCGGTCGTACACCGACGATACGTTCGACGCGTACGAGGCCGATACTGGGCTGCAGGACCGCGTGCGGGCGAATTATGCGGCGATGACGCAGGGGCGCGTGCTGGGCGAATGGCTGCGCGTATCGACTGTCAAGAACGGCGCGTCTCGGCCACCGGCGGACATCGCCGCGGAGATCGTGGCGGCGCTGTAGTCCTTTCCTGTTCTGGAAGGGAAGGTGGCAGCCAGCAGCTGACGGAGGGGTGTCAGCCTATCGAGAGCGGGTCACCCCTCCGTCTGGCTGCGCCAGCCACCTCCCCTTGCAGGGGAGGATTGGTTCTTGCGCTCACCCCTGCCGGCTCACTCCCGCCTCGCGCACCGCGGCGATCGTCGGGTAGCCGTTCACCGCCATCAGCAGGTCAGCTTCCGCCAGAATGCAGCGCAGCACATGCGCCGCCCCGGCCTCGCCGTCGAGCGCGAGGCCATAGCTGTACGGCCGGCCGATCCCGACCGCCGTCGCGCCCATCGCCAGCGCCTTGACCACGTCGGTGCCGGACCGCACGCCCGAATCGAACAGCACCGGCGTGCTCCCCGACGCAGCCACCACGTCCGGCAACAGGTTGATCGCGGCGATCCCGCCATTGGCCTGCCGCCCGCCATGGTTCGAGCAATAGATCGCATCCGCGCCGAGGTCGATCGCGCGGCGCGCGTCGTCGCCGTGGCAGATGCCCTTCAGGATCAGCGGCAGCTTGGTCAACGAGCGCAACCATGGCATGTCGTCCCAGGTCAGCACGCGCCCGAACAGCCCGGCCCAGGCGCGGACCGCCGCGGGCCCGTCCTGCTCCGGCGGCACGGCAAGCAGCGACCGGAACACGGAGTCGCTGAAATAGTTGGTGAGCACATGCCCGCGCAGCTGCGGGAAATTGCCGGTATTCAGGTCGCGCGGCCGCCATCCGGTCACCCAGGTGTCGAGCGTGACGACGATACCCTTGTAGCCCGCCGCCTCCGCGCGGCGGACGAGGCTTTCGGTCAGCGCCTCGTTCTTGGGGGTATAGAGCTGGAAGAACCCCGGCGTGTCGCCGCAGGCCGCCGCGACCGACTCGAGCGGATCGTTTGACAGCGTCGACGCCATCAGCGGCACGCCGGTCGAAGCGGAGGCACGCGCGGCGGCGAGGTCGCCATGCCCGTCCTGCATGCACATCCCGGTGACGCCGATCGGCGCCATGAACACCGGGCTCGGCAGGCGCATCCCGAACAGGTCGATCGACAGGTCGCGCTGGCGGCAGTCGACCATCATCCGCGGCGTCAGCCCCCAGTGCCGGAACGCATCGGCATTGTGCCGCTGCGTATGCTCGTCGCCGCATCCGCCCTGGACATAGGTGCGCACCGATGGCGGCAACGCGGCACAGGCCTGCGCCTCGAGCGTCGCGAAATCGACCGGCACCCTGGGCAGCACCCCACCGAGTGCCGCGCCGTAGAGGAGATTCTGGTAGTCGCCGTACTGGGGCATGGACCGCTCGCTGCTCGTGATGCGCCGACCCTATCACCGAGCGGCAAAGCGGAACCATTGCTCCCCCGCATTATTTTGTCGTGCGCCCGCGCGGTGCCGACGATATAGCGCCCCGCAATCCTGTCGGCATGCCGCCGGCCATCCCCAATCCGGAATCTGCGTTCATGACCGTGACGACTCGCCCGCCCGTGCTGATCCCCGACAACGTCGCCTTCATGTCGGCGGCCGTGACCTGGGTGCGGCACTGGAACGAACATCTGTTCAGCTTCGCGATCGAGCGGCCGGCATCGGTGCGGTTCCGTTCGGGCGAGTTCGTGATGATCGGGCTGCCGGGCGACACCAAGCCGCTGATGCGCGCCTATTCGATCGCGAGCCCGGCCTATGCCGACGAACTCGAATTCCTGTCGATCAAGGTCGCCGACGGCCCGCTGACCTCGCGGCTGCAGCAGATCCAGACCGGCGACCAGGTCTATCTGGGCAAAAAGCCGACCGGCACGCTCGTGTGCGACGCGCTGCTGCCGGGCAGCCGGCTGTTCCTGCTCGCGACCGGCACCGGGCTTGCCCCGTTCCTCAGCCTGCTGCGCGATCCCGACGTCTATGCGCGGTTCGACCAGATCGTGCTGGTCCACAGCGTCCGCCGCGTCAGCGACTTGGCTTATTACGAAGAACTCGAGTCGCAGCTGGCCGAGGATCCGCTGATCGCCGACGAGGCCAAGGCACAGTTCGTCTACGTGCCGACCGTCACGCAGGAACAGTTCCGCAACCACAAGCGGATCGGCGCGCTAATCGACGACGGCACGGTGTTCGCCGCGCCGCTGAAAGGCCCCGCCAAGCTCGACCCCGCGACCGACCGCGTGATGCTGTGCGGCAGCAACGCGATGATCCGCGACTTTGCCGAACTGCTCGAGGCGACCGGCTTTACCGAAGGTTCGAACGCCAATCCGGGCGATTTCGTGATCGAGCGCGCATTCGTCGGCTAGGGGCTAGACCCCGGCGGCGGGGAGCACCGCGTTCAGCAACTCGATCACGTCCGCGACCCGCGCTGCGATGACCAGTTCCGTACTGTCGTCGAGAATGTCGAGTGCGCGGACGAGATGGTCGCGCGCCACGACGAGGCTGTTCGGCTTGGGAAAAGTCTGCATACACGTCTCGATGTGCGAAAAGGCTGGAAGCCGATCGGACGCGTATATCGCCGAGATTTAACCTATGTTAGATTGAATCGTACCGCGAACGACCGCTCAGATCTCCGCCATCACGCCTTGGTAGATCGGTTCCTCCATCGCCCGGCCCGCGCCGATCGCGACGCAGGTCAGCGCATTCTCCGCGACGATCACGGGCAGGCCGGTCGCCACCGACAGCACCTCGTCGATCCGCGCCAGCAGCGCGCCGCCGCCCGTCATGACGATGCCCTGGTCGACGATGTCGGCAGCCAGTTCGGGTTCGGTCATCTCGAGCGCGTTGAGCACGGTCTCGACGATCTGCCCGACCAGGTCGGCGAGCGAGGCGGCGATGTCGGCCTGGCTCACCTCGATCTCGGTCGGCACGCCGGCGCGCAGGTCGCGGCCCTTGACGCGCATTACCTTGCCCAGCCCGTCCTCGGGCATCATCGCGGTGCCGATCTCGAGCTTGATCCGCTCGGCGGTCGCCTCGCCGATCATCAGATTGTATTTGCGGCGGATCGCCGATGCGATCGCATCGTCCATCTTGTCGCCGCCGACCCGCGCCGAATTGCTGTAGGCGAGCCCGCGCAGCGACAGCACCGCGACCTCGGTAGTGCCGCCGCCGATATCGACCACCATCGCGCCGACCGGCTCGGTCACGGGCAGGCCCGCGCCGATCGCCGCCGCCATCGGCTCCTCGATCAGATACACCTTCTTGGCCCCGGCGCTCGTCGCGGCCTGGCGGATCGCGCGACGCTCGACCGGAGTCGCGCCCGACGGGATGCAGATCGCGATCTCTGGGTGGCGCGGCAGCCGGCTGGGGCCGCCATGCGCCTTGTCGATGAACACCTTGATCATCTGTTCGGCGACGTCGAGGTCGGCGATCACGCCGTCGCGCATCGGCCGGATCGTCTTGATGCCCTCGGGCGTCTTGCCCATCATCAGCTTGGCCTCGGCGCCGACCGCCCGCACGTGCTCGACACCGTCGCGGGTCTCGATCGCCACCACCGACGGCTCGTTCAGCACGATCCCCTGCCCGCGCAGATAGACCACGGTGTTCACGGTGCCGAGATCGATCGCCATATCGTTGGAAGGCAGGCCGAACAGGCGAGGAAAGCGCATCGATTGAACTACCCGGTAAGGCTTCGCACGGACGTCGGCGAAGCGCGCGATCTTGATCCCGTATTCCCGACGGGCGTCAACCCGTGTGCGCCCGGGCGAGCGCTAACGACCGTTCGTCAGAGCTGCCGATTCGTCAGATACGTTCCCGCAGCTCGATCTCACCTTCGACCTCGATCTCGTCCTCGTCGTCGCCCGCGTCCTCGGGAATCGTGAAGTCGGCCTGCCAGTCATAGACCTTCTCCGCGCCGCCATCGACCCAGACGCGGACCGCACCCTTGGTGATCTCGCCGCCCATCTGGCCGACGAAATCGGCGACCAGGGATTCGGCGGCCTCCTCGTGGTCCGTCGCGCCCGAGATGCTCGCGGCCTCGATCTCTTCGTCCAGCTCGATCAGCTGGGCCCAGAACTGCTTTGCCATGTGTCGCTCCTTTGCGTGTCGCCCTGCCGCGTGGCGGCCGGTTTGCCAAGACGGGTGTGTGCGGTCAGCACAGGCTCACGATCGGATGCTGTGCGCGGACGCGGTCGACCAGCGTCTCGACCGCGTCGATATCGTCGAACGCGCCCGACGGCGTCACCGACCAGTTACAGTGCGGGTGCGTGGCGAGCGGATAAACCTTCACCTCGCCCAGCACGAGCCGCCACCGCCGGCGGTCGCCGCCATGGTCGCGCAGCAAGGTGGTGATGAGCAGGGACTGGAGATCGGACGCGGTCATCGCGGCGCCTTAGCGGCAAAGACCCGGGGGATCATCCTCTGATCGGGCCCTACGCCGCCAGCCGCAACCGGTTCCGCCCTGCCCGCTTCGCCTGGTACAACGCTGCGTCGGCCGCCTTCAGCACCGCATCCGAATCGCCGACCAACGAGGCGATGCCGGCGCTGACCGTGATCCGCGTGCGCTTCTCGCCCAGTGCGAACGCGGTGTCCGCGATCGTCGCGCGCAACCGTTCGCAGACCAGGCGCGCCTGGTCGACGCTCGCGCCGGGCAGGACGATGCCGAACTCCTCGCCGCCGAGCCGCGCGATGAGATCGCCGTCGCGCACGCACCCCCGCGCGATCGTCGCGAAGGTCCGCAGCACGTCGTCGCCGGCCTGGTGGCCATGCCGGTCGTTGACCGCCTTGAAGTGATCGATATCGAAGATCGCGAGGCATCCGCCCTGTTCGGCGCGGTGGATCTCGGCGAGCCGCAGGTCGAACCGGCGCCGGTTGGCGAGCCCGGTCAGCGGATCGGTCAGGGCCGCGCTGGTCAGTTCGGCCTCCAGCTGCTTGCGATGCGAGACGTCGCGCGCCGCGTTGACGATCCCGATCGCCGCACCGCTCTCGTCGGCGACGCCGCGCGAATGCGCCTCGAACCAGCGCAGCGACCCATCCGCCATCCGCGCGCGGAATTCGACGATCTGCGTCACGCCCGGCGTCGCCACCGCCGCCCGGTGCGCGGCCGAGACGGCAAGCCGGTCCGATTCGAGCACGAGGTCGATCGCGTTGCGCCCGATGACATCGTCGGGCGCATAGCCGCCGAGCTGCGTGATCGACGGCGACGCATAGCGGACCGTCCCATCGACGTGCAGGCTCATCACGATGTCGGTCGAATTGTCGGTCAGCAGCCGGTAGCGCGCCTCGCTGTCGCGCAACCGCGCGTACAGCCGGTCGCGCCGCGCCAGGTCGGCCGCGACGGGCAATGCGGTCATCACCGTCGCGGCGAGGTAGAACTGAAACAGGTGCACCCGCGACACGATGTCGCCGCCGACCAGGTTGACCGGCCCGAAGCCCTTCAGCGTCAGCACGCCACCGATCCCCGCCACGCACACGATCGACAGCGCCGCCCCCAGGCGGCCCAGCCGGAAGGTCGCCAGGATCACGGGCAGGATCGGCACGAACAGCAGGGGCAGCGTCTTCTGCAGGAAGACCGCGAGCGTCGTCAGGACGACCAGCATCAACAACGCCGCGCTCTCGGCGATCTGCCGGCGCGACGCCCTGGAGACCGTGCGTCGGACGTTGCCCGACAGGAACATCGCGAACACCGGCATGAAGGTCAGCGTGCCCAGCGAATGGCCGGCGTACCAGCGGACCCAATTGATCCAATAACCACCGCTGCCGACCCAGGCGGCGACCGCGGCGCCCACCGTCGCGCCGATGACGGGCGCCACCACCGCGGTCGCGAAAACCAGGATCGCCAGCCGGCCGACCGGATCGCCGGCCTGATGCCGCCGCTCGAGCCAGCGCAACAGCACCGCGCCCGTCACTGCCTCGACCACGTTGAGCAGCCCGAGCGGCAGCGCCGCCCGCAAGCCGAGCCCGAACGACGCGGTGGCGACCACGCCGGCAAGGCCACAGCCGACGCAGAGCATCACCCAGTCGCGGCGCGGGCTGGTGACCAGCGCCGCACCCAGCACCGCGGTCGCGATCCAAACACAGGCGACGCCGCCGCCGAAGCGAGTCGTCATGACGGCAGCCATCGCGCTGGCGAAGTAGACGGCGACGACAACCGCCGTCCGGCCAATCGACCTGACAGAGAGTTCCATGATCGCGATGCTACCCCGACGAAGTTAACTGATCTTTGCCCGCCGCAAGACACGCAGGACAGATACGGGTCGGCATGGCGCGCGGATGCGGTTAGGGGACCGGAATGGCGACGCTCGACCCGCACCGTACCGATCTTGCCGCGCTTCGGGCGCGCGACCGGCTGCGTTCGCTGCGCCCCCGGACGGGCGTGGACTTCTCCTCCAACGACTATCTCGGACTGGCGCAGTCACCGCGGCTGCGGGCCGCTGTCGCCGATGCGCTCGCGCGCGGCGTTCCGGTGGGATCGGGTGGTTCGCGCCTGCTGCGCGGCAATTGCGACGAGCACGAAGCGCTGGAGGACGAGGCCGCCCGGTTCTTCGGCAGCGAGGCCGCGCTCGTCTTCGCCAGCGGGTTCGCCGCCAACACGACCCTGTTCGCGACATTGCCGCAGACCGGCGACCTGGTCGTCCACGACGCGCTGATCCATGCCAGCGCGCACGAAGGCATGCGGCTGGGCCGCGCGACCTGCGTGTCCGCCGCGCACAATGACGCCGATGCCGCCGAGGATAAGATCCGCGACTGGCGCCGCCGCGGTGGCACGGGCACGCCGTGGATCGCGGTCGAGAGCCTCTACAGCATGGATGGCGACCGCGCGCCGCTCGCCGCGCTCGCCGTCGTCGCCGAGCGCCACGACGCCGTGCTGCTGATCGACGAGGCGCATGCGACCGGCGTGCTTGGCCCCGACGGCCGCGGCCTGACCGCGGAACTCGCGGACCGGGCCTCGATCATCACGCTCCACACCGCCGGCAAGGCGCTCGGTTGCGAGGGCGCGCTGCTGTGCGGTCCGCCGACGATGCGCGATTTCCTGGTCAATCGTGGGCGCGGCTTCATCTTTTCCACCGCCCCGTCGCCGCTGATGGCGAGTGCGGTGCGCGAATCGCTCCGGATCGTCGCCGACGAGCCCGCGCGACGCGACCGGCTCCGACAGCTGGTCGCGTTCGCCGAACGTAAGCTGGCGCCGTGCGGCGTCGCGCCGAGCGGATCGCAGATCCTGCCGCTGGTGATCGGTGACGACGCCGCGACGATGCGGCTGGCGAGCGCACTGCAGGCGGCCGGCTTCGACGTCCGCGGCATTCGTCCGCCCACCGTGCCGGTCGGCACCTCGCGGCTGCGGATCTCGCTGACGCTGAACGTCACCGACGCCGACATCACCGCATTGGCTGATACGCTGGAGAGCCTGCAATGACCCGCACGTTCGTCGTCACCGGGACCGACACCGACATCGGCAAGACCGTCTTCGCCGCGGGGCTCGCCGCTGCGCTCGGCGCTTCCTACTGGAAGCCGATCCAGGCGGGGCTCGACGGCGGCGGCGACTTCGATACCGTCGCGCGGCTCGGCGTCGCGCGGATCGTGCCCAGCGCCTATGTGCTGCAGACCCCGTGCTCGCCGCACCGTGCCGCCGAGATCGACGGAGTCGCGATCGACACCGAACGCCTTGCGCTGCCCGTGGTCGACGGATCGCTGGTGGTCGAGGGAGCCGGCGGCGTGCTGGTGCCCGTCACCCGCGACCTGGCCTTCGCCGACCTGTTCGCGCGCTGGCGACGCCCGGTCGTGCTGGTCGCGCGCACCGGGCTCGGGACGATCAACCACAGCCTGTTGTCGATCGAGGCGCTGCGCGCGCGCGGCGTGCCGATCCTCGGCATCGCCTTCATCGGCGACGCGGTCGAGGACAGCGAGGCGACGATCGCCGCCATCGGTGGCGTGCGGCGGCTGGGGCGGCTGCCGCGGCTCGACCCGCTCGACGGCGCCACGCTCGCCGCGGCGTTCGCCGATGCGTTCGACTTGGGCGATTTCGCATGAGCGCGGTCTGGCATCCGTTCACGCAGCACGGGCTGGGCGAGCCGATCCCGCAGGTCACGCATGCCGAGGGCGCGATCCTGCATACCGTCGACGGGCGGCGGATCGTCGATGCGATCTCGTCCTGGTGGGTGACGACGCATGGCCATTGCCACCCGCGCATCGTCGCCGCGATGCGTGAGCAGGCCGAGCGGCTCGACCAGATCATCTTCGCCGGCTGGACGCACCAGCCTGCCGAGGACCTGGCGCAGGGGTTGCGCGCGATCATGCCCGAGGCGTTGACGCGCGTATTCTTCTCCGATTCGGGATCGACCAGCGTCGAGGTCGCGCTGAAGATGGCGCTCGGCTACTGGACCGCGCGCGGCGAGCCGCGCCACCGCATCGTCGTGCTCGAACACAGCTATCACGGCGACACGATCGGCGCGATGTCGGTCGGCGCGCGCGGCGTCTACAACCAGGCCTATGCGCCGCTGCTGTTCGACGTGGCGACGGTGCCGTTTCCGTCACCGGGCCACGAGCAGGCGACGCTCGACGCGCTGGAGCGCGCCTGCGCTGACGGTGCGGCGGCGTTCATCGTCGAGCCGCTGGTCCTCGGCGCGGGTGGGATGCTGTTCTATCCGGCACACGTCCTGGCGCAGATGCGCGCGATCTGCGCTGCCGCGGGCGTACTCTTCATCGCCGACGAGGTGATGACCGGGTGGGGCCGGACCGGCACGCTGCTCGCCTGCGAACAGGCCGGCGTCGTGCCCGACATCCTGTGCCTGTCCAAGGGGCTGACCGGGGGCGCCGTGCCGCTGGCGGTGACGATGGCGATCGAGCCGATCTTCGAGGCGCACTGGAGCACCGACCGCGCGCGGATGTTCTTCCATTCGTCGAGCTACACCGCCAACCCGCTCGCCTGCGCGGCGGCGAACGCCAATCTGGCGATCTGGCGCGACGAGCCGGTGCTCGAACGCGTCGCCGGTCTCGCCGCGCGCCAGGCGGCCGGCCTTTCGACGCTCGCGACGCTGCCCGGCGTCACCGGCGCCCGCGCGTTCGGCACGATCATCGCGCTGGAGCTCGGCGGCAACGCGGCCTATCTCTCCGAACTCGGCCCCCGCCTCCTCGCATTCTTCCGCGACCGAGACCTGCTGTTGCGCCCGCTGGGCAACACCGTTTACGTCATGCCCCCCTACAGCATCACCCCTTCCGACCTGGACCGCGTCCATGCAGCGATCGGAGAAGCCTGCGCCGTACTGGCCGGCTGACCGGGCAGGTCACCAGGATGCGGATGAGTGAAGGCGATGGCGGCCCGGGCGTGTAACGCCGTCATCGGAGGCGCGGCGTCCACCGGGACTAGGCGCTTCGATCAAAAGGAGAGCCGCTGGTTGGGCAGTGCGGGGGAGAGCGTCTCGCTCATCCCCCGCGCGGTCGTCCGGCCGGTGCCGGTTTTCCCGGCGGCACCACTCCTGCACGTTTCTTTTCTTGTTACGGCTAGCGACGGCACGGCCAGCATGCGCCAAATCGAATCAAAAAAAAAGGCCGGTCGTGAGACCAGCCAAAGTTTTTAGGAGAGGATGCCTGAAAGGCACGCTCCTTGTGCATCGCAGCACGCTAGCTCGCAAGTGCAATGCGCCTCATTACAGTTGCACTAAATGCAATCGCGCCCAGATGATGGTACTGGCGCACGCTAGAATTTCCTGCCGATCGTCCCCCGCAACGTCCCGACCCGGCTGCCATTGGCCAACAGTCCCCCGAGATCGACGCCGAACGTCCAGTCGGTTTCGGTTTGCAGACCGATACCGAGCTCGAGGTTGAATTCGTCGCGCGGCCAGCGGTCGCCCTCGACGACGCGCGCCAGTCCACCAAGATCTGCGTAATCGAGCCATTGTCCGCCCTGCCCGCGGTAATCGTGGCGCCATTCGAAGCGGAGCCGGGGGCTGACGACCCCCAAGTCGATCGGCCGGTACATCGCGCCGCGCCCACCGAGGACGCTCGACAGCGAATCCAGCGTGCGGCGGCCATAAGCGAGGTCGTACAGGCCCGCCCCCGTCTCGCGATACGCGTCGAGCGTCGCGGCTAGATATTCGACGCGGCCATAGGCCGAGACCATGCCGCCAGGCCCCTGCCGATCGAGCCCTCCAGCCAGCGAACCGAACCGCATCGTGCCGTCGCGGTGCCCGACGCCGATCCCGCCATTCGCCGCGAGCCGCCGGCTGTCGAAATCGACGCCTCCATAGCCGATCACGCCGTCGACGAACGTCCCCGGCAACGGCGCCAGACTGCCATACAGCGCGCCGACCCAGGTATCGCCGTCGAGCCGCGCATCGCCCTTGCCGATCCGGGTCCGCTGGCTGCCATAGCCGCCGCCTATCCCGACCGTCAGCGTGTCGGCTAGCTTGATGTCGCTTCCCGCACTCAGTCCGCCGCTCGTGACGTCGAGGTGGACGCGTCGCGTGGTCGCGTCGCGCGACCCGACCGTGATCGCCCCGCCGCTCCAGATCGCGATTGATCCGATCCTGCGGTCACCACCTCCGGCCGCAGCGGCTGCCGAAGACCCGCGCGGGTAACCGCCCTGCGCGCCCAGGACGCCCGGCGCCGTCGCCTCGGTACGCGACGGCGTTGCGGCGCCGCGCCCGGAGCGTCCGCTGCCGGTTCCATCTCGGTTACCGATTCCGACCCTATCATCGAGCCCGCCGTACCCGTCCGATCCGAACCCGGCCAAGCCGGTGGGTGGGCGGCCATACGCGCCATACGCGGCCTCCGCACCGGCGACTTCGGTTGCGTGCTCCATCTTGAGCGCCGTCTCGCGGTCGATGCCGCTGGGCGGATAACCGCCATAGCCGCCGTACAGGCCAAACCCGTTGGTGAAGCATACCCCGAACGGCCGCGCGGTACTGCTCGCGCCGCCGCCGTGCAGCGCCTCGTTGCGGCGGGCGAAATTGCCGAGCTGCGTGGCCGCGAAGCTGCGCGTCGCTTCGGCCTGCGCCCCGACCAGCCCGCGCACCAGCGGGTCGGCAGCGGGATCCGCACGCGCCGTGACCGTGACCGTGGCGGTCGCCGCCGCGGACGTCCCGACCGCGTTGCTGAGGGTATAGGTGACGACGATCGTACCGCTATAGCGCGGCTCGGGCGTGATCCGCATCTGATAGGTGCGGGCGTCGACTACGCCGCCTTCGATCAGCGCCGCCGTCGCCGCGCCGGACGGGTTCACCGAGACGATTGCCGCTCCGGTATAGGGCGCGCCCCGCGCCTGTGTCGTGAGGTCGACCGTCACCGGCACGTTCTGCCCGGTGCCTGCCGTCAACGTCGGTGCGACCGGCGGCGATCCGAGCACCGTGATCGCGATGGTGGCCGGAGCGGAACGCCCTCCCGGTCCGAAGGCGACGAAAGTGAAGCCGTCATGGCCGCGATAGCCGATCGGCGGGGTATAGGTGGCCACCACGATCGGTTGCCCGCCCGCGCCACCCGCCGGCGTCGTCGCCAGCGTCACCGTGCCGCGGAGTGGCGGCGTGGCGAGATCGATACTCGTCCACACGCCGCTGACCAGGCCGGACAGGGTGACATCGACGGACCGCGTGCCGCCGGCGGGGCTCGTGACGGTGACCGACGTCCCGGCGGCGATCGGGGCCGGCGGCGCGGCGATCACCAGCGTGTAGGTGCGCACGGCCGACGCAGGCGCGGCACCGGTCGAGCTGTCGGTCGCGGTGATCGCGATCGCGAAGCTGCCGCTCTGCGTCGGCGTTCCGGCCAGTTCGCCCGTGGCGGACAGCGCCAGCCCTGCCGGCAACGCCCCGCCCGTGCTCGCGTAGCGATACGGCGCAGCGCCGCCGCTGGCGGACATGGTCGCGGAATAGGCCATGCCCTGTTGTCCCGCCGCCAGCGAGTCGGGCGCGATCGCGATCGCCTGCACGCCGACCGTGATCGTCACCGTTGCCGCCGCCGACACGCCCCCGGGGCCGGTGGCAGTATAGGTGAAGCTGTCCGCACCGTAATAGCCGGCCGTGGGAGCGTAGCGCACCACCTCGCCACTGACGCTCGCGGTGCCATGCAACGGCCCGCTGGCGATGGCGATACCGGTGTGTACGCCTGCGATCGCTCCCGAGAGATCGATGCCGGTCGCGGTGCCGTAGGCGGTGGTGACCGATTGGTCCGCCGCGGTCGGTACCGCCGGCGGCGTCACCGTGACCGTCACCGTAGCGGGCGCAGACGTACCGCCCCCGTTGGACGCGGTGTAGGTGAAGCGATCGGTCCCGGCATAGCCGGGCGCGGGCGCGTAGGTCATCGACATCCCGCCGGCGACGGCAGCGCCGTGCGCGGGCGGACTCGAGACCGCGACCCCGACGGCGGGAGGCCCGCTCAGCTGCAGCGGAACCGGCGTCGGCCCCGCCCCGTATTTGGCGGTCAGGGTGGTATCCACGGCAATCGGCTGCACCGCCGCCTTGACCCGGACGGTATAGTCCTGCGTGGCGGCATAGGGTCCGCTGCCGCCCGAACTGTCGGTCACGGTGACGCCGAAGGTGAAGCTGCCGCCTGCGAGCGGCGTCCCCGACAGCGTCCCGTCGGCGGCGAGCGCCAGCCAGGCAGGCAGTGCGCCAGCGGTCACCGCATAGGCGTAGGGTGCGGTGCCGCCGCTCGCGGCGATACTCGCGACGTAGGTTGCCCCGACGGTCGCGCCCGTCAGCGTCGCAGGGGCGGGCGTCAGCGTGGTCGTGGCTGCGCCGATCGCCAGCGTGTAGCTGCGCGTTCCGGCATAGGGTCCGTTACCACTCGAACTGTCGGTCGCGGTCACGGTGAACGTGAAGCTGCCGCTCGCGCTCGGCGTACCCGCCAGTGTGCCGCTCGCCGACAGGCTCACCCCGGACGGTAGCGCGCCCGCGGTGACCGCAAAGGCATTGGGCGCAGCGCCGCCGACCGCTATGAGGGTCTGGCTGTATGCGGTTCCCACCCGTCCCGCCGGCAGGCTCGCGGGTGCCAGGATTACTGTCGGAGCCGCCACGACCAGCGTATAGGCGCGCGAGGCGCTATAGGGTCCGCCGCTGCCCGCCGCGGTTGCGTCGGTCGCGGTGACGGTGAAGCCGTACGTGCCGGCCGCGGCCGCGGTCGCGGTCCCCATGAGCGTCCCGTCGGCGGCGAGTGCCAGCCCGGCGGGCAGCGCGCCCGCGGTAACCGTGTAGGCGTAGGGCGCGGTACCGCCGCTCGCGGTGAGGCTGGCGCTATAGGCCACCCCCGCGGTCGCGTTCGCGAGCGTCGCAGGCACCAGCGTCAGCGTCGGCGCACCGATGGTCAGCGTGTAGCTACGCGTCCCGGCATACGGCCCGCTGCCGCTCGAACTGTCGGTCGCAGTCACGCTGAATGCGAAGCTCCCGTTCGCACTCGGCGTCCCTGCGAGCGTGCCGCTTGCCGACAGGCTCAACCCGGCCGGCAGCGTGCCCGCGCTGACCGCGTAGCTATAGGACGCCGTGCTGCCGGTCGCGAGAAGCACCTGACTGTACGCGGTGCCCGTCTGCCCCGCCGGCAGGCTTGCCGGCTCCAGCGAAACGGCCGGTGCTGCAACGACCAGCGTATAGCCCCCGCGCCCGCGAAGCCGCCGGCGTCGGTCGCGGTGATTGTGACGCCGAAGCTGCCACCCGCGGTCGGCGTGCCGGACAGCGTCCCGTCGGCGGCGAGCACCAGCCCGGCGGGCAGCGCGCCCGCGGTCACCGCATAGGCGTAGGGCGCGGTGCCGCCGCTCGCGGCGATACTCGCACTGTAGGTTACCCCGACGGTCGCGCTCGCCAGCGACGTTGGCGTCAGCGCCAGCGTCGGTCCGCCGATCCCCAGCGTGTAGCTGCGCGTCCCTGCATAGGGCCCGCTGCCGCCCGAACTGTCGGTCGCGGTCACGCTGGAAGGGGGAAGCTGCCGCCCGCGCTGGGGGTCCCCGCAAGCGTGCCGCTCGCCGACAGGCTCACCCGGACGGGAGTTGCACCCGCGGTGACCGCGAATGTGTAGGGTGCGGTGCCCCCGATGGCGAGGAACGTCTGGCTGTATGCCACCCCCGCCTGCCCCGCGGGCAGTCTGGCCGGTGCCAGCACGACAGTCGGTGCCGCCACGACCAGCGTATAGACGCGGGATACCGCTGTACGGCCCGCCGCTCCCGACCGCGGTCGCGTCGGGTCGCGGTCACGGTGAAGGCGTATGTGCCGCCCGCGGTCGTGGTTCCCGACAGCGTGCCGTCCGCGGCAAGCGTCACCCCGGCGGGCAGTGCACCCGCGGTCACCGCATAGGCATAGGGCGCGGGTGCCGCCGCTCGCCGTAATCCCCGGCATTGTAGGCCACCCCGACAGTCGCGTTGCCCAGCGTCGCAGGTGCGAGCGTCAAGGCCGGTGCGGCGATCGCCAGCGTGTAGCTGCGCGTCCCGGCATACGGCCCGCTGCCGCCCGAACTGTCGGGTCGCGGTCACGCCGAGCTGAAAGCTGCCGCTCGCTTCGGGCGTACCCGCAGCGTCCCACTTGCCGACAGCGTCAATCCGGACGGCAGCGCGCCCGATCACCGCATAGGTGTAGGGCGCCGTGCCGCCGGTCGCGGTGATCGTCGCGCCGTACGCGGTCCCCGCCTGGCCGCGGGAAGGGTCTCAGGTGTCAGCGTCACGGTCGGTGCCGCAACCGTCAGCGTATAGTCGCGTACGCCCGTGAAGCCGCCGGCGTCGGTTGCGGTGATCGTGATGCCAAAGCTGCCGCCGGCAGTCGGCGTGCCCGAGAGCGCGCCGGCGCCGGACAGGGCCAGCCTGGCAGGTCGCCCGACGTGATGGCGAAGGAATATGGGCCGCTGCCCCCGCTTGCCGTGGACCGTCTCGCCGTACGCGACGCCGACCGTCGCGGCGGGCAGCGTCACGGGCCGCCACGACGAGTGGTCGGGGGTCGTGGGGCGGCGACGCTCAGCGTATAGTTTCGCGTACCCGAAAACGGCCCGACGCCGGTCGAACTGTCCTGCGCCGTCACGTCCACGGAGAAGCTGCCGGCCTGGGTCGGCGTGCCCGACAGCGTCCCGTCGGCCGCCAGCGCCAGGCCCGTCGGCAGGCCCGTTGCGGCGAAGGCATAGGCGTCGCGCCGCCCCGCGGGTCAGCGTCTGGCTATAGGCCGTCCC